>NZ_CP011567.1:4238333-4549666 GCF_001655615.1 Pseudomonas sp. GR 6-02
CCCCTGGAGGACCGACCAGGCACAATACCGGGCCGCGAATCTTCTTCACGCGCTTCTGCACGGCGAGGTATTCAAGGATCCGCTCTTTGACTTCTTCCAGACCGTAGTGGTCGGCGTCGAGAATGTCTTCGGCACGGGCCAGGTCCAGGCGCACTTTGCTCTGGGCTTTCCATGGCACTTGAACCAGCCAGTCGATGTACGAACGCACCACGGTCGCTTCCGCGGACATTGGCGACATTTGCTTCAGCTTGTTCAGTTCGGCCTGAGCCTTGGCCAACGCATCTTTCGGCAGACCGGCGGCATCGATGCGCTTTTTCAGCTCTTCGATTTCGTTGTGGCCTTCGTCGCTGTCGCCCAGCTCTTTCTGAATAGCCTTCATCTGCTCATTCAGGTAGTACTCGCGCTGGCTGCGCTCCATTTGCTTCTTAACGCGGCCGCGAATGCGTTTTTCGACTTGCAGCAGATCGATCTCGGCATCCAGCAACGCCAGAACGTGCTCGACCCGGGCCGACAAATCGATGATTTCGAGGATTTCCTGCTTCTGCTCGATCTTCAGGGCCATGTGCGCGGCCATGGTGTCGACCAGGCGGCCCGGCTCGTCGATGCTGTTGAGCGACGACAGGACTTCAGCGGGGACTTTCTTGCCCAGCTGCACATATTGTTCGAATTGAGCCAGCAGGCTGCGGACAAACACTTCCGATTCGCGCTCTGGCGCTTCGGTTTCGTCGATCAACGAGACTTCGGCACGGCAGTGGCCGTCGACTTCGCTGAAGCGCTCCACGGCGCCCCGCTGCTCGCCTTCGACAAGAACCTTGACGGTGCCGTCAGGCAGTTTGAGCAGCTGCAGAACGGTAGCAATGGTGCCTACGCGATAAAGTGCTTCTTCACCGGGATCGTCGTCAGCAGGATTCCGCTGAGCCAGCAGAAGGATCTGCTTGTCGCCCGTCATCGCTGCCTCGAGAGCTTCGATGGATTTCTCGCGCCCCACGAACAGCGGGATAACCATGTGCGGATAAACCACGACATCACGCAATGGCAGGAGAGGCAATTCGATGGTCGTCTTCATGATTTCGCCTCTACGGCGGCCATAAGGCCGTAAACAGATGGAAGTAAGCTTGAAACCAAGATGGGGGCTGTTTTCAAAAAAAACAAGCGGATAAAAGAATCACTTAAAAAATCAGAGCTTACGGTAGCGCCTGCATTTATCCCGGCGCATCCAGAAATTCAGGTTAGCTGCCCCGTCTCCCACAATAGCAAAGGGGCCCGAAGGCCCCTTCTTTATTCCAGCAGTGTGACGCTTAAGCGTCTGGCGCTGCCTTGGCAGTCGGCTCACTGTTCTCATAGAGATACAGAGGCTTGGACTTGCCTTCTATAACGCTTTCGTCGATCACTACTTTACTCACCTCGGACTGCGAGGGGATTTCATACATAGTGTCGAGCAATACACCTTCGAGAATCGAGCGCAGGCCACGGGCACCGGTTTTGCGTTCCAGGGCACGTTTGGCGACCGATTTCAGCGCGTCGGCCCGGAATTCCAGGTCCACGCCTTCCATCTCGAACAGCTTGGCATACTGCTTGGTCAGGGCATTCTTCGGCTCGGTGAGAATCTGCATCAGCGCAGCCTCATCAAGCTCGTCCAGCGTGGCAAGTACCGGCAGACGCCCGACGAATTCCGGGATCAGACCGAACTTGACCAGATCGTCAGGCTCGACTTCACGCAGGGATTCACCGACTTTCTTGCCTTCTTCCTTGCTGCGCACTTCTGCGTTGAAGCCGATGCCGCCACGGGTGGAACGGTTTTGAATAACCTTTTCCAGACCGGAGAACGCACCACCGCAGATGAACAGGATGTTACGGGTGTCGACCTGAAGGAATTCCTGCTGCGGATGCTTGCGACCACCTTGAGGTGGAACGGAAGCGACCGTGCCTTCGATCAACTTGAGCAGGGCCTGCTGCACGCCTTCACCGGAAACGTCCCGGGTGATCGACGGGTTGTCAGACTTGCGCGAGATCTTGTCGATCTCATCGATGTAGACAATGCCCATCTGGGCCTTTTCTACGTCGTAATCGCACTTCTGCAGCAGCTTCTGAATGATGTTCTCGACATCTTCGCCCACATAACCCGCCTCGGTGAGGGTGGTTGCGTCGGCGATGGTGAACGGAACGTTCAGCAAGCGGGCCAGAGTTTCGGCAAGCAGGGTTTTACCCGAGCCTGTCGGGCCGATCAGCAAGATGTTGCTTTTGCCGAGTTCGACGTCGTCATTCTTTTTGTCGCGCTGGTTCAGACGCTTGTAGTGGTTGTACACCGCTACGGCCAGAACCTTTTTCGCACGTTCCTGACCAATCACGTACTGATCAAGGATGCCGCTGATTTCTTTAGGCGAAGGCAATTTATGCGCGCTGCTTTCGGCCTGGGCTTCCTGCACCTCCTCACGGATGATGTCATTGCACAGGTCGACGCACTCGTCGCAGATAAAGACCGAGGGGCCGGCAATCAATTTGCGTACTTCATGCTGGCTTTTGCCACAGAAGGAGCAATAGAGCAGTTTTCCGTTGTCCTCGCCGTTGCGGGTGTCAGTCATTCGATCGATCCAAATCCGATAGGCTTGCAACACAAGATGAAGGCAATTGCAGGCTTTTTCAAGCCCGCAGGCGGTCAGTTACCCCGACCACCTACATTTGGGCTGCTTAGGCGGGCATTTTACGCTTGTCGATCACGGAGTCGATCAGGCCATATTCAGCCGCACGCTCAGCGCTCATGAAGTTGTCGCGCTCGGTATCGCGCTCGATGGTTTCGAGGCTCTGACCGGTGTGATGAGCCAACAGCTGGTTCAAACGCGAACGAATGTGGAGGATTTCCTTGGCATGGATGTCGATGTCCGACGCCTGACCCTGGAAGCCGCCCAACGGCTGGTGAATCATCATGCGCGAGTTCGGCAGGCAGAAACGCTTGCCGGCAGCACCACCGGCAAGCAGGAAGGCACCCATGCTGCAGGCCTGACCGATGCAGGTGGTGGAAACGTCTGGCTTGATGAACTGCATGGTGTCGTAGATCGACATGCCCGCAGTCACCGAACCGCCTGGTGAGTTGATGTAAAGATGGATGTCCTTGTCCGGGTTTTCCGCTTCAAGGAACAGCAGTTGCGCCGCAACCAGGTTGGCCATGTAGTCTTCTACCGGACCTACCAGGAAGATCACTCGCTCCTTCAACAGGCGCGAGTAGATGTCATAGGCACGTTCGCCACGGGCAGACTGCTCGATAACCATCGGGACCAGACCGCCTGCGGCCTGGATGTCAGAGCTCTGATAATAAGAATTGCGGGACATGTCTCGCAGTCACTCCCAAATAGTTATGTCTTGAATACGCATAAGCCAGCACGAAGGCTGGCTTATGGTGTGTACTTCTTACCGCAAAACCAATCAGTCGGCTTGTGGAGCTTCTACCGGCTTGACCGCTTCTTCGTAAGAGACCGATTTGTCGGTCACGCTAGCTTTCTGCAGAACAGTATCCACAACTTGCTCTTCCAGCACAACCGAACGGACTTCGTTCAGTTGCTGGTCGTTCTTGTAGTACCAGGACACAACCTGCTCAGGCTCTTGGTAGGCCGAAGCCATTTCCTGAATCATCTCGCGAACGCGGGCTTCGTCAGGCTTGAGGTCGAATTGTTTGACCACTTCAGCCACGATCAGACCCAGCACGACGCGGCGCTTGGCTTGCTCTTCGAACAGCTCGGCCGGCAGTTGGTCAGGCTTGATGTTGCCACCGAACTGCTGAACAGCCTGCACGCGCAGACGGTCGACTTCGTTGGACAGCAGAGCCTTAGGCACTTCGATCGGGTTGGTGGCCAGCAGACCGTCCATCACCTGATTCTTGACCTTGGATTTGATCGCCTGACGCAGTTCGCGCTCCATGTTCTTGCGAACTTCGGTGCGGAAGCCTTCCAGACCGGTTTCCTTGATGCCGAATTGAGCGAAGAACTCTTCGGTCAGCTCTGGCAGTTTAGGCTCGGAAACGGTGTTCACGGTCACGGTGAACTCAGCAGTTTTGCCTGCCAGGTCGAGGTTCTGGTAGTCCTCTGGGAAGGTCAGGTTCAGAACGCGCTCTTCGCCGGCTTTAGCGCCAACCAGACCGTCTTCGAAACCAGGGATCATGCGGCCGGAACCCAGCACCAGCTGAGTACCTTTGGCAGAACCACCTGCGAACACTTCACCGTCGACCTTGCCGACGAAATCGATGTTCAGCTGGTCTTCGTTCTGGGCAGCGCGTTCGGCCACTTCAAAACGGGTGTTCTGCTTGCGCAGGACTTCCAGCATCTTGTCCAGATCGGCGTCAGCCACTTCGGCGCTCAGGCGCTCGACGGTGATGCCTTCGAAACCGGCAACGGTGAACTCAGGGAACACTTCGAATACGGCTACGTATTCCAGGTCCTTGCCCGCTTCCAGGGTTTTAGGTTCGATCGAAGGCGAACCAGCCGGATTCAGCTTCTGCTCGACGACAGCTTCGTAGAAGGAAGACTGGATCACGTCGCCCACGGCTTCTTGACGTGCATCAGCCCCGAAACGCTGACGGATCACGCTCATTGGCACTTTGCCTGGACGGAAGCCAGCGATCTTGGCCTTTTGGGCAGTCTGCTGCAGACGCTTGTTGACCTGAGTCTCGATGCGCTCAGCCGGCACGGTGATGCTCATGCGGCGCTCAAGAGCAGAAGTATTTTCAACAGAAACTTGCATGGATATTCCTCGTTGCACAGACGTTAGCCGGCCGTTTCCGACCCCAGAATCAAGGGCATGCATTCTAGTGGGTCAAACTCAAGAAGTCACCCTACTGAAAACGGGTAAAAAAACAGCAGGCAATTTATAGGCGGGGACAAACGGTTGTGCCTCGCCCTGTTAGCAAATACAGCCAATCAAGCCAGGGCTCTGCACCCACCTTCCTATATATAGAAGGAATCGGCAATCCGTCCCTGACAGCCAACCCCGCGAGGGGATCGGCGGGCAAATCAGGCATCATCGAGAAACATAAATACGACGAAGCGACCTGCCCCTGCGGCCCACAACCTGCAGCCACCGACACTCAAACCACTGAAACAAAAAAGGCGCCAGACTGTTAAATCTGGCGCCTTTCGGAATATGGGGTGGACGATGGGGATCGAACCCACGACAACGGGAGTCACAATCCCGTGCTCTACCAACTGAGCTACGCCCACCATATTGCGTGACAAAGAAGCCAAACAACTTCTTTGTTGAACCTCAATCATGCCAATCGGCATGAGTGAAGCTTTATTTGGTGCGGATGAAGAGACTCGAACTCTTACGCCTCGCGGCGCTGGAACCTAAATCCAGTGTGTCTACCAATTCCACCACATCCGCGGGTTGAAGCTGTTAAAGCAAAGGCGCCAGACTATTAATCTGGCGCCTTTCGAAATATGGGGTGGACGATGGGGATCGAACCCACGACAACGGGAGTCACAATCCCGTGCTCTACCAACTGAGCTACGCCCACCATATCGCGCTACTTGTGCCAATGCTGCCTAATGGCGCACCCGGCAGGACTCGAACCTGCGACCATCCGCTTAGAAGGCGGATGCTCTATCCAGCTGAGCTACGGGCGCCTTGTTAATCTGTACCCTTGAAGGACTACAAACTAAGTGCTTTTCAGTCTTGCGGAACCGTAACTCCGCTCGACCTTCTTAACCAGTGCTAGGCTGTGCCCGACAAGTGCGACGAATAGTATAGAGCCCCCTGAAGGTCGTCAAATCCTTTTTGAAAAAAATTCATTTAATTAAAGGAGTTAGGGGAATTTGCAGACCAAGCGCCTTTGCCCTCACCTCGTGACATGCGAGAATGCGCTCTCTTTTTTTCCCCTCTCGATGGTTAATCACGCGCAATGACTGCACAACTAATCGACGGCAAATCGATCGCCGCCAGCCTGCGCCAGCAGATCGCCAAACGAGTTGCCGAGCGTCGCCAGCAAGGCCTGCGCACACCCGGCCTCGCGGTGATCCTGGTCGGCAGCGATCCTGCCTCTCAGGTTTATGTCTCGCACAAGCGTAAAGACTGTGAAGAGGTCGGCTTCCTATCCCAAGCCTATGACCTGCCTGCCGACACCACTCAAGCAGCGCTGACCGATCTGATCGATCGCCTGAACGACGACCCGGCAATCGACGGCGTTCTGCTTCAGCTGCCTCTACCTGAACACCTGGACGCCTCCAAATTGCTGGAGCGCATTCGTCCCGACAAGGACGTCGACGGTTTCCACCCTTATAACGTCGGTCGCCTGGCCCAGCGCATTCCGCTGCTGCGCCCGTGCACGCCCAAAGGCATCATGACGCTGCTGGAAAGCACCGGCGTCAATCTTTACGGGATGGACGCGGTCATTGTCGGGGCTTCCAACATTGTTGGTCGTCCGATGGCGATGGAACTGCTGCTGGCCGGTTGCACCGTGACTGTCACCCACCGCTTCACCAAGGATCTGGCCGGCCACGTCGGTCGCGCCGACTTGGTAGTGGTTGCCGCCGGCAAGCCGGGCCTGGTCAAAGGTGAGTGGATCAAGGAAGGCGCGATCGTGATCGACGTCGGCATCAACCGTCAGGCAGACGGCAAACTGGTCGGCGACGTGACTTACGAATCCGCCCTGGCCCGTGCCGGCTGGATCACTCCGGTACCGGGTGGCGTCGGCCCGATGACCCGCGCCTGCCTGCTGGAAAACACGTTGTACGCCGCCGAAACACTGCACAGCTGAGTTAACTCTCACCCTGCTGCACCCAAAAGAACCCCGCCCATCGCGGGGTTCTTTTTGCCTGTAGCAAACAGCTCGATCACAGAGGTCGGACAACTGCAAAGCCAAATAGTAAAGAAAGAGTTACAGCATTAAATATTCTTCACTTTTACCCCCCGTCTTGCAGGCGCCTATGGCTTTCCTGGCACATACTCCTAAAATGCGTCGTTTTTAAGAAACAGCCCGTTACAGAACGGCATATCCACCCTTTATGAGTCTGCCAGCGTGAAAATCCGTCTTTCCATCCTGAGCCTAGTTTTTGCAGTTACAGGGACTTTCATCACGCCAACGGTCAACGCCGGTGAAACCACCGCGGCACCACGAGACACTGCACAACTGAAGATCGCTTCCGGCAGCGCTTTGCTGATGGATCTGCAAACCAACAAAGTCATCTATGCCAGCAATCCTGACGTCGTCGTACCCATCGCCTCCGTCAGCAAACTGATGACCGGCCTGGTGGTCGTAGAAGCGCGGCAGAACATGGACGAATATATTCCCGTCAACATCAGCGACACCCCGGAAATGAAAGGCGTGTTCTCCCGAGTCAAACTCCAAAGCGAATTGACGCGCCGCGAGATGCTGCTGATCGCCCTGATGTCATCGGAAAACCGTGCCGCCGCAACCTTGGCGCATCACTATCCGGGCGGTTACGTCGCGTTCATTGCCGCCATGAACGCCAAAGCCAAGGCGCTGGGCATGACCAGTACCCACTTCGTCGAACCGACGGGTCTCTCCCCGCGCAACGTGTCCACCGCCCGCGACCTGAGCAAACTGCTGATCGCCGCGCACAAGTACCCACTCTTGACCGAGCTGAGCACGACCAAGGAAAAAACCGTTACATTCCGTAAACCCAACTACAGCCTGGGTTTCCACAATACCGACCACTTGATCAACAAGCCGAACTGGGACATCAAGCTGACGAAAACCGGGTTTACCAACCAGGCCGGCCACTGCCTGGTGTTGGTGACCAGCATGGGCAACCGTCCGGTTGCGCTGGTGATTCTCGATGCCTTCGGCAAGTACACGCACTTTGCCGATGCAACCCGTATTCGCAGCTGGGTTGAAACCGGCAAGAGCACCAACGTGCCGTCCGTCGCCCTTCAATACAAGTCAGACAAGAACCTCAAGCATCGCCAGAGCGGTGTGATTGAAGCCTCAAAATAAGGTCGAAACATCCATAAATGAAAAGCCCCGAATATTCGGGGCTTTTTTTGTCCGGCGGTCAATCATTGGGCAACGGCATCTGATCGTCATCCGGAATGCCGTCCCCGGCACTCGGGTCTCGCCAGCCCTGCGGATGCTTCGTCGGCACCACGGTCGGCCTGGCCAAGGGATCCCTTAGCGGGCTGTCTGGGTCCATCACCGGATCCACGTCCGGCTCAAGGGTTGTTGGAACACTGTCGGGAGAGTCCGGATGTTTGTCGTCGAAGCTCGAATCGGTAGACATATGCACCTCTCACTAAGACTTGGGTCTCAGATTACCGAGTGGGTCGTAAGGCTTGGCCGGCTTCTTCTTGCCCTCCTCACCCGGCTTTATGTCCCTGGGCGCCCTGGCAGGTCCGATGGGGTCGACCTGAGGATCAGCAACGTCCGGAGAGTCGGGGTCGAACCCCAACTCATTATCGGACGAATGCTCGGACGAGTGTGGGCCGACGGGGGTATTGGATTGAGCCATGGACGCCTCCTGGTCACGGCCCGGCGAGAAACCCGGGCCCTTTACATCAGAGGCGAACAACGTCGAGTAGTGCCCGGCGGATGACAAACGGAAACTACTGCGCGGTCAGCGCCTTCTTCGCCCTGGCTGCCGCCTGCTCCTGACCTGACTGGGCAAGATCGTTCGCCGCTTTCAGCCAGCGCTGCTGATCGACGTTGGCCGGAATCTGGTCCGGCTTCTGGATCAAAACGGCCCAACCGCCTGCATTCTCGAGCGCCGACTCAAAGGCGCTGAACCCCATCAGCAACCGACGATCCATCCCGGTGCGCAGCAACACGGTCTGCTTCTGACGGTTGTAACCGGCAAGAATGGCGTATCGCGGCCCGGCCCAGAATGCCGAGCCTTCAGTAATGCGTACCATCACCGGATAACCGGCTGCGACCTGGGTCAGCAGCGCCGGCAATTGGCTGTCGAGGGGATAGACCACCATCCCGTATTCGCGGGCGAGGTTTTGCATGTTCTGCTGCAACCGGTCTTCGGCGCCCGGTAAATTCAGGGGCTTTTCGAGCAACCCTGGAGTTATCACGATGTCCTGTTGGGACAACAGGCTGGCCAGCACTTGAGGCCCGCTCTGATAACTTTGCCCACGGTAGAACGTACCGCTGAGTTCGACACGCTCCGGCAGACGCTTGATCTCAGGCGCTACGCTCCCCGCGCAGCCAGCCAGGCCGGCAACGCAGCCAACGATCAGTGCCAAAGATCGAATTCGAGAAAATACCCGCACCATCATCACTCTCTTGTTCAGACGCCAGGCGATCACGCAGCCGGCTTGGCCGTCGATCATAGGATGCCGCGCGACAGCGGTATAGCCTTAACCGGCAGTTGTTTGCATTTGATAGAGCGAACGGGTTGATGACAGGCGACCTTTGGTCAATAGCCTGAAACACAGCAACGGCTAGACTGTCCTTTACCAAGGAAGAGTGTGCGCCCGCGGCAGGGCAAAGAGGAGGCACTGATGAGCCTGACAATGACCATTGTGATGTTGATTTCCGGCTGGCTGGCAGTGGCCGCCGCCATGTTGTGGGGCGTTTTGCGCATTACCCGTCGGCACCATCACCACCCGGTTAAATCGGCGCCCGCGGCCAAAACCGATAAACCGGCTACACACCCCATCACCGCGCACTGACTGGCGCTTTTCAGTCGTACAAACAAAAAACGGCCGCCTGGACTCTCGCAAGTTCAGGCGGCCGTTTCGTTTATCGGCGATTAAGCTTCTGCGGCAACGCGCCTCTGTTTGGCCCGCCGCGACAGCATGTTCAAGCCTTCGATCGTCGCCGAGAACGCCATGGCCGCGTAGACATAGCCTTTCGGTACGTGGGCGCCGAAACCTTCGGCGATCAGCGTCATGCCGATCATGATCAAGAAGCCCAGCGCCAGCATCACCACCGTCGGGTTGTCGTTGATGAACTTGGCCAACGGGTCAGCAGCCAGCAACATCACCAGGACCGACACCACCACCGCGATGATCATGATCGGCAAATGCTCGGTCATGCCGACAGCGGTAATGATGCTGTCGATGGAGAACACCATGTCGAGCATCAGGATCTGACCGATGGCGGCGGCAAAGCCCAGGGTCACGGTCGAGGTGGCCGACGTCGGGTCTTCCGGCGACGGGTCCATGCTGTGATGAATCTCGGTGGTCGCCTTCCACAACAGGAACAGGCCGCCGGCGATCAGGATCATGTCCTTCCAGGAGAACGCGTGGCCGAGAATGTCGATCACCGGTTCAGTCAACTGGACGATAAACGCGATGGTGCTCAACAGCGCCAGGCGCAGGATCAACGCCATGCCGATACCAATGCGCCGCGCCTTCTGGCGATGCTGCTCGGGCAGCTTATTGGTGAGGATCGAGATGAAGATCAGGTTATCGATGCCGAGCACGATTTCCATCACCACCAACGTGGCCAGGGCGACCCAGGCGGTGGGGCTTGCAGCGAGTTCTAAAAGGTATTCCATGGGTCAGTCCTGACTCGTTGTAGACGGTTTAGATTTCCTGGGACGAAGAGTCGGTTTTGCCCGTCTCTTTGGCCGGTTGTTCTTTCTTGCTGATCAGGCCACTCGTGGCCTCGCTCAACGCTTGTTCGGCGGCTTTGTGGGTATCGTCAATCGCCTGTTTGGCGCTTTCGGCGGCCTTGCCCATCAATTGCTGAGCACTTTTCTCGGCCTGGTCGCAACCGGCCAACACCAGTAAAGAGGTGATCAGCAGCGCGGTGGTTTTAAGCTTCATGATGCTTTCCTCGATAGGACAGACAGAACCCGAAAGGCGATCCGTCGATAGCGAGGCAGTCTAAAGAGGCAAACACTTCAGGAAAATTCGTATTTTCAGCGGTTATACTTCGGTTTTTACGAATCCATAGCAAAACACACGCTACGGGGAACATGAATGCTGAATTATCGACAGCTGCATTATTTCTGGGTGGTGGCCAAGACCGGCAGCATCGTGCGCGCCTGCGAGCAGTTGAACCTGACACCACAGACCATCAGCGGGCAGATTTCCCTGCTCGAACAAACCTATGGCATTGAATTGTTTCGCCGGGTCGGGCGGCAGCTGGAACTCACCGAAGCCGGGCGTCAGACCCTGCCCTACGCCGAGCAGATGTTTCAACTCGGGGGCGAGCTGGAGCTGATGCTGCGGGCGCAGCCCAATGAGCAACAGATTCTGTTTCGGGTGGGCGTCGCCGATGTGGTGCCCAAATCCATCGTCTATCGACTGATCGCGCCGACCATGGAGTTGAGCGAGCCGCTACGCATCACCTGCCGCGAAGACAAACTGGAACGATTGCTCGCCGACCTGGCGATTCAACGCCTCGACCTGGTGATTTCCGACAGCCCGATGCCCTCGCATCTGGACATCAAGGGCTACAGCCAGAAGCTCGGCGAATGCGGTATCAGCTTCTTTGCCACCGCTGAATTGACGGCGCGATACGGCCAGGATTTCCCCCGCAGCCTGCACGGCGCCCCGTTGTTGATTCCCGGGCCGGAAACCGTGGTGCGCAGTCGCTTGCAACGCTGGTTTGCCGAACAGCAGATTCAGCCGCGAATCGTCGGCGAGTTCGACGACAGCGCTTTGATGCAGGCTTTCGGCCAATCCGGTAGCGGGATTTTCATCGGCCCGAGCGTGATTGCCGACGAGGTGAAACGCCAATGCGGCGTGGAGTTGATCGGCCAGACCGACGCGGTGCGCGAGTCGTTCTACGCCATTTCGGTGGAACGCAAGGTCAAGCACCCCGGCATTGTCGCCATTACCGAAGGTGCCCGACGCGAGCTGTTCACCGAGATGTGAAGCCTCAGGCGCAGACTTCGCGAGGTTTGAAGGTCATCAGCGCCATGGCCAGGAGAATCGAAACCAGGATAAAACCGGCTGCGGCGAAACCCAGTCCGCCCAGGCCCACACTGTCGATCACCCGGCCGCCAACCATGGCGCCCAGGCCGATCCCGAGGTTGGCCCCGGCAATGTTCAACGACGCCGCGAAGGCCGGCGCTTCAGGCGCCGCCTTCATCAACCGCACATGACTGACCAGGAACAACGCCGCCTGGGTCACCCCCCAAATCCCCATCGCCGCCGCCAGCCCCAGCGGCGAGTGAATGTTCGGCACCAGCGTCACCATGCCGGCAATCATGAACGCGCAAAACGTCATAGAAGCGATCAGCGGGTGACGATCCACCGCGCGACCGCCCAGCGAGTTGCCGATCAGCCCGACCGCGCCGAAGCCCATCAGACACCAGCCGACCACGGTGCCGTTGAAACCGGCGAGGCGTTCAAGAATGTCGGCCAGGTAGGTGTAGGCGGTGAACATGCCGCTGAACACCAGGATCGACAGCAGAACATGACCCAGCATCAGCGGGCTGCGCAAGATCTTGAATTGCGAACGAAAACTCACCTGATGCTGGTGCAGGCTGGTTTTCGGCAAATAGATAAACAGCAGCAGCGCCTTGGCAAACGCAATCACCGCCAGAATGCCGAAAGCACTGCGCCAACCGAACGCATCGGAAATCAACGTGCCGACCGGAATGCCGAATACGGTGGCGCAGACGATGCCGAAACCAATCTTGGCAATCGCCCGCCCGGCGTAGTCCGGTCCGACGATGTCCACCGCGGTTTCACTGGCCAACGCCCAGAACACCGGCAACCCCAGCGCCGGAATCAACCGGGCAATGGCCATCACCCAAATGTTCGGCGCAAACGCCGCCAGCGTGTTGGCCAGGCCGAACATGATCAACACGCTGATGAACAGTTTGCGCCGTTCAAACCTTGCGAAATACGCTGTCAGGAACGGCCCGAACGCGGCCACGGTGAACGCGAACAGGGTCACCAGCAAACCCGCTTGAGGGATGCTGACGTCCAGGTCACGGGCGATTGCCGGCAACAGGCCGACGATTATGAATTCCGTGGTCAGCACCGTGAAACCGGCGGCGGACAACAGAAGAATGGGCAACAGCATGCAGAACTCCAGGAAAACGACGACACCAGCGACAGCCCGAAGGCCCACTGGCAGAACTAGAAAATGAGGATGGCGAAGCTTAACAGAGTGTTTCCAAACGAAGTTGCACGAACCTGCAAATCGCGTTGAACAATCGGGTGGCAGATCGTCACAGGTCTGAAGGATCGCGGCTACGCTGTGATAAAGTCCGCGACCCGCGAGATTGACACCTTGCTCATCGGCCATTGATTGGCATTGATGTGGCGACCCCTTCGGTTCCCTCCATGTAGCCTGCCCGGCTTTTTGCTGCATGAGCCAAGGAACCCTGCACCCTAATAAAATCAGAGATACCGTTATGACCGCTTCATCCCCTTCTCTTTTGCAACGCCTGAAACGCAGCAGCCTGGTCACGCAAATCATCATCGGCCTGATCGCCGGGATTGCCCTGGCCCTGTTCGCGCCTGAGGTGGCGAAGTCCACCGCCTTCATTGGCAAAGTATTCGTGTCGGCGCTCAAGGCTGTCGCGCCTATCCTGGTGTTCGTGCTGGTCATGGCCTCGATTGCCAATCATAAGCACGGCCAGGAAACCCATATCCGGCCGATCCTGTTTCTGTATCTGCTGGGCACCTTCGCCGCAGCCGTGGTTGCAGTGATCGCCAGTACGCTGTTTCCGTCGAGCCTGGTGCTGTCGACCCAGGACGTTGCGGTCACCGCGCCGGGCGGCATCAGCGAAGTGCTGCAAAGTCTGTTGCTGAGCGTGGTCGATAACCCGGTCAGCGCACTGATGAACGCCAACTTCATCGGCATTCTGGCGTGGGCGATCGGCATGGGCATTGCGATCCGCCATGCTGGCGAGACGACGCGCGAAGTGCTGGGCGACCTGTCCAATGGCGTGACCGTGATCGTGCGCCTGGTGATTCGCTTTGCGCCGCTGGGGATCTTCGGTCTGGTGGCTTCGACCCTCGCCACTTCCGGTTTCGGCGCATTGATCGGCTATATGCACCTGCTGGCGGTGCTGCTGGGCTGCATGCTGTTCGTCGCGTTGGTGATGAACCCGGTCATCGTGTTCTGGAAACTGCGCCGCAACCCGTATCCGCTGGTACTCACCTGCCTGCGCGAGAGCGGCATCACCGCCTTCTTCACCCGCAGCTCGGCGGCGAACATTCCGGTCAACCTGGAATTGAGCAAACGCCTGGGCCTGCATGAAGACACCTATTCGGTATCGATCCCGCTCGGCGCGACCATCAACATGGCCGGCGCGGCGATCACCATCACTGTGCTGACCCTAGCCGCCGTGCACACCCTGGGCATCGCCGTGGATATTCCGACGGCCATTCTGCTCAGCGTCGTCGCGGCAATTTGTGCCTGTGGCGCCTCGGGCGTGGCGGGCGGTTCGTTGTTGCTGATTCCGCTGGCGTGCAGCCTGTTCGGCATCCCGAGCGAAATCGCCATGCAGGTAGTGGCGGTCGGCTTCATCATCGGTGTATTGCAGGACTCGGCGGAAACCGCGCTGAACTCCTCCACCGACGTGCTGTTCACCGCGGCGGCTTGCCAGGGTGAAGAGTTGAAGGCGCAGCGTTTGGCGTAGAACGCACCGACGAAAACGAAAAAGCCCGCCAAGGCTTACACCTTGGCGGGCTTTTTTGTACCTGGGTGGTTTAGAACGCGCCCATGTAATCGCGCTTGCCCACTTCCACACCGTTGTGACGCAGCAATGCGTAGGCAGTGGTGACGTGGAAGAAGAACTGCGGCAGACCGTAGCTCAGCAGGTAAGCCTGGCCAGTGAAGCGCTTCTCTTTAGGGGTGCCAGGACGGGTCACGATTTCGATGCCTTCCTTGCCGTTGATTTGCTCGGGTTTGATCTCGCCGATGAAGGCCAGAACCTTGGCGATCAACGCTTGCAGTTCGGCGAAGGTGGTTTCGGTATCGTCGTATTTCGGCAGTTCGATTTCAGCCAGACGCGCCGAAACACCCTTGGCGAAATCAACGGCGATCTGCACCTGACGCACCAGCGGGAACATGTCCGGGTACAGACGGGCCTGCAGGAATGCGTTCGGGTCGATGTTTTTCGCGGTAGCGTGGGCTTCGGCCTTGCTCAGGTTGTTGCTCAGGGCGTTGAGCATTTGCTGGAAAACCGGAACGGATGCGGCGTACAGGGAAATAGTCATGGCAGTCTCGTGTGGTGACGGGAGTAAAAAACGTGGAGCGATTATAGCCATGCCGGCGCGCCCTGCGACTTGTCTTTTATCCAGCAAGGATTAGGCTAGGCGGCTCGACTGCCTAGGGAAAAGCGCGATGAGCACTGAACAAGAGACGACCTTCGACGAACCGCGGCTCAACAGCACGGAAATCCGCATTTTGGGCTCGTTGATCGAAAAACAGGCCACCAGCCCGGAAACCTATCCGCTGACCCTCAATGCCCTGGTGATTGCCTGCAACCAGAAAACCAGCCGCGAACCGGTGATGAACCTCAGCCAGGGCCAGGTTGGCCAGAGCCTGCGCGCCCTTGAAGGTCGCGGCTTCACCCGGCTGGTGATGGGCAGCCGTGCCGACCGCTGGGAACATCGGGTCGACAAGGCGCTGGAACTGGTGCCGGCGCAGGTGATTCTGACGGGGCTGTTGTTCCTGCGCGGTCCGCAGACGGTCAACGAACTGCTGACCCGCAGCGGCCGCATGCATGACTTCGAAGATGCCGAACAAGTGGTGCATCAACTGGAGCGCTTGATCGCCCGAGGCCTGGCGCTGTTGATCCCGCGCCAGGCCGGTCAGCGCGAAGATCGTTACATGCATGCGCTGGGTGATCCGGCGGATATCGAAGCGATCCTCGCGGCCCGACAGAATCCGGTGGAACGTGGCACCGGTGGCGGTGTGTCGGTTGAGCGAATCGAAGAGCTTGAAGCGCGAATCGCGGCACTGGAAGAACGCCTGGCGCGCCTCGAATAACCCTTCCCGATGTACCGAGTTCCCTGTGGCGAGGGAGCTTGCTCCCGTTCGGCTGCGAAGCAGCCGCAAGGCCGGCAAACTCGGTGTGCTGACTGCTTTGGGGCCGCTTCGCGACCCAACGGGAGCAAGCTCCCTCGCCACAGGTCCAACCGATAATCGGAATTCAGCTCCGGGCAAACGCCACGGCTTTCTGAAACTGCTCATCGGTCGGTCGCACACCGGTGTACAACACGAACTGCTCCAGCGCCTGGATGGCAATCACTTCCAGCCCGGTGATCACCCGTTTGCCTTCGGCACGAGCACGCACGATCAGCGGTGTTTCCGAGGGAATCGCCACCACATCGAAGACCGTTTCAGCGGCAGCGATGGCTTCAGGGGGAAACGCCAGTTGATCGGCTTCCGGGCCACCGGTCATGCCGATCGGCGTGACGTTGATCAGCATCTGCGGGCGTTGAGCACCCAGTTCCGCCTGCCATTGGTAACCCAGCGATTCGGCCAGGGCACGCCCGGCGCGTTCGTTACGGGCCACGATCAAGCCGTTTTTGTAGCCGCCATCGCGCAAGGCACTGGCCACAGCCTTGGCCATGCCGCCGCTGCCGCGCAGGGCAAAGGTCGAATCCTTGGGCACCTGGTGGGTTTCGAGCAACTGGGCGACGGCGATGTAATCAGTGTTGTAAGCCTTGAGGTGGCCGTTGGTGTTGACGATAGTGTTGATCGATTGAATAGCCTCGGCCGATGCATCCAGCTCATCGACCAGCGCGATGCAGGCCTCCTTGAACGGCATCGACACGCCGCACCCCCGAATGCCCAACGCACGAATGCCGCTGACAGCCCCCGTCAGGTCCTGGCTGCTGAAGGCTTTGTAGTAAAAATTCAGCCCCAGTTGTTCGTACAGATGATTGTGAAACCGCAGGCCGAAATTGCCGGGACGGCCCGAGAGTGACATGCACAACTGGGTGTCTTTGTTGGGGTTCATCTGCATCCGAATCTCCTTCAGTAGCACTTTCAGATGGACGGAATTAACAATTCCACCGGATTGTGGTCGATCATAAGGGTATGTCTGTACCAGACAGCACCGTAAAGAAACCGGTACAGACCTTACACAAAATTTACCCAACGGCTGTGCTGATTTTCAAAAAATTGCTGTCTTAGAAGTATCCCCGCGACAACTTGTGTCTATTGCAGACCCAAGCGCCGGGTCGAAGAACCGAGGACTTATCATGATCCGTAAAATCCCCACAGTAGCCTTGCTGATCGGTGCTCTCGCTATCGCAGGGCAGGCAGAAGCAGGTGGTCGTGGCTGGGAAGGTCCGGCTGTGTTTGGTGCGATCGTCGGCTCGGCAATCATCGGCTCGGCAATTATCGGCCGCGACCGGCCGGTGTATGTAGAGCAACCGGTTTACGCTCAGCCTCAACCGGTTTACGTACAGCCACCGCCCGTTTACTACCAACCGGCGCCGGTCTATGTCCAACAACCGATGTACTACCGCCCGGCACCGATTTATTACGGTCCACCACGCGGCTACTATGGCCCACCGCGCGGCTACTATGGCCATCCCCATGGTTATTACCGTGACGACCGCTGGTAACAGACTCATCAGGCCCCGCCTCAACAGCGGGGCCTTTTTTGTGGCCGCAAGGCGAACGGAGTCTGAATAAATCTCGTCAAGGTCGCTGTCGGGACAGTACCGGCAGGTAAAGTCGGTCATATTTATGTCATGACAGGCCCGCAAGCTTGATCTGTCCATAAACAACAGGTTGATAAAAACAAGGACGACCTCATGCCCACACAAAACCCGCACCGCATTGTCGGCTTGTGCACATCCAGCAAGGTGTACAACGCACTGACCGAGCTCAAGCACCTGGAAGGCCATCGCAGCGCCAAGTTTCTCTCGCTGCTGGCGGAAAACCTGGTGCGCAAAGGCCTGCTCAATGAACAGGAAGTCGTGCATATGCTCGATCAAGTCGTGGACTGATCGCCAACACTCACTGGCATCAATGACGACTATCGAAAGCGTTGATTTTCCACTCAAGCGTCCGATCCGTAAGGTAACCCCACAGATTGATGGAGGTACTTATGGCTCAGGTTCAGATTATGTCCGTTATCGGCAGCGCCGTTCCCGCACCGCTCAGAGCACTGGGATTGCTTGCCTGCTGGTATCTCGTACAGGACGGCGAACCGATCAGCGGCCCGCTCACTTCGCTTCCCGACGCCCAAGCCCTGTCGCAACGTATCGGCTCAGGCCAGCTCAACGCTTAAGGCAGCTGAACCCGCTGTTTGGTATCGACGAAAATCGCCCAGCTCGACATAAACAACGCGGCAATCAACGGGCCGATGACAAAACCGTTCAGGCCGAAAATCGCCAGGCCACCCAGGGTCGAGATGAGAATCAGGTAGTCAGGCATTTTGGTGTCCTTGCCCACCAGAATCGGTCGCAGGATATTGTCCACCAACCCGATCACGAACACCCCGAACAACGCGAGCACCGTGCCCTGCCAGATCGCACCGCTGAGCAGGAAATACGCCGCCACCGGCACCCAGACGATACCCGCCCCCACCGCCGGCAACAGCGACAGGAATGCCATCAACACCGCCCAGAGCAGCACGCTCGGGATATCCAGAAACCAGAAAATCAACCCGCCCAACGCCCCTTGCGTGATCGACACCAGCAAACTGCCCTTCACCGTGGCCCGCACCACCCGATTGAATTTGAGTTGCAAGCGACGCTTCTGGTTATCTTCCAGCGGTATCGCCGCGCGCACTTTGCGCGCCAGTTCAGACCCGTCCCGCAGAAAGAAAAACAGCAGATACAGCATGATGAAAAAACCCACCACGAAATCGAACGTCCCCTGGCCAAAACTGAACGCCTGGGACGCCAGAAACTGACTGCCTTGCATCATGCTCTTGATGATTTTCTCGCGAAGCCCACTCAGTTCACCCATGCCGAAACGATCGAGCAAGTGCTGAAAGTACGGCGGCAAGCTGTGTTTGAACTGCGACACATGCCCGGCAATGTCCAGTTCGCCGCTTTCGATTCGGCCATAAAGCGCCGCACCCTCCTGAACCAGCAAGGTACTGATGATGATTACCGGCAGGATCGCAATCAGCACACATAGACTCAAGGTGCACAGGGCCGTCAGGTTGCGTGACCAACCGAATCTCAGCTGCAACTGATGCTGCAAGGGCGCAAACAGAATGCCGAGGATGGCCGCCCAGAACACCGCACCGTAGAACGGCAGCAGAATCCAGACGAAGGCAACGGTCACCACAGCCAGCAAGACCATCAGCGAAGTGTTCTGGAGCTTCGTTTCGTTCATGTCCGGTCCATGCCAATGCGCAGAGGCGAAAATTCGCGTCCTTATGTTTAGTCCGCCACGGTTGGCGCGAGTGCCATCTGTTGTTTGGTCAAGCATAGATCCAGATCAATAAACCCCGCGTGCAGGCCGCTTACCCTTGCCGGCTTTTGCGATCGACACTGCCATGACTTGCGCCATGCCACTCATCCCCCCGGAACTGCTCGCCCCTGCCGGCACCCTGAAAAACATGCGTTATGCCTTCGCCTACGGTGCCGATGCGGTATACGCCGGCCAACCGCGCTACAGCCTGCGAGTGCGCAATAACGAATTCGATCACGCCAACCTCGCGCTCGGCATCGCCGAGGCCCAGGCTCAGGGCAAGCGTTTTTATGTGGTGGTCAATATCGCCCCGCACAACGCCAAGCTGAAAACGTTCCTCAAGGATCTGGAACCGGTGATCGGCATGGCGCCGGACGCGCTGATCATGTCCGATCCCGGCCTGATCATGCTGGTGCGCCGGCACTTCCCGCAGATGCCGATCCACCTGTCGGTGCAAGCCAACACGGTGAACTGGGCCAGCGTCGAGTTCTGGCAGCAACAGGGCTTGAGCCGGATCATCCTGTCCCGCGAACTGTCGCTGGAAGAAATCGCCGAAATCCGCCAGCACGTCCCGGCGATGGAGCTGGAAGTGTTTGTGCACGGCGCATTGTGCATGGCCTATTCGGGGCGCTGCCTGTTGTCGGGCTACATGAACAAGCGTGACGCCAATCAGGGCAGCTGCACCAATGCCTGTCGCTGGAAATACTCGGCGACACCGGCCAGCGAAAATCAACTGGGTGAAATCGTCCAGCACCACTCTCCCGAACCGACCCTGGGCCTCGGCACGCCGACCGATCAGGTGTTCCTGTTGCAAGAGGCCAATCGCCCCGGCGAACTGATGCCGGCGTTCGAGGATGAACACGGCACCTACATCATGAACGCCAAGGACCTGCGCGCCGTCCAGCACGTCGAGCGCCTGACACAGATGGGCGTGCATTCACTGAAGATCGAAGGCCGGACCAAATCGCATTTCTATTGCGCGCGCACCACCCAGGTTTACCGCCGCGCGATCGACGATGCGGTGGCTGGCCGAGTGTTCGATCGCAGCTTGATGACTGATCTGGAGTCCCTCGCTCAGCGCGGCTACACCGAAGGTTTTCTACGCCGGCACGTGCATGACGAATACCAGAACTACCAGAACGGCAGCTCGGTTTCAGAGCGCCAACAGTTCGTTGGGGAGTTGACCGGCGAACGCCGCGACCGGCTGGCCGAGGTACGGGTGAAGAATCGTTTTGGCCTGGGCGATCACATGGAACTGATGACGCCCAAGGGCAACTTCCACTTCGACCTGCATCAACTGCAGAACCTCAGGGGCGAGGCGATTGAAGTGGCGCCTGGGGATGGGCACACGGTGTATTTGCCGATTCCGGATGCGGTGGATTTGCGTTATGGATTGCTGATGCGCGATATAGCGCCCCTGTAGGAGCGAGGCTTGCCCGCGAAGAACGATGACACGTAATACCTGAAAAAACGCGGTGTATTCTTCGCGGACAAGTCGGATCGCCGCACTGCTCGCTCCTACGCACTGACGAATCAGCTGCCGCCCGCCGAAAAGCGGTCGCGGCTGTTGGTCAGGTGCAACCACATCGCCGCCCGCGCAGCATCCGGATCCTGGCGCTTGATGGCGTTGAGAATCGCCTCGTGTTCAAGGTTGGCGAGTTGCCCCAGCTTGCTCAAATCCGCTGACCCGCGCTCGGCGGCATTGACGCGGGTGCGGGGAATCATCGCATTGCCCAAGTGCTGCATGATCTCTGTGAAGCATACATTGCCGGTGGCTTCGGCGATCAGCAGGTGGAAACGTTTGTCAGCCTCGACGCAGCTGTCGTTGTTGGCCAGCAAACTTTGATAGTCATCCAGCGCTTCACGCATCTGCGCCAATTGCTGATCGGTACGACGCACCGCTGCCAGCGCGGCGGCCTGGGTTTCCAGGCCCATGCGCAACTCCAGAATGCTGCGCACCCCCAGCGCGGTATCGACATTCAGCCGCAACCCCTGCTCCGGCGCACGCTCGATGACAAAGGTGCCGATGCCGTGATGGGTTTCCACCAGCCCTGAAGCCTGCAATTTCGAAATCGCCTCGCGCACCACCGTACGGCTGACCCCATGCTCCTGAACAATCGAATTCTCCGAAGGCAGCTTGTCCCCCGGCAGCATCTGGCCGAGCAGGATGCTCTGGGTCAGCTTGGCCACCAGATCATGAGCCAGGTTGTGAGCGCGCTTGCGGGCGGGTGCGTCGATGTCTTCTTGCATGGTGATTATCCGTAAAACAGGGCTATCCGGATCGTAGCACCGGAATCGATTGGAATCCCCAGAAAACAGCCTCAAACTTGTATGACAACACTCAACAAATTCACCATTCGAACACCATCACAACCCCACACCCGACCCAAAAAAGCATAGAAATCATCCGACAAATAGCCATTTTATTGGACTACAGTGCTTGTCGAATCGAAAAATTCAGTTGTATGATGTCTATCAACATCGCAATACCCAGCCACACCCCGCATAAAAATAACGAGTGGGAGAAAACGAAGTGAATACATCCATATCCGGGATGAACGATGGCGCCGATTCGGTCCTGAAGTCCGCCATCTCAAAAGTGAAACGCCACGTCCTGCCGCTGTTCGTGATCATGTTCATCGTCAACTACATCGACCGCGTGAACATCGGCTTCGTCCGCGCCCACATGGAACATGACTTGGGGATTGGCGCTGCCGCCTACGGCCTCGGGGCCGGTCTGTTCTTCATCGGGTACGCGCTGTTCGAAGTGCCCTCCAACATCCTCCTGCAAAAAGTCGGCGCACGAATCTGGCTGACCCGCATCATGCTGACTTGGGGCCTGGTGGCCGCCTGCATGGCGTTCATCCAGAACGAAACCCACTTCTACATCCTGCGTTTTCTGCTCGGCGTGGCTGAAGCCGGGTTCTTTCCCGGGGTGATCTATTACTTCACCCGCTGGTTGCCCGGTGTGGAACGCGGCAAGGCGATTGCGATCTTCCTCAGCGGCTCGGCGATTGCTTCGCTGATCTCCGGCCCGCTGTCGGGGCTGCTGCTGCAAATCAACGGTTGGGGCATGCACGGCTGGCAGTGGATGTACTTCATCGAGGGCATGTTCTCGGTCGGGTTGTGCGTGTTCGTCTGGTGCTGGCTGGACTCCAAACCCCACGACGCCAAATGGCTGACCCTGGCTGAACAGGACGCGCTGGTCAAAGCCATCGATGACGAACAACTGGCCCGCGAAGCCGCGACGCCGATCAAACCGTCGCTGGGCACACTGCTCAAGGACCGCCAGATCATCCTGTTCTGCCTGATCTACTTCTTCATTCAATTGACCATCTATGCCGCGACCTTCTGGCTACCGAGCATCATCAAGAAAATGGGCGACCTGAGCGACATCCAGGTCGGCTTGTTCAACTCGATTCCGTGGTTGCTGTCGATCGTCGGCATGTACGCCTTTGCCTCGCTGTCGGGCAAATGGAAGCACCAGCAAGCCTGGGTCGCCACTGCCCTGCTGATCGCTGCGGCGGGAATGTTCATGTCCACCACCGGCGGGCCGATCTTCGCCTTCGTTGCGATCTGCTTCGCCGCATTGGGTTTCAAATCGGCTTCGTCGCTGTTCTGGCCGATTCCCCAGGCGTACCTGGATGCGCGGATCGCTGCCGGCGTGATCGCGCTGATCAACTCGGTGGGCAACCTCGGCGGCTTCGTGGCGCCGACCACCTTCGGTTTGCTGGAAGAGCACACCGGTTCAATCCAGGGCGGGCTCTACGGCCTGGCCGCTACCTCGATCATCGCCGCGATCATCGTTTTCGCCGCGCGCAATAAACCGAAACCCGCACCGGCCGTTGCACTGGGCAAACCAGCGCCGAATCACGCTTGAATATTGGTTGAAAGGACAAAAAAATGAACCCACAAGAAGCCGCAAAAGCCCCGATCATCACCAGCATGCAGGTTGTGCCGGTGGCCGGCCACGATGGCATGCTGCTCAACCTGAGCGGCGCCCATGGCCCGTTCTTCACCCGCAATATCGTGATCCTCAAGGACAACGCCGGTCACACCGGCGTCGGCGAAGTACCCGGTGGCGAGCGCATTCGCCAGACCCTGGAAGACGCGCGCGCACTGGTGGTCGGCAGCCCGATCGGCACCTACCAGAAGATCCTCAATCAAGTGCGCCAGACCTTCGCCGATCGCGATGCCGGCGGTCGCGGTTTACAGACGTTCGACCTGCGCATCACCATTCACGCGGTCACCGGCCTGGAAGCGGCCCTGCTCGACTTGCTTGGCCAGCACCTGGACGTGCCGGTGGCCGCACTGCTCGGCGAAGGCCAGCAACGCGATGAAGTAAAGATGCTCGGCTACCTGTTTTACGTCGGTGATCGCAACGAAACCGATCTGGCTTATCGCGATGAACCGGATGCCGACAATGACTGGTTCCGCGTACGTCACGAAAAAGCCATGAGCGCCGACGCCGTGGTGCGCCTGGCGGTCGCCGCTCACGCCCGCTATGGCTTCAAGGACTTCAAACTCAAGGGCGGCGTGTTGAGCGGCGACGAGGAAATCGAAGCGGTCACGGCCCTCGCCGAGCGCTTTCCCGATGCGCGCATTACCCTCGATCCGAATGGCGCCTGGTCGCTCAAGGAAGCGATCCGCCTGTGCCGTGATCAGCATCATGTTCTGGCTTATGCCGAAGACCCCTGCGGGGCGGAAAACGGTTACTCGGGCCGCGAAGTCATGGCTGAATTTCGTCGTGCCACGGGCCTGAAAACCGCGACCAACATGATCGCCACCGACTGGCGGGAAATGGGCCACGCGATCCAGCTACAGTCGGTGGACATTCCTTTGGCCGACCCGCACTTCTGGACCATGCAGGGCTCGGTGCGGGTGGCACAGATGTGTCACGAGTGGGGCCTGACCTGGGGCTCGCATTCCAACAACCACTTCGATATTTCCCTGGCCATGTTCACCCACGTCGCGGCCGCCGCGCCGGGCGAGATCACAGCCATCGACACCCACTGGATCTGGCAGGACGGCCAGCGCCTGACCCAGTTACCGCTGCAAATCGTCGACGGCTGCGTGCAAGTACCGAAAAAACCTGGCCTGGGGGTTGAGCTGGACATGGATCAACTGGCCAAGGCCCATGAGCTGTACCAAGGCATGGGGCTCGGCGCGCGGGATGACAGCGTGGCGATGCAGTTTCTGATTCCGGGATGGAAGTTCGATAACAAGCGGCCGTGCCTGGTGCGCTAAACCTCTGGAAACACCGCTCCCACAAGGAGTGGTGTTTCCACTATTTCATCTGGGCCGTTTGCAGCAGCCAGCCCCGGAACGCAGCCATCGCCGACGTTTCGGGACGCGACTGCAAGCGGGTCAGCCAGTAGCTGCCGGTGGTGATCCCGATGGCGAACGGTTGCTCGATTGCGCCCGCCGCCAGTTGCCGGGCAAACATCAGCGGCGGCGCCAATGCCACTCCTGCACCTTGCAACGCAGCCTCCATCATCGCCAGCGAGGAATCGAAGACGATGCTTCGGGGCAGCACGGCATGGGCCGAAAGACCGGTCGCCTGAAACCACTCCGGCCACTCATCCGTGCGATAGGAGCGCAACAGCGTTTGCTGCAACAGATCCTCTGGCGCCTGCAATTGCCGGGCGATCTCCGGCACACAGAGCACCGACAGTGGTGCCTCGATCAACCGCACCGCTTCAATCCCATGCCACGCCCCCGCGCCAAAGCGGATGGCGTAATCCAGGCCTTCAGCGGCCACATCCACCCGGTTGTTATTGGTCGACAGGCGCAAATCTATGTACGGATGTTTCTTCTGAAAATCCGCCAATCGCGGCAACAGCCAACCGACCGCGAACGTCCCCACGGCGCCCACCGTCAACACTTCACGAAAATGCCCACCCTCGAAACGCTCCAGGGTTTCGGCAATCCGGTCGAAGGATTCGCGCAATACCGGCAGCAGGGTTTCACCTTCGCTGGTCAGCATCAGGCCGCGGGGCAGGCGTTTGAACAAAGTCACGTTAAGCTGGGCTTCAAGACTTTTGACCTGATGGCTCACCGCCGCCTGCGTGACGCACAACTCCACGGCCGCCCGGGTGAAACTCAAATGGCGCGCCGAAGCCTCGAAAGCACGTAACGCATTCAGCGGCAAATGAGGTCGAATCATGCCAGCCCCCAAAATTTTCTAATGGCTCATCCGAAATATCGTCGTTTGCCGGTCTTCGCCAAACTGCCTAGATTTGGCTCGCCCAACAGCGGACCGCCTTGAAAGACCGCTCGGAGTGTAGCGGTTAACACCACGAACAATCATGGACAGCGTCTCAATCATGCGTAAAAAAATCAGAAGAAACTCATATCCTACAGTGCTTTCGCACTTTTCCTCGGTGCCAGCCACAGCTTTGCTGACGAGCCCATCGAAACCATCGTTAAAGCCGCCGTCGAACCGGTGATGCAGCAACAGAAGATCCCTGGCCTCGCGGTCGCAATCACCGTCCATGGTCAGCCGCATTACTTTAACTACGGCGTGGCCTCGAAAGAAAACGGTAAAGCCGTCACCGAAAACACCCTGTTCGAGATCGGTTCGGTGAGCAAAACCTTCACCGCCACCCTCGCCGCCTATGCCCAGGCGAGCGGCAAACTGTCCTTGTCGGACAACGCCAGCCAGGTACTCCCGGCCTTGCGCGGCAGCGCGTTCGATAACATCAGCGTGCTGCAACTCGGCACCTACACCGCCGGCGGCCTGCCCCTGCAATTCCCTGGCGAGGCAGACCGTCAGGACAAGATGCTCGGCTATTTCAAGCAGTGGAAACCCACCTACGCCGCCGGCACTCATCGCCAGTATTCAAACCCCAGCCTCGGGCTGTTCGGTTATCTGGCAGCCCAGAGCATGGGGGCGCCGTTCGATGAGCTGATGGAGAAAACCTTGCTGCCGAAACTCGGCCTCAAGCACAGCTACCTCAAGGTGCCGCAGGATCAGATGGCGCTTTACGCCCAGGGTTACAGCAAGGATGACAAGCCTGTGCGGGTCGAGCCGGGTGCGCTGGATTCCGAAGCGTACGGCGTGAAAACCAGCGCCGCGGACCTGCTTCGCTATGTTGAGGCGAACATGAATCCCGCGTCGCTGGAAAAGCCTTTGCAGCAAGCCATCGCCTGCACTCACACCGGGTATTACCGGGTTGGCGAGATGACTCAAGGGTTGGGATGGGAGCTCTACAACTACCCGGTGACGCTCGACACCCTACTGGCCGGCAACTCGTCGCAGATGGCGCTTGAGGCCCATGAAGTCCGGTGGCTGACCCCGCCACAACCTCAACGCGACACCGTGCTGATCAACAAAACCGGCTCAACCGGCGGCTTTGGCGCCTACGTCGCTTTTATCCCGGCGAAGGACATCGGCATCGTGATCCTGGCCAACAAAAACTACCCGAACCCGGAGCGGATCAAAATCGCCTACCAGATTCTGAGTGCGCTGACCAAATAGCCGAGGGCGACGCCCCGTAGCAGCTGCCGAGCCTGGAAATCATTGGCCGGATTGGCACAGAACCTGTGGCGAGGGAGCTTGCTCCCGCTGGGCTGCGCAGCGGCCCCAAACCAGTCACCGCGGTACATCAGATAGGCCTAGGGTGCAGGGTTTACGACTGCTGCGCAGCCGAACGGGAGCAAGCTCCCTCGCCACAATGGGTCACCAAGTTTCGGATTTCCGTTGGCAAACAAAATGGGCGACCTGTCGGGTCGCCCATTGGGGTAAGCCTTCTCACCACTACTGAGCTCAATTCAATCATCCGGCTGCTCAGCTGGTTTGGCAGGCTTCGCCGGTTTGCCTTTGGTGCCTTTAGCACCTTTGACCGGTGCGACTTCAGCCACCGGCGCTGGCACCGGTACTGTTGCTTCCTTCTCGGCCGTCGGCAGCTGGTCGACGGTGTTGAATATCTCTTTCAACTCGACCGCATCCGACTGCTCAAGCTTCTTTTCGCCATCCTTGCCGATCAGGATGATTTTGCTCTTCGCCCCGGCGCCCAGCTTGAGTGAGCGGATCAACGCCATCGTCGATTGCGGGTCGAGGTCTTTGCCGTCCCGTTGGCCCATCGTATTGATCACGGTGTACAGCACCATGTTTCGATCGGTGAAGCCTTTGCGGTTGGCAGAGTCGTCCAGTGACTTTTTCAGGTTGAGCCAAACCGGGTCCACCGAACTGGGCGCGATGACTATCAGGGGACGAGCCCGGCCCACGTCTTTAACCAGAGGGGAATCGTCATCGGCGGCAAATGAAGGACCGACGAAAGCCAACAGGGTAGCCAGGGTCAAAGACCTGATGAGCATGCGCATCTCCTTTTGATATCCACGCTCTAATGATTGCGCATCGCGGTGATCGTTCCGGGCGATGCACCGCGATTGTGTTCCGCCTTGCCCAAGCTTAGGTCAGGGCGGTCATTGCGCAACAGCCTGAGCTAATCTCATAGCTGATTCATCGTGAGGGTTTATCCATGAGCGCTCAGCTGAACCACACCATCGTCTGGTGCCGTGACAAACAGGTTTCGGCACGCTACCTGACCGACCTCCTCGGCCTGCCCGATCCCGAGCCGTTCGGGCCGATGCTGGTGGTCAAGTTCGATAACGGGGTGTCGCTGGATTTCTACAACAACGACCCGCCCATCGCGTCCCAGCACTATGCGTTCTTGATTGGAGACGACGACTTCGATGCGGCCTTCGCTCGCCTGCAGGCGATCAAGCAGCCGTGGTGGGCCGACCCCGGTAAGCAGCGGCCCAACGAGATCAACGATTACGCCGGTGGCCGGCGGGTGTATTTTGATGACCCGGACGGGCATCTGCTGGAGATTTTTACTCGGGAAGCGGTATCGGATCAGAACGCCAGTTTATAGCCGATCAGCACCAGCATCGTGGCCAGGCACGGACGCAGCAGTTCGTCGGAGATGCGCCCGGTCAAATGGCTGCCCAGGTAAATCCCTGGCAGCGAACCGACCAGCAAGAAGCCCAGGACGTGCCAATCCATATTGCCCATGCTCGCGTGGCCCAGGCCGGCGACCAGGGTCAGGGGCACCGCGTGGGCGATTTCGGTGCCGACCAGGCGACGAGTGGGCAGCAGCGGATACAGAATGAACAGCGCAACGGTGCCCAGGGCGCCAGCGCCGATGGAGGTCAGGGCCACCATGGTGCCTAGCACCAGACCGGTGATCACGGTCAGTGCATTCAACCGGGAACCGCTGGGGTTGTAGTGACCGCCCGCCCGTTTGTGAGCGAAATCGAGCAAGCGTTTCTTGAAGAAAATCGCCAGCGCCGTGGCGAACAATACGAAGCCCAGCGCCTGTTTGATGACGGCGTTCATCGCCTCGGGCGAGGTCTGCAAAGTGCTCAGGAACCACAGCGTCAGGGCTACCGCCGGCACGCTGCCGAGGGTCAACCAACCGGTGATTGCCCAGTCGATGTTCTTGTTCTTGCGATGAACCAGCACACCACTGGATTTGGTAATGGCCGCGTACAGCAAATCCGTGCCCACCGCCGTGGCCGGGTTAACGCCGAACCACAGCAGGATTGGCGTCATCAACGAACCGCCCCCAACACCGGTCATGCCGACAATAAAGCCGACCACCAGACCCGCTACGACCAACCCGAAATTACCGAAATCCATTAATACGCCCAGAAATTCGCAGGAAACAAACCGGTCAGCAGCATAGCGATTTTTCTTATAACCACATATATCGATGCGGTCTATCGTTATGCCAATTCACCGATTTGAAACAGCGACTCCCCACTCAATACCAACCCCACAAGAATTGCGCTTTATCCGACATCTCACTGCACCGGCAAAAAATTCAGGAACAGCAGACTCTGGGCGTAGTTCAGGCCGATCCGCCGGTACCGCTCATCGAGCATCTGGGTCAGCAGGTCCAGTCGCGCGACGATTTTGCCGAACTCCACGGCAAAACTCAGGTTGCTGCCCTCCTCCGAAATTTCGTTGGAGAACAGCAAAGGCTCGCCTTGCCTGTTTTGCCGCTGGCTCAAGATCCAGGTGGCTTTTTCGATGTTGCGCGCGGCATTGCTGACGAAGGTCGGGTTGAGCGCATCCGTCATGTAGAACTCCAGCCGATTGCCATGGGCCGTCACCAGCATGCTGCCAATCGCATAGATGAATGCGCCGACCCGGTCACCGAGGAATTCCGGGCTCATGGCGAAGCTCAGCGCCGCGAGGTCTTTTTTGCCGCCGAGGGTGGGCAGCGGCTCTTGCTGTTCGATGGCCATGCGCACCTGTTTTTCTGCGGTACCGACATCGAGGAAGCCGGATTTTTTCAGCTCCTGCGGGTTGCGCAGGTAGAGCTTGTTCATCAGCAGGTAGAGGCTTTCGAGGTTGTCGCGCATCGTCAGGGTCGCCATGCGGTCGACGCTGGTCTGGAGGAGTTCCTGGGGTTTGCCATCGCGAAACTGGCTGATGACATCGTTGCCCGGCTGATGGCTGCAACCACTGGCGAGGAGCATCGACAGGCTAATCAGCAGCAAGCAATGACGGCGAATGTGCAGGGTAAAACGGGGTAAAACTCGAGCCATGGGTTCTTGAACTTGGGCATGGGCCGGCAGTGGGGATCGCCGCGGGCTGGCCAAGGATAGAACCGTGAAAGCTGAAAAAGTGCAGTGCCGGTGGTCCGTAAGCTCTGGTCACCATGAAAGCGGTCTCTTATTAGTCATACTTTTAATTGCAATGTTCGAGACATAAGCTATAAATCCTTCCTTGATCGCGCTTAAACACGATCATTAGTATGACTACTTCTTAAAAACAACAAAAAGGAAGGTCAACCATGCTTCAATCCCGACACCTGCTCTCCGGCCTCGGACTGTCCCTGATGATCGCCACCCTCTCCGCTCACGCCACTGGTTTGTCCAGCGAACAAAAAGCCTTCGGCAAAACCAATGACGGCACGCCCGTCGAGCAATACATTTTGCGCAACAGCCATGGCCTGCAGGCCACGGTCATTACTTACGGCGGGATTCTCCAGTCGCTGAAAGTGCCGGATAAAAACGGCAAGCTCGACGATGTGGTGCTCGGTTTCGACGACGTGCAGGGTTATCAAAGTGGCACGGCGTTTTTCGGCGCGACCATTGGCCGCTTCGGCAATCGCCTGGCCAACGGCGCCTTCGAGCTGGATGGCAAGCGCTTTCAAGTGCCGCTCAACGACGGCAGCAATTCGCTGCACGGCGGGGCTCAAGGTTTCGACAAGCGGGTGTGGAAAGCCGAACCGAGCAAGGGCAAGGATTCGGTGGGAGTGACGCTGACGTACCTGTCGTCGGATGGCGAAATGGGTTTCCCCGGCAACCTGAAAACCGAAGTCACCTACAGCCTCACCGAGAACAATGAGCTGCGCATCGACTACAAGGCCAGCACCGATAAGCCCACGGTGCTGAACCTGACCAACCACAGCTATTTCAACCTGGCCGGCGCGGGTAACGGCGATGTGCTGAAGCAGCTGGCGACCTTGCACGCCGCCCATTACACGCCAGTCACCGGCAAACTGATCCCCACCGGTGAACTGGCCCCGGTCGCCGGCACGCCCATGGACTTCACTCAACCGACCGCCATCGGTCAACACATCAAGGCCGATCACCCACAGTTGAAATTCGCCGAACCGAAACAAGGCGGTTTTGACTTCAACTGGGTGCTGGACGCCAAGGGTGACCTGGGCAAACTCGCCGCCGATGTCAGCGATCCGCAATCCGGCCGTCGCTTGCAGCTCTACACCACCGAACCTGGCGTACAGTTCTACACCAGCAACTTCCTCGACGGCTCGGTCAAGGGCAAGGCCGGCAAGATTTACCCGCATTGGGGTGCCTTTACTCTGGAAACCCAGCATTATCCGGACTCGCCGAACCAGCCGAGCTTCCCGTCCACGCGGCTGGATCCGGGCAAGACCTATGCCCAGACCACCGTGTTCAGGTTCTCCGCCCGGTAGATCAAAAGATCGCAGCTTTCGGCAGCTCCAGGGGGCTGGATACACCCGTGATATCGCGGGTGTGCCCCGCCCTCGCAGGAGCTGCCGCAGGCTGCGATCTTTCATGATGACGACGGAACCACCCTGCTATTTTGCTGCCAACTGTAGTATCGATCGGACTTCGACAAGGAGGATTCATGCGGACTCTTGAGCTGGCCGGCCGCCCTGTGCCGGTCATCGGCCAAGGCACCTGGCACATGGGAGAGGAACGCTCCCGACACACCAGGGAAGTTGCAGCGCTGCGCCTGGGTATCGAGTTGGGCATGACCCTGATCGACACCGCTGAGATGTACGCTGAAGGGGGCGCCGAAGAGGTGGTGGGTGAAGCCATCACAGGCCTGCGCGACCAGGTTTTCCTGGTGAGTAAGGTCTACCCTCACAACGCCAGCCGCAGAGGCATCCCCCAGGCCTGTGAACGCAGCCTGCGTCGGCTGAATACCGATTACATCGATCTCTACCTGTTGCACTGGCGCGGCGAGTATCCCCTTGAGGAAACCGTCGAGGCCTTCGAACGCCTGCGCGAAGACGGCAAGATTGGCCGTTGGGGCGTGTCCAATTTCGACCTGGATGATCTGGAAGAGCTGGCCTCACCGGCCTGCGCCACCAATCAGGTGCTGTATAACCTGGAAGAGCGCGGCATCGAATTCGATCTGCTGCCCTGGAGCCAACGGCAAAAGATGCCGGTGATGGCCTACTGTCCGATCGGCCAGGGCGGACACATGCTGGCCAATCCAATACTCAAACAAGTTGCCGCCCGTCACGAGGCGACACCTGCGCAGGTAGCTCTGGCATGGATTCTGCGTCAGAACGGAGTGATCGCCATCCCCAAAGCGGTCCACCCCGAGCATGTGCGGCTCAACGCACAAGCGGCGCAATTGCGTCTGGAGGCTGGGGATCTGGAGGCGCTGGACCAAGCGTTTCGCGCGCCACAACGCAAGCAGCGGTTGGCCATGGTCTGAGCCATCGCGGATCTATCAGAGGGCATCGGCATGAGAAGTACCGATCAGCTCGACTCTTTCAATTTGCCACGCTTCGTCCAGGCGCAGGATCCTGTGTTCGAGTGGGTTCAGGATGAACTGCGCGCCGGCCAAAAGCGCCGACACTGGATGTGGTTCATCTTTCCGCAGTTTGCCGGATTGGGTGACAGCGAAATGTCCCGCTACTTTGCCATTCGCTCCAGTGAAGAGGCCGCGGCGTACCTCGAGCATCCGTTGCTGGGGCCGCGCTTGCGCACCTGCACGCAATTGGTGCTGGATGCTCCTCAACGTTCGATTACCAAGATTTTCGGGCACCCCGACAACCTCAAGTTTCATTCATCGATGACGCTGTTCGCCCAGGTTTCGCCAAAAGGCAGCCTGTTCCATCAGGCGCTGGATCAGTACTTTCACGGCATACCGGATGACTGGACGCTGTCGCTGCTGGACTCAAAACAGGCCCAGCTGCCCCCCAATCAGCGTTGAGAAATCGTCATCCACGAACGGCAGGATAGCGTCCGCCACCGGTTGCAGCTGCCGGGTGATGTAATGGTCGTAGTCGATGGGCGTGCTGCGCACTTCCAGCGGCTCGGGGCCAGCAACCGTGATCACGTAACGGATCCAGCCGCCGTTGTGATACTGCCGCGGCCGCCCCTGTTGGTCGTTGTAGTCATCGGCGATCCGCGCGGCCCGCACATGGGGCGGCACATTGCGCTGATAGTCATCGAGGGGCCGACGCAGGCGTTTGCGGTAGATCAGGCGCTCATCGAACTCACCGGCCAACGTCTTGCGCACATAGTCACGCACGTAATCCTGATAGGGCTTGCGGTTGAAGATGCGCAGGTACAACTCCTGTTGGAATTGCCGGGCCAGCGGCGACCAGTCGGTGCGCACGGTTTCCAGGCCTTTGTAGACCATCTCGTCGGAGCCATCGGCACGGGTAACCAACCCGGCATAGCGCTTCTTGCTGCCCTCCTCGGCACCGCGAATGGTCGGCATCAGAAAGCGTTTGTAGTGGGTTTCGAACTGCAACTCCAGGGCACTTTCCAACCCGTACTCCTGCTTCACATGCTCGCGCCACCATTGGTTGACGTGGTCCACCAGCGCGTGACCGATCTGCGCGGCTTCGGCCTGACCATGGGGGCGACGCAGCCAGACGAAAGTCGAGTCGGTATCGCCGTAGATCACCGCGTGGCCCTGAGCTTCGATGAGTTGGCGGGTACGCAGCATGATCTCGTGCCCGCGCAAGGTGATGGACGAAGCCAACCGGGTATCGAAGAAGCGACAACCGCTGGAACCCAGTACACCGTAAAACGCATTCATGATGATTTTCAGCGCCTGGGACAGCGGCGCGTTGTGTTCGCGCTTGGCGGTTTCGCGGCCTTCGGCGACTCGGGCGACAATGGCCGGCAGGCAATGCCGGGTCCGTGAGAAACGTGCGCCGCGAAAGCCTGGCACCGACTCGCTGTCGTCAGGATGCTTGAGCCCCTCGATCAAGCCCACCGGGTCGATCAGGAAGGTGCGGATGATCGACGGATAGAGGCTTTTGTAGTCGAGCACCAGCACCGACTCGTATAACCCCGGCTGCGAGTCCATGACAAAACCGCCGGGGCTGGCCTGCGGTGGTTTATTGCCAAGGTTCGGTGCGACGAAACCCTGGCGGTGCATCAACGGCATGTACAAATGGGTGAACGCCGCTACCGAGCCACCGCTGCGGTCCGCCGGCAATCCGGTGACGCTGGCGCGCTCCAGCAGGAAAGTCAGCAACTCGGTCTTGGCGAAGATTCGCGTCACCAGTTCGCAGTCCTTGAGGTTGTACTTGGCCAGGGCCGGTTTGTCCTCGGTGAACATGCGATTGATTTCATCCATGCGCTGGTACGGGTTGTCGATCGACTTGCCCTCGCCCAACAGGGTTTGCGCGACGTTTTCAAGGCTGAACGAGGGGAAGCTCCAGGTGGCCGAGCGCAACGACTCGATTCCGTCGATGATCAACCGGCCGGCAGCCGAGGCGAAAAAATGATTGCCGCTGCCGTGCTCGCGCCACTGCATTTCTTCGCCGCCACGCCCCAGCTTCAGCGGCACCGCCAGGCGGCGGGCATGTTCGTGCAGGACGCGCAGGTCGAACTGCACGACGTTCCAGCCGATGATGGCGTCGGGGTCATGCCGGGCGAACCACTCATTGAGTTTTTTCAGCAGCAGGGTTCGCGAATCGCAGTATTCGAGCTGGAAATCCACCCCACTGTCATCACCATTGGGCGACCCGAGCATATACACCTGACGCTCGCCGCAGCCTTCCAGGGCGATGGAGTACAACTCGCCCTGGGCGGTGGTTTCGATGTCCAGCGAGACCAGCCGCAGGTTCGGCCGATAGCCGGGGGCGGGTTTCATTTGCGCGTCGAGCAGCAGGCCGTCGGCGCCAGCCGTGCCACCGAACAAAACCGGCGCGGTGATGAACCGCTCCATCATGTAGCGTTCCGGCGGGCGGATGTCGGCTTCAAACACCTCGACGCCTGATTTGCGCAGTGCGGTTTCCAGGCGCATCAGCTGGCCGTGCTGCTGGCAATACAGGCCCAGCACCGGGCGGTGCTCGAAGTCCAGCAGCGCCAACGGCCGCAGTTCAACGTTCTTTTCGCCGCGCAACACCGCTTCGGCTTGCTCGCGCATGGCCTGTGGAATGAACGCGACCGACGGTTGATGCGGCAGGCGGATGCGCCGGGGACCGGCATCGGTCGCCAGCCAGAACTCGACTTCGGTGCCGGCCGGGGTATCGCGCCAATGCCGGGTCAGGACGAAGCCCTGCTGTAAATCCACCACTGCGACCTCAACGATTTGATTCAAGGGGTGATTCTACGCGTCATTGGGCAACCGTGTGGATGCGTTGGGATAGGTGCGTCCCTTGTCACCTGTCATATCTGACAGGTTACACACCCCTCGTACGTTGATAGCATCGAGCCTTGGAGAAAACCCTTGCCGTGACCGATGCTACGCATTGAAGGAGATAGAGAGATGGATCTCACCGTGCATCGGAACACCTCTTCGATTGCTGCCAATGATGGCCGCGGCCTGGCGGTTCGCCATGTGGCCTACCTGCGCAATAGCGCTCGCGAGCCTCTGGAAGCGCTCATCACCCGACAGCGTCATGACGTCACCGGCAGACCGGTGGAACACTGGGATCCGCGTCTGTATGGCTCCAGGCCCAACCTGACGACGGTCCATGGGCTGACCGGCCAACCGCTGAAGGTCGACAGCGTCGATTCCGGCTGGCGTCTGAGCTTGCTCGGGGTGGCCGGTGAAGTCCTCTGCCGCTGGGATGAGCGCGGCAATCAATGGCGAAATACCTACGATGATCAACTGCGCATGTTGGCGGTTGACGCCAATGCGCAACCGAACGTCGAAGTCTTGACCTATGGGCGGGGCGATGCGGATCCCGGGAAAAACTTGCGGGGTCAGCTGATCAAGAAAGTCGATCCTTCGGGTTCGATTGCATTCGATTCCTTTAGTTTGCATTACCTGCCTTTAGAAGAAACCCGCACGTTATTCGATGGCTGCGTCTACACCACACGATGGCGCTACGGTGCAGACGGCAAGGCGCTGAGCCAGACAGATGCCGGCAACCATCAGCAGCATTCACGCTACGACGTTGCCGGGCAACTCAAGCAAGTGACACTGCAAATCAATGCCAGCGACTCCGCTCAGGACATCCTCAAGAACGCGCAGTACAACGCCGCCGGCCAGGTCATCGAGCAACAACTCGGCAACGGCATGACCAGAACCTGGATCTACGACCAGGCGGATGGTCGGCTGACACGCATGAAGGCGGGAGTGCCTGGCCAGAACCTGCGGCAAGATCTGGAATATGACTATGACAAGGTCGGTAACGTACTGAGCATAAAGGATCACACCTTCAATCCGGTGTTCTTGGCCAACCAGTACATTGATGGAGCCCGCGAATTCATATATGACCCCCTGTACCGGTTGGTCAGCGCCACCGGTCATGATAGCCCCCCGCCGTCCAGCATGCCGGGGAGGCCGCTGCCCAACGACCCCAACAACTTCCTGAAGTACACACAAACCTTCGAGTACGACACAGGCAACAACCTGATCAGGATTACTCATAGCCGCGCGGTACGCGGTTACACCCATCGGATGCGCATTGATCCGTCCAGCAACCGTGGCGTGCGCTGGACAGAAGGGGATCCTGAACCCGATTTTTCAAAGCTGTTTGACCGCCATGGCAATCTCCAGGCCTTGCAACCCGGCCAGGCGTTGCAATGGAACAGCCATGATGAGCTGGCCTCCATCACGCTGATCGAGCGCGAAAATGGCCTCCACGATACGGAAACCTTTCGCTACAGCAATGGCGTACGTGTCTATAAACGCCACGAAACCCATACATCATCGACCAGCCATTTCCACGAAGTACGCTACCTTCCCGGATTGGAAATACGCTGCCGCGACACGGGTGAAGAGCTGCACGTCATCACCTTGCCGAACGTAATAGGCAACGTACGCTGCCTGCATTGGCTCCGGGGTAAACCGGAAGACATTGATGCCAATCAGGTGCGCTACTGCCTCGACGACAGCCTGGGTTCCAGCCTCATCGAGCTCGATCAAGCGGGCCGCCTGATCAGTCACGAGGACTATTATCCCTTCGGCGGCACGGCCTCGCTGAGAGCGGATTCGGTGCGGGAAGTCAGTTATAAAACCATCCGCTATTCGGGCAAGGAGCGGGATGACAGCGGACTTTACTACTACGGACGGCGTTATTTCGCGTCGTGGTTGCAACGCTGGATCAGTGCCGACCCGGCGGGAACAGTGGACGGGTTGAATCTGTATGAGATGGTGGGTAGCAACCCGATGAGTTTTGTCGATAGGCTTGGGCTTACCAAAGGAGCCGCGCTTAACCAGAGGGTAAGTGCCCGAACCACCGCCATGCTTGAGGTGCCGCGCACTCATCCGGTGCCTAAAGTGAAAGGCTCCGCGACAAAACAACTGGCTGCAAACGAAGAACACTTTAAGACACATCCAGATGCGCGGTTCTCAAAAACGTTTAGATCCGAGGTCGCTGTCGCACATGCGGGAGTAGCGATTGAAGGCTCAACACCTGACGATGCCATTTACATCACCGACTTTTTCAATATCCCTTTGGAAAGAAATGTAACGCTCACTAAAGCCAAACATGGCGTAGAGATGCACAGACAGGCGGATGATAGCCTCGGTAGAGACAATCCGGTCACAGGTGGCATCCTGAGATTCACCGACCCTGATCGATATACGGAATATTTGAGCAACCGGTATATCGAGCGAATCAAAGATCCTGCGCTTCCTGTAAAAATCTACCGAGGGACGACATCTGAAACGATTGACCTGGCCGGCATAGAGTATGAACAAACGCCACTTCACCCGCTGATAAAGAACCGTATTCAAGGTCATATAGCGGCAAGCGAAGGTGACCTGCCCCAATCCAGTGGACTCCCTGCCGCCCACGCAGAAGTTCAAGCGGCCAATCTGGCGCTTTATATCCAGAAAGCGCAGACCGGGACAACCGACCCGGCGCTCATTCAAGTGGTGACGCAAAAACTACAAGGGGCGATAGCAGCGCAGGCCTTTCCCGCTTGTTTCAACTGCACCCATATCTTGCTTGAGTCCTACGACAATACATCAGCCTTTGATGTCTTGACGGGGAGAACGGCGACGACTCGGTCCCAGTGGAACAGCGCGATAGTGGAATACCGGTAGGGCAATATCCTTCTGGAGCCAAACACGCTAACGGCCCCAAAAAAACCGGTCTGTGCGCAACGACAGACCGGTCGCGTGATGCGATGCGGTACCGTGCAGGCTATGCGGCCTTTTTCCACGCCTGCGCTGTCAGCGTCCTCAATAATCCCTTACGCCCCTCGGCCAACTCAAGAAGTTCGCGCTCATATACCTGCTGTGAGACGGTGCCCGCCAAATGCCGATTGAGCAGCTCCTCTGAGCGAGCATTAAACGCCGTCGAATTCTGTGCGAATGCTTGCGCATGGCGACTCTTCAGGTACTTGCACCAAAACCGCTGCTCAATCATCCGGTTCACCAGCCCCTCACCCGCCTCAAGCGTCAAAACCGATTCATGCGCCTGATCTATCTGCGCATCACTGACCTCGGCCATCTCCCGGAACAACATGCCCCGAGATTGCCATGGCAGATCAAGCCGATCCGCCAGACCGGTCTGAAACGCCAGATAAACTTCCACTTCGTCGATGGTACCGGTGATGTCCCCGTCTTCATCGACCGCCATAAAGCTTTCACCGGCCTGCAATCGGCTCTGGACAGTGGCGCGCGCGATTTCATTGACCTGATCCAGACGGGACTTGCCCTTCGCCAACCTGATCAGGCTGGTTTCGATCTGCTCAGGGCTGCCGGCCAGATACGCTTCGTGAACCAGTACTTTGAACCCCATTTCATTGAAAATCTGCGCACCGGCGTCGGCGCATGAATCAGGGTTGCTCGCCAGGCGAAACAGTTCTTCGCGCAGCGGGGTATCCTGGGCAGCGGCATCGAGCAGGCGCCACACTCGTTGTGTCAGCTCCGGGCGACTGGCTTCTTCGACGTAATCGGCTGAGTCGGCGAGTTGCTCCAGCACCTCGAAAAACCCCTGGGCATTCGGCTCCCCTTCAAGCTCATCCCACAACGTTTGCCTGCTTTGTCGTTCTGCGCCAGACAAACCTTCCAGCCAGTACACACTGGTTTCCTCGCCTTTGGGCGGGTAACTGCGTGCCGGGTCATACCCTACAGAACGCATATAGCTCTGAAATTGTTCACGACCTTGATCAGACAACCGGTCGCGGCTCAAGCGGGTGCGGGCAACAAGCCGTGCCTGCTCCGAACCGGGTGTCACTTGGGGGACCTGTTCGATCGGATTGCCCTGCAGATCCAGTTCAAAGGCGCGCGGTCGCGGCAGCGTGAGCAGGCCGGTGGGCCACTCCGTGATACCGGTATCGTGCAAATCCAACAGGTGGAGTTCAGCCATCCGGCTGACATCCGGCTGCTGCGACAGCGCCGGGTTGCCGGCCAGTCTCAGTGTTTGCAGACGAGTCAGACCAGCCAGATCCGCCACACTGTCAGCGGTCAGCGTCAGTTGGTTATTGGACAGGTTCAGATGCTCGAGCACCGGCAGACTTTCTTGCAAGCGAGGGGCGGCGACCAGCGCGTTATCACTCAAATCCAGCGCCCTCAAGTTGGAAAAATAACGAAGAAAACCGGTGATATCGGTACGCAGTTCGACATGGCGGAACTGTAGCGAACTGACATGCCGGAAATCAGCATTCAATGCTGGCAGATACTCCAGAAAATCACTCGTCCAGTGAAAATTCAGATCCAGGGCGTAGCCGTCCGGCCCCGAAGTTAGTGCAGCCTGCCAGCATTGCTTGATCGCCTTGGCAAAACGTCCCTTGTGGTAGCGTTGATCCATGGGCAGAAGCTCGCCTCTCTCGATCGCCACCCAGCTATCCAGGGCTTTGGTCAGTTCCTCGAACTCCAATTCCCGTTCGCCGATGCCCCGCAACGCCTGAGTCTGCGAGCCGGATGAGCGGACAAAATCGGCAAACGTATCCGCACTCGCCTGCGGGTACAGCACCTTGAACCGATCCTCCAGACTCAAGGTCCCCCCTGTACCGAGCAGAGGCTCATTGATCCGTGCATACCCCTGAACGGCTCCGCGCAAACGGGTTGCGGCCGCGGTGTCCATTACATGTCGAATGGAGGGATCCGGGAGAATTTCGCGCAATGCCGCATGCGTCAGCGGTGCGTTCTGTAATGTCTGTCGCAACTGGATGCCCTGGCCGATTTCGCGGCCCAGTTTTCTGCGCGCGGCGTCAGGCAAGGCTTGTAACAGGGCGGTATAGAAATCGTCGGCGCCATGCAGCGTATTACCCTCTTCGTCATGGGACTGAAAGGTGTTTTCCATGGTTCGCACCAGCACTTTGCGAATGGACGCGTGTTCCGGCCCGATACTGTCGAGCAGCGGTCCCTCGAATGACTGGTTGCGAATTTCGATGCGTACCTCGGGCGACCAGCCCGGCAGGCGCTCGAGGCTGTGCAACGCCAGCCGACTGGTATCCAGATTCGCGCTCGAGGGCAAATACAGCCCCTCGTACGCCCGAACAATCCGCCATTCGCGCATCGCCGTGCGGACCTCCTGCCGCAGACGAAACGGCAAATGCTGTCGATCGCTCATCTGTCTTTGTTCCGCCTCGGTGATACCGACCAGCAGCTCATCCATGATGGCACCCGGCAATTGAGGAAACTCACTACGCAACCATCCAACGTGCGCCGCAACGTCGGGGCCGACAGGAGCTTCATCAAGGCTGAAACGAGCATCCACCAACGTCGTTTCTTGCTCACTGGCCGCCGTGGCGATGAGCGCACGCAGTCTGGCCGCCCGCACATCCAGGGCGATGATTCCATTGCCAAACGCTTCATCCAGCAGCGTCTTGACCTCCTGTTCCTGCAGTTGGGAGAGCATCGTTGCGGCCAGATCGTGGTAACCGGCCTGCCCGGATCTGACCTTGATGATCGATTCGCCCAGGTCTGGCGAAGATTGCCAGAGCACCTTGTCTTGCGCATCGAGCCACTGCACGGTGCGGTTCTTGGGCCATTTGCGATGACCCGTCAGCAGCTTCAGTTGAGTCTGCACATCGGCCTGACCATACACCTGCGGGTCACGGCTACTTATTCGCTCGATGAAAGTTTTAACCTCCTGGTCAGCGGTAAAACGCTTGATGGTTGCCACCAGCAACGCCGGCGGCCGCTCATGCTCGACATGTAGTTTGCGCAATACCGCGTCGTCAACACCGCTGACGATCCGGATCTGCTCCAGGGTTTGATCGGAAAACGAATCGACGCGATGTCCCAGGCGTCGCATCAGGGTGACGCCCTGCCAGGTCTGAGGGCGCTCAGCCTCATGCGCCCACGCACCAACGCCATTGTGTACAAGACGGGGGGCATAGGCGTCGCCCCGACGGGGATGCTGGATGCGGTACTGATCCGATCCAGGATCAGGCTCAATCACAAACTGCGTGCCATCGAGCGGCAGCACCTCCTGTCCGGAATGTCGATAAATGCCCTTTTCATCCAGCCGGACAGACTCATCAAGGGTAATCGACTGTGCGTAGCGCTGCAGATCCGCGTCCCATAACCGCGACCTGCCATCGCTCTTTTCTACGACCCTCATGCCCTCGATAAAGGGCGACGACTTGAGCGGCAACAGGGTGCCCACTACTTTGCCTCCTGCCGCGAATGCACCCAACTGGATCAGACTTTCAGCCACACCGATCAAATGCCCGGCAGCTTCGCTTCTCTGCCCCTCTGACCACTCGACAATCCCTTCGAACGTTTCATCAAGCAGTTGATAGGCGGTATAGGCCAGCATCAGCTCGCCAAGTAACGGTACAAAGAGCGTCGCCACAAAAGTGGCCGCTTCAAGAACGACCGCGGCGACCTTTTGAAAACTATCCCAACGCGCCCAACGAGTTTTTTCATCTTCATCGCCAGTGGGAACCGCCATCGCACGAGCGTCATTGAGGATCTTGTTCAGTTTCTGGTGAAAGTCACGGGTCCAGAAGTCACCGCTGTTTCGCAGATAGGTCATCCGCAAATCAGGATTGATATTCGGCTCCTCACGCCACGCCGGCTTTTGTTCAAACGGCAAGGATGCATGCCATTGAATGCTTGAAAGCCGGTTATTGAGCTGGAAAAAGAAGGTGCCTCGCTGTTGATGAGGGACAAACCGGCTGAAAAAGCGCTGATACTCAGGCACGCGTAATTGTGAGATCAGTTCTCTATGGAAGCTGGCCAGGGAGGGGTATTGTTTGACCGGATGTTCCGGATCATGGGGGACATAGGCGATGACTTGTTCAATCTGACGGCTGCTATCGAGGTCCGCCGCAATCAGAACAATGCCTGTCAGGGCCGTATCCATCATCCTCAACTCGTAACAGTGCATGGGTTGGCCCTGCAAAGTCAGTGCTTGATGCCCCGCAACCAGATTCAACAGCATGCGGTGAGTATCGTGATCGATGTCTTGTTTCATGAGCGCCAGAACACTGGCCGCACGCAACGCATCCTGTTGGCTGGCCTGTACTTTATGTTGTAACACCGCCCTTGCCACCGGGTTGGTGAACCCCATGAATGCCTTCAGGTAAGCTTGGTATCGAGCCCCGATATCCAGTTCACGACACAGCGCTGCAAAGGCCTCGACAGACAGTTTATGTTTGATCGGCACGACGTCGAATTGCCCGGAAGCGGAAGGCTTCGTAATGAAGTCGCTCGCCCTGTCGAAATAACCCGCTCGGGTTTCTTTAACTTCGAAGTTATGCAGCGAGGCCTCAAGCAGTGACAGCGTCCGCACATCAAACCCGACGACAATGCCCTTGGGGCAGTAAAGCCGCAGGTAGGTCGCTTTGACATCCAGGGTAATGCCGTATTTATCTTTCAGCGCAGTGATTAAAAGCTGTTCTGCGAACGTTTCGACTTCCTGAATTTTGTTCAGGGTTTTATCAGTTTCGTTTTGTGATACCCAACTGTCCTCAAACGCCCTTTTCATCTCACCACGTAATTGCGCCGACGCCATGTCATACCAGGGCATGGCAGGTCCAACATTCTGTTTTAAAGCGGTGCGATTTTCTGCACGGGCGCTCAATAGCCAGTCTGGAATAGACTTGGCAATAAAAGGTATGTGCGGACTCTGAGTCATAGACTCAGGAAGTGAACGCTGCGTAGATTCAGCAGCCGTTAGAGCATCAAACATAATGACGAGTCATCCATGACTTATTAGAGGTACGAGCCTACCCGAATTTCTTTATTCGATTTTCCTCCCTCTATTTCAAGGTATTAACCAAAAAACCCATAATCCCCGTTACCCGGTCTCCCCGGTCGACACGCGACAAAACTGAACACCCTCCGGGCCTGAGCCTATCCTGCTAATCGACACATTCTCTCGATGAATCGGGGGGGGTTATGAAAAAAAAGCCTGAATGACGCTATTTGCGTGTTATCTGCCGCTTTCTCCCTTGCTCTGTGAGCGTGTCTCTACGATTCTTCAAGAACAACGACAACACCCGAGAAGCCGTCATGAAAACCGTCGCCCAGTTGCTCAAGTTAAAGGCCCAACAGAATCAGGCAGTCCACACCATTGCGCCTCATCAAATGGTGCTGGAAGCGCTGATGGTGATGGCCGCCAAAAACGTCGGCGCGTTACCGGTCCTCAAAGACGGAAAGGTCGTCGGCATCATCAGTGAGCGGGACTATGCGCGCAAACTGGTGCTCAAGGGGCGCTCCTCCGTCGGCACACCGGTCAGCGACATCATGGTGTCGCCGGTGATCACCGTGGACACCCATCAAACCGTCGAAACCTGCATGGGCATCATGTCCGACAAACGCCTGCGGCATTTGCCGGTGGTGGAGGACGGTGAGCTGATGGGCTTGCTGTCGATCGGCGACCTGGTCAAGGAAGCCATTGCCGAACAGGCTGAACTGATTCGGCAGCTGGAGCAGTACATTCGCGGCGAGTGATTGCACACTGTGCGAGGGGGCTTTTGTGGCGAGGGGGCTTGCCCCCCTCGCCACAAAAGCTCCCTCGCCACAGATAAGCCCGCCCCTCCCCCACAACATGTGTTTGGCGGTGTTCCTATGGCCAATGCCGAGAGAAGACCGGCGCCAATGCAGGGTGGCGGTCGAAGCGTTCGAGCCAGGCGAAGAACCCCGGCCGCGCAATGCGCAAGTGTTCCCGGGTGCCCGCCCACCGCGTTACCACCGCTGCCAGAATATCCAGCGCGCCCGGTTTTCCATCGTCCAGGTACAACTTGCCGGCGAACTGATCGGCAAACACCTCCCAATGCCAATGCAGGCGTTGGCGGGCACCGGCCATGAGGTTTTGCCGGGACGACTCGTCCGCCTCGGCCAGCCAGCGTTCGGGGTAATCGATGATGCCGATGGCGGTGTAACAATTGCTGACGATATACACCAGGCCATGAATCACCTGATCGCGCTTGATCGGATTTTCCGGCAACAGATTCGACTCCGGAAACGTAAGGCCCAGGTGAATCAGGATGGCCGCACTCTCGGTAAGAACGCCGCCATCAGGCAGTTGCAGAGTGGGAACCTGCTTCAGCGGGTTGAGCTTCTCCAGCGCATGCAGCGCCTGCGGGGACGATGAAACGTCGATGAAGCGATAAGGAACCTCGCACAGTTCCAGCGCGGCTTCGATGGCGGCCGCCCCCGAATTCTGATGCCCATAGAGCTGGTACATGACTAAATCTCCTCTGCGACTCTCTCTTTGTAGCAGATGCCAAAGACTGCGCACGAACCATGTGGGAGCGAACTTGCCCGGTTACCCTCCCGCGCGCTTCATACAGCGCTGATAGCGCTCGTCGACCCGCTTAGCAAACCACGCCGTGGTGAGTTTTCGGGTGATTTTCGGGCTTTGCAGCACGATCCCCGGCAACACCGCCCGGGGTAATGGCCGGCCTTCGGCCTGTTCGGCCAAAGCGAAGACGCGTTGATAGAGCGTGGTGTCCTCGAACTGAAGACTTTTGCCCTCCTCCAGTTGATCCCGAATGGTCGGGTTGCGCATGTCCAATTGCTTGCCAAGGGTGCGCACCGCCAGTTCCGTGGTGCCGGGCATAATCGAGTCGTAGCGCACCAGGTCGCCATCCAGCGCCAGCGGGATACCCGTCGCACGACTGACCGCGTTCTGAAACGCCGCATTGCGGCTGGCGTACCAACCGGCGTTGAAATCGGCGAAGCGATACAGCGGCTGCTGATAGCTCACCGGATAGCCGAGCAAGTGGGCGATACCGAAATACAGGCCACCGCGACGGGTGAACACTTCGTGACGAATCGAGCCGTTCACCGGGTAGGGATAATCCCGCACATGCTGCTCGGCAAAGTCGATGCTGACCTGCATCGGCCCGCCGGTGTGCACCGGGTTGAAGCCGCCGAACAAGGTCCGGCCCATGGGCACCATGCCGATGAAGTCATCGAAAATCTCGCTGAGCTCTTTTTCGCTGCGCACGGCATTCAGTCGGTCGCTGTAGCTTTTGCCGTTGGGTGAACGCACCTGCAAGGCACCGCTGACCAGCAAGCCGGGGATGTGGGCCTTATCGGCGCGGCGGTCGATTTCATCCCGGGCGATCTTGCCCAGGCCTGGCACCAGCGGGTCAGCCTGAAACGTCGACTCCTGCTCAGCGACCGCAAGTACCGAACACAGGTTTTGCGTGGTCGGCGAAATCTTTTGCGCGGCAAATGCTGCGTAGATGTCCGTGGCCCAGCCCTGACGGTCGACCGTTTTGGCCGGCAGCAGGCTGACGATCTCGGCCTTGACCTCGGCAGGCTTGCGGGCCGGCGGTTCCTGAGGGCGCTGAGTGCCGCAACCAGCCAGTACCAACAGCGCGGCCACGCTCATGATCAATCGATTGGCTTGCATGGTGCTCCATCAAATCCGTTGAGCCGGGTTAACCATACGATCAATGGCATGGCGCAGGCTATGACTATCCCGCCCTCTCCCTGTTCCGTAGCAACTCGTTCGCCGTAGCAGCTGTCGAGCCTGCGAGTGCCCCCCGGTTGAACCATACTTGATCCACACACCGAGGAGGACAGGCTCATGAACCGTAGCGACGTGCTGATCATCGGCGCCGGCCCGACCGGGCTGGTCCTGGCACTGTGGCTGAGCAAGCTGGGGATTGGGGTGCGGATTATCGACAAGACCTCGGCCCCCGGTACTACCTCACGCGCGTTGGCAGTACAGGCCCGAACGCTGGAGCTGTATCGCCAGCTCGACCTCAGCGACGCCGTGGTGCAGAACGGCCATAAAGTGTGCGCCGCGAATTTCTGGGTCAAGGGCGAACCGGTCGCACACCTGCCGCTGAGCGCCATCGGCGAGGGGTTGACGCCCTATGCGTTCCTGGAAATCTATCCGCAAGACGAGCATGAACAACTGCTGATCGAACGCCTGGAGACCTTTGGCATTACGGTGGAGCGCAACACCGAATTGCACAGTTTCGAGGAAACCGGCGATGGCATCACCGCAACGCTGCGCTTGCCCGATGGCCAGCAGCAAACCTGCCAGGCCTGCTACCTCGCTGGCTGCGACGGCGCCCGCTCGATCGTGCGCAAATCCCTGGACACCGATTTTCCGGGGGGCACCTACCAACAGATTTTCTACGTGGCGGATGTGCAGGCCCGCGGCCCGACGTTCAACGGTGAATTGCATGTGGACCTCGACGAAGCCGACTTTCTCGCCATTTTTCCTTTGTCCAGCGAAGGTCGCGCCCGACTGATCGGCACGGTTCGCGACGAACGCGCCGAGCGCGCCGAAACCCTCCAGTTTGCAGACGTCAGCAGGCGGGCCATCGAGAATTTAAAGGTGCAGATCGATCAGGTGAACTGGTTCTCGACCTACCGCGTGCATCACCGGGTAGCGGATCACTTTCGTACCGGACGCGCGTTTCTGTTGGGTGACGCCGCCCATGTCCACAGCCCGGCGGGTGGCCAGGGCATGAACACCGGGATTGGCGACGCGATCAATCTGGCCTGGAAGCTCGCGGCGGTGTTAAGCGGCAGCGCCACGGCCAAACTGCTCGACAGTTATGAAACCGAACGCATCGCCTTTGCCCAGCGTCTGGTGGCCACCACTGATCGGGTGTTCAATTTTGTCACGGCCGATGGGCCAATTGCCGACGTAATGCGCATGCGCGTGGCGCCCTTTTTGATCCCGAAAATGATCTCGTTCGAGGCCGTCCGGGAGTTCCTGTTTCGCACGGTGTCACAGACCACCCTCAACTATCGCGGCATGCCGTTGAGTGAGGGCGTTACCGGCCATATTCACGGCGGTGATCGCCTGCCCTGGGCCCACGACGATGAAGGGGACAACTTCGAATCGCTGAAATACCTGACCTGGCAGGTGCATGTGTATGGCGAAACCAGCGACGAGATGATCGCCTGGTGCAGCGCGCATCACCTGCCGTTGCAGGTGTTCGACTGGCGACCGGTGTTTGAAACCGTGGGACTGGCGCGCAACGGGTTTTACCTGCTGCGCCCCGATACTTATGTGGCGATCGCCGATTACAGCGCCGATCCGAAGGTGATCGAACGGTATTTCCGCGATCATGGGATACGGCCTTATATCACCTGAAGATCTTTTGATTTGTTAGATCCCGGCCAGGGCCAGGTCCATTGCGAAGTAGGTGAAGATCAAATCCGCCCCCGCCCTTTTGATCGCCCCCAGACTCTCACGCACGACGCGATCTTCATCGATCGCCCCAGCCTGGGCGGCGAATTTGATCATCGCGTATTCACCGCTCACCTGATACGCCGACAACGGCAGACGCGAGGCTTCGCGGATGTCGCGGATGATGTCCAGGTACGCGCCGGCCGGCTTGACCATCAGCGCGTCGGCGCCTTCCTGTTCGTCCAGCAACGACTCACGCACCGCTTCACGACGGTTCATCGGGTTCATCTGATAGCTTTTGCGGTCACCCTTGAGCGCACTGCCGCCGGCTTCGCGGAACGGGCCATAAAGCGCCGAGGCGAATTTGGTCGAATAGGCCATGATCGCCGTCTGGCTGAAACCCGCCGCATCGAGCGCCCGGCGAATCGCCTGGACCTGCCCGTCCATCGCCGCCGACGGCGCGATCACATCGGCACCGGCCCGGGCGGCGGCCACGGCTTGTTTGCCGAGGTTGATCAGGGTCTGGTCGTTATCGACTTCGTGCTGGTGCAACACGCCGCAATGGCCGTGGTCGGTGTACTCACAAAAACAGGTGTCGGACATCACGATCATTTCCGGCACGGCGTTTTTGGCGATGCGCGACATGCGCGCCACCAGGCCGTTATCGTTCCAGGTGTCGCTGCCGTTGCTGTCCAGATGATGAGACACGCCGAACGTCATCACCGACTTGATCCCGGCCCGGGCGTAACGCTCGATCTCGCCGGCCAGTTTCGACTCGGGAATGCGCATCACCCCGGGCATGCTCTTGATCGGCACGAAATCGTCGATCTCTTCCTCGACGAAAATCGGCAGCACCAGGTCATTCAAGCTGAACTCGGTTTCCTGGAACAGGCTGCGCAGGCTCGCATTGCGGCGCAGACGGCGTGGACGTGCTTCGGGGAACTGACTGGACATGGACCTTCCTGAAGAGACGAAACTCGTAGGGCGCAAAGCTTATGCCCTGCAAGGTGCGGGACACAAACCTCGATCGCTCAAGACAACGTTACCGCGGCGGCAACAATCGCCCGCATCGAATACCGCCTGCTCTCACAGGTTAGATCGTCAGCGTTCCGGCAATGCACGTCACGACAGCACCACCAATCCAAATCTCATCTCCCACCTGCTCCACCCGAATCCGCCCGGCGCGGCCCATGGTCAGGCCCTGACTGACGACATAAGATGCCGGGGCCAGCCCTTCGCTGAGCAACCATTGAGCGATTCCGGCGTTCAGGCTGCCGGTGGCCGGGTCTTCCGGCATGCCGTCGCCGGAGATGAATGCACGCACTTCGAACTGCGCCTCAGCACCATCGCGCTCGGGGTGCCATGGCGCGATGACACCGACGGCGAGGCCGAGCATCTGTGCATGATCCGGCTGCAAGTCCAGAATCTGCTGGCGGTCCTCGACCATCACCGCAAGCCAACCGGCACCGTTGTCGACCCATTGCGTGCGCACAATCGCTCCCGGCGCCAATCCGAGGCCCAGCCGTACACGCTCGACCAGCCCGGCGTCCACCGGGCCGGACCTGAGCAACGGTGGCGCGAGAAACGCCAGCTCCGCCCCCTGCCGACGCACTCGCACCAACCCGGCACCGCATTCCTGAATGATCTCCTCGCCTTTGGGCACCCCACCGGCCTCGAGCCAGGCATGGCAGGTGCCCAGCGTCGGATGACCGGCGAACGGCAACTCTTGCAGGGTGGTGAAGATGCGTACCCGATAGTCGGCCCGGGGGTCTCGAGGTTCGAGCACGAAAGTGGTTTCGCTGAGGTTGGTCCAGTTCGCGAACGCCGCCATGCGTTCATCGCTGAGCTTGTCTGCGCCGAACACCACCGCCAGCGCGTTGCCCTTGAGCACGACGTGGCTGAAGACATCTACTTGCTTGAAATCGAATGAGCTCATTGCCTGCCTTGGTGATGAGGGATTCAAAGGGATTGCTTGGGGATTTCCAGCCCACGAATCACCGCCGGCCTTGCCAGGAAACGCTCCAGCACGCGAGTGACATTGGGGAAATTCTGGATGCCGACCAGATCACCGGCCTCGTAGAAGCCGATCAGGTTACGCACCCACGGAAAAGTCGCGATGTCGGCAATGGTGTAGCGCTCGCCCATGATCCAGTCGCGCCCTTGCAGACGGCCATCGAGGACCTTGAGCAAGCGCTTGCTTTCGTCGACGTAACGATCACGGGGACGCTTGTCTTCGTAGTCCTTGCCGGCGAATTTGTTGAAAAAGCCGAGCTGGCCGAACATCGGCCCGATACCGCCCATCTGAAACATCAGCCACTGAAGGGTCTCGTAACGCGCTGCCGACTCCTGGGCCAGCAGTTGCCCGCTCTTGTCGGCGAGGTAAATCAGAATCGCCCCGGACTCGAACAGCGCCAGCGGTTGGTCGCCCGGGCCGTGGGGGTCGAGGATCGCCGGAATCTTGTTGTTGGGGTTCAGCGACAGAAACTCAGGGGACAGCTGATCCTGGGTGTCGAAGCCCACACGATGCGGCTCGTAGGGCAACCCGATCTCTTCGAGCATGATCGAAACCTTGACGCCATTGGGCGTTGGCAAGGAATAGAGCTGGATCCACTCCGGGTACTGGGCCGGCCATTTTCGAGTGATGGGGAATGCAGACAAATCGGTCATCGGGAGCTTCCACGGGAAAGTCGGAGTGAAGATCATAAGGGGGACGGGGCTAACATGTGTACTGTGCCCATCAATCCGAAACATCCTGTCGATAACCTTCCCCCCAATCCGTTCAAGGTTGCCGCTAAAGTGCCAGGCACCTGGCCCGGATCGAAGCTCGAATCGAACCAAAAGGGCTTCAGCGGACTCTGAGCATTGCCCTGTTAGAAATGGACCGGGTCAACGACATGGCAAACACCCTATGCTAGGCACTTGAGGTGTCAAGGTTTGTCGGCCTTAACCAAATGCGCTGAAGATTACCTATTCGATGATGAATCCTTTGAAACTCACCAACCGCTTCAAACATCGCGCTTATATCTTCCTGCCCGCTCTGTTGGCGGCCAGCGCGTTGTTTTTGTCACTGGAGTCCAGTGTAAGCCGCGCCCAACCGGTGGACGGTACACAGACGCTGGTGTTTTTGCGTCACGCGGAAAAACCGGCCGGCGGCCTGGGTCAGCTCAATTGTCAGGGACTGAACCGCGCCATCGACCTGGCCACCTTGCTGCCGGAAAAATTCGGCAAGGCCAACTACGTGTTTGCCGCCAACCCGACGCGCAATGTAGAGGAAGGCGAACTGGATAATTCCTACAGTTACATTCGCCCCCTGATGACCATCAGCCCCAGCGCGATCAAGCTCGGCTTGCCAGTGAACATCGAATTTTCGGCCAACGACACCAGCGACCTGGCCGATGAACTGCTTCGCGACAAGTATCACAACTCGATCATCTATACCGCCTGGTCTCATGGCTACCTGCCCGAGCTGATCAACAAGGTCGCCGGGGAAGCCGTCGGCTCAGAACAGCGCATCGCCGATGACTGGGCATCCAGCGACTATGACTCGCTGTACGTGCTCACGCTGACCTGGCACAACGGCAAGGCCAGCCTGCAGAGCCACCTCTATAAGCAAGGGCTCAATAACGGCCCGGAGACTTGTCCGACGTAAGCGGTCGGGCACCTGCCAGGCCTCATCGCGAGCAGGCTCGCGAAGGGGCCAGTAAAAACAACATCACCCCCGCTGCTTACCCCGCTCCCGCAAATATTCGAGAACCGCCCCCCGATCCCCGACAAACTCGATCCGCGCCCCCTTCTTCTCCCGCTGAAACACATACATCGGGTCGTAATACTCACACAGCAACCCTTCGATCCAGCCCCGGTGCAAATCCACCGCGCCGCTATTGGCCTGTTCCGCCAGCGCATCCTCCATCAAGGTCAGCATCCGCCGATGACGTTCGCCGCCCAGGCGTTTCTGGACATTGTTCAGGCTCGCCAACATCCGCTCGGAAAACAGCGCGAAGCCTTCATCGCCATACACCTCGGTGAACTCGGCGCATAAATCCACCACGTAATCGCGCAGGATCCGCTCGACGCGCCCTTCCAGGCTGTCTTCCAGCCAGACCATCGGAAACTGCTGCATGCCCTGATACAGCGGCAACGGCAGCGCACAACTGCCGATCGCGCGGCTCTCGTCTTCGAGCACAAACTGCTCGATACCGCTGGCACGCTTTTTCAGCACGTCCACGGCCAGGCGGTTTTCAAAGTCGATGTTGGAGGGTTGGCCGGTGGCGCGTTTGCCGAAGCTGGAGCCGCGATGATGGGCATGACCTTCAAGGTCCAGCGCGTTGCTCAATTGCGTGAGCACCTCGGTCTTGCCGGTGCCGGTCATGCCGCCCAGCAAAACGAAATCGCACTGGGCAACGGCCTGGTCGAGCGTGTCGAGCAAGAAGGTGCGCATGGCCTTGTAGCCGCCACCGACCCGCGGATAGTCGATGCCCGCTTCGTCCTTGAGCCACTGCTGGGTGATCTGCGAACGCAGCCCACCGCGAAAACAATACAAATAGCCATCCGGATGCGCCCGGGCAAAATCGGCCCAGGCCTGGATACGCTCGGCCTTGGTCGCGCCGGCCACCAATTGATGCCCCAGCGTGATGGCGGCTTGCTGACCGTGTTGCTTGTAGCAAGTGCCGACCCGTTGCCGCTCGTGGTCATTCATCAGCGGCAGGTTGACCACACCGGGGAATGAGCCCTTGAGGAATTCGATCGGCGCGCGCACATCCATCATCGGCCGGTCGTTGAGGAAGATGTCGCGGTAATCGGTGAAGTCTCTGGACATCAAACCACCTCAACCGCGTGGGTCTGTCGCTCAACCAGTTCGCCGATCGGCTGAAGGGCCAGCCCAAGTTCGGCCGCCACCGCCAGGAACGCTGCGTCGCCTTCGGGCGTGACTGCAATCAGCAAACCGCCGCTGGTCTGCGGGTCGCAGAGCACGCGTTTGTGCAACTCCTGGAGCCGGCCGACCTTGCTGGCGTAGCTGTCGAAATTGCGCAGTGTGCCGCCGGGCACGCAGCCCTGATCGAGGTAATACTCGACGCCCGGCAGGCGCGGCACACGGTCATAGCCGATGCGGGCGGTCACGTTGCTGCCGTCGGCCATTTCCACCAGATGCCCGAGCAGGCCGAAACCGGTGACGTCAGTCATTGCGGTCACGCCATCGAGCTTGCCAAAACGGCTTCCGGGTTTGTTCAGGGTGCACATCCAGTCGCGGGCCAGGCCGATGTCGGCATTGCGCAACTTGCCCTTTTTCTCGGCGGTGGTGAGGATGCCGATGCCCAAGGGTTTGGTGAGATAGAGCAGGCATCCGGCGGTGGCAGTGTCGTTGCGCTTCATGTGGCGCTTTTCCACCAGTCCGGTCACGGCCAGGCCGAAGATCGGCTCAGGTGCGTCGATGGAATGGCCGCCGGCCAGGGGGATTCCCGCTTCATCGCAGACCGACCGCCCGCCGCGAATCACTTCCCGGGCAATCTCCGGCGCCAGCACATTGACCGGCCAGCCGAGGATCGCAATTGCCATCAACGGATCGCCGCCCATGGCGTAAATGTCGCTGATGGCGTTGGTGGCGGCGATACGGCCGAAATCGAACGGATCGTCGACGATCGGCATAAAGAAGTCAGTGGTCGACACCACGCCGCGCTCTTCATCGATGGCATACACCGCCGCGTCATCGCGCGAGGCGTTGCCAACCCAGAGTTTCGGGTCCAGGTTCTGCGCCCCGCTGCCGGCCAGAATCACCTCCAGCACCTGGGGCGAAATCTTGCAGCCGCAACCTGCGCCGTGGCTGTATTGGGTCAGACGTATCGGCTCGCTCATGGGATGCACCTTGTGAAGTCAATGGCGAGGATTCTACAGCAACCCCATTTGGCAGAAGCCGCGTAAGAACGATCTTTGTGCAGCGAAACTCACTTTGGTGCATTCAGCTCCCCCGCCTTTCCCCCGCCCCTCGAAATCCTTGACCAAAAGGACAGCAAAACCGCCAATTCCTCCGGCTTTTCAGCGCATTGCGAAAATTGGTATAGCTTGTGCAAACGTTTGCGAGCCGCCGATACCGGCCTGTTCGCCACTTAAACCGCACAAGCCCGCACCACCGGGGCTTCGATCCGCACGAAAAGGGACTTTTAATGCATTGCACCTCCAGTCGCGTGACTTGCTCGCGCACGTTTGCTGTTTCCTTGCTGTTGGCCAGCGTTACAGGACTACTCAGCAGCTCCGCGTTGGCCCAACCGACCACCACCGAAGAATCCGCCCAGGGCGAAGCCCTCAGCCCTGAAGCCAACCCACCAAAAAAAGGCGCGTACCTGTCGGACTGGTTCAATCAGGACCTGACCGTCATCGGCAGCAAGGACATCAGTTTCGGCCCGCAACCGGCCGACGACATCTACTTGGAATACGAGTACTTCGGCCGCAAGGGGCCGTTCGAGTTGTACGGCTACATCGACATTCCGAAGATCTTCGACATCGGCAACAGCCATGACAAAGGCGTATGGGACCACGGCTCGCCAGTGTTCATGGAGCACGAACCGCGGATTTCCATCGACTACCTGGCCGGCCGCAGTCTGGCTGTAGGGCCGTTCAAGGAATGGTACGTGGCGTTCGACTGGATCTACGACCACGGCAGCAACCGCGCCAACCGCGCCAACACGCTGTACAGCGGCCTCGGCACCGACATCGACACCCATTCGCGGGTCAACCTGTCGGCCAACTTCTACGGTCGCTACCAGTGGGAAAACTACGGCGCCAGTAACGAGTATTCGTGGGACGGCTACCGCGCCCAGCTCAAATACATCGTGCCCATCAGCAGTTTCAGCAACGGCGCTTCGTTGACCTACATCGGTTTCACCAACTTCGACTTCGGCTCCGATCTGCACAAGGACAACCCGGCCCGCACCGCCAATGCCACCGTGGCCACCAACGTGTTGCTCTACGCCTTCACCCACTTGCGTTTCACCCTGGTCGGCCGTTACTTCCACAACGGCGGCAACTGGGAGGACGGCAGTGAGTTGAATTTCGGCGACGGCGACTTCCGCGCCCGTTCCAACGGCTGGGGTTACTACGCCGGTGTCGGCTATCAGTTTTAAGGCTCATTTGAATCAGGAGGTTTTATGAAAGCAATGACGCGTATTTCCCTGTCTGTCGGTTTTGCGGCAAGCACCCTGCTCTCTTCCTCTGCCTGGGCGGTAGAAGCGCCGATCCAGCCGAAAGTGATGCTGATCACTATGTTCGCTCCCGAGGCGCAGAACTGGATCGATCGCCTGGAACTCAAGCAGGAAGTGCGAGTACCGGGCCTGTCCGCCGAGTACCCGAACATTCGCTGCAACATCGAACAGGTATGCCTGATGGTCACCGGCATGGGCCAGACCAATGCGGCGGCCTCGACCCTGGCCCTGGCGCTGTCGCCGAAATTCGACCTGCGCAAAAGTTACTTCCTGATCGCCGGGATTGCCGGCATCAGCCCGAAACACGGGACCCTCGGCACCACCGCGTGGGCGCACTACCTGGTGGAGTTCGGCACCCAGTGGGAACTGGACTCCCGGGACGCGCCGAAAGACTGGCCGACCGGTTACCTGGGCATCAACACCAAAGGCCCGAACGAAAAACCGCCGCTGGATTACAAGACCGAAGTCTTCGAACTCAATCCGAAGTTGCAGGCCAAAGCCTTCGCCCTGAGCCACAAGGTCGAACTGAGCGAGAGCAAGGAGTCGGCGGCGTGGCGCTTGAAGTATCCGTCGGCCCCGGCCAATCAGCCGCCGGTGGTGACCCAGTGCGACACGCTGGCGGGCAATACCTGGTTTTCCGGGACGCGCTTGAGTGAGCGGGCGGAAGTCTGGACAAAATTGCTGACCAACAACGAAGGTGTCTACTGCACCACTCAGCAGGAAGACAACTCCACCTACGAGGCACTGCTGCGGGCCAGTCGCGAAGGTCTGGTGGATGTCCGCCGTTTGGCGGTGGTACGCGCCGGTTCCGACTTCGACCGGCCCGCGCCGGGCCAGAGCGAGGTGGATAACCTGCTCAAATACGCCGATCAGGGCGGGTTTGTGCCGGCACTGGAGAACCTGTACCGCACGGGGAATCCGTTGGTGCAGGAGATTCTGAAGAATTGGTCGGCTTGGGAGAAAGGCGTGCCTGAGGCTTGAGTTCGGCTTGAGGACGCTTTCGCGGGCAAGCCTCGCTCCTACGGTTCGAAATCGACACCAACCTGTAGGAGCGAGGCTTGCCCGCGAAGCTCTTTACGGCAACAAAATCACCTTGTCGCCACTGCCCTGATTCACCTCGGCATACCGTTCCAGCCCCTCGGCCAACGGCGATTCAACTAGCCCTTCCGGCAACGGCAACAGGCCCTGATCGAAAAAGCTTCCGAACTGTTCGAGCATCGCCGCACACGCCTGAACCCCGTACAGCAACGAATTGATCCCCACCACCGAACCGCCCTTGCGATACAGCGCCAGGGCCGGCAATTGCACATGCCCATCCGCCGGCGCGGCGATGATTGCGATGCGACCGAACGCGGCCAGCGCCGGGACCGAGGCCGGTAGCCAGAAACCGGTGGTGTCGAAGATCACGTCGGCACCGCCGGCATACACGGCGTTGACCTGTGCGCCCAGGTCCTCAGGCTTATCCAGTTGCAGCGTCTGATAACCCTGAGCCTGCAAATCCTTGACCTGCTCCGGCCGCCGCGCCGCCGCCAGCACTTGGGCGCCCCGGACTTTGGCCAGCGCCAATGCTGCGCTGCCCACCGCCCCGCCGCCGATCACCAACAACCGCGTTCCGGTCGTGACAAGACTGCGCTCCAGCGCATCCCACGCCGTGGTGTACGGCACACCGAGGCTGGCAGCCTGGGCAAAGCTCAGATGCGTCGGCTTCAGCGCCACGCCATTGGCCGGCAGTTTGACGAATTGCGCGTGGGAACCGTCGGCAAAGAAGCCCAGCTCCCGGCCGGTGCCCCAGACTTCCTGGCCGATCAGCGCCTGCGGGCCTTCGACGACGATACCGGCGAAATCACGCCCGGGAATCCGCGGCAATGTGGTGTAGGGAAAGCGCCCCAGTACGTTTTTCACATCGCTGGGATTGAGGCCCGCCGCCTTGATCTGGACCAGCACTTCGTCAGCGCCGGGAACGGGGGTGGGCACCTCAACGTAGCGCAGGGCCGAGAGGTCGCCGGTTTTGTCGAATTGCAGTGCTTTCATGGGCATTTCCACCAAATGGATAAGAGGTTTCAGGAGATCCAGCCCGCCACCAGTTGCCGACCCAAGGGCCACAACTGCTCACCGGCAAGCATGCCCAGCAGGCCCACCAGCGCGATGGCCGGCGGTGCGGGGGAACGAAAATCCAGCGCGCCATAGAGCAGGCCGACGCCCAGACCGATACCCAACGAGATAAGGTAGTTCATGACAGACTCCGTGGCATAAGAGGGTATGCGCAGAGTCTAGAGAGAGGTCGCCACGGACGTCGGCCAAGTACTTCTGAATGTCGGCCAAAGCGCTTTTTACGCAGCGCCGCCCCGTTGCTGGCTCACGCAAAACTGCGAAGGCGCGACACCCAGTTCCCGGCGGAACATGTCGCTGAAGCTGCTCGGCGAATAACCCAGTTCCCGGGCTATCGCACTGACCGGTACGCCCTGAATCAATTCGGCCGCCGCGGTCGCCAGTTGCACCTGCCGCCGCCATTCGGCGAAGCCCATGCCCAAACCGTCCTTGAACAACCGCGCCAGGGTACGCACGCTGGCACCGGCATTTTCGGCGTGCTGCTCGAAGGGAATGTCCAGCGACGGTGAGGCCATGACCGCCTGGCACAAGTTCATCAGCCGCCGGTCGGAATCGTCCGGTAGCGGTATTTTCAGCAATGAGCGCCGGGCGCGCTTGAGCTCCAGCAAGGCCAGGCCGACCAGCGCGTCGTAGTAATCCGGGGCACCGTCGTCGCCCTGCTCCACCAACCCGACGATCAGTTCGCGCAGCAAGCCGCCGACTTCAATCACTTGCACACTGTCGTCCAGTGTCGCCGCCAATGACGGCCGCAGGTAGATGTTGCGCATCTGCAAGTCAGAGACCACGCGAATCCCGTGCGGCACACCCGGCGGCAGCCAGACCGCCCGTTGCGGCGGCACCACCAGTGCTTCATGGGGTGTCTCGACCCACATCACGCCGCTCATCGCGTACAGCAACTGGCCCCACACATGTTCGTGAGGCTCGATATACAACCCACGCGGGTAAGTACGTGCCAGCGGTTGCACCGGCACATCGGTATCGCTTAAATCAGGGGGTGCGGCCTTGGCCATAGGCTAGGATCATTGAGGGGCGGAAAGGCTCCATGGTAGCGAGGCCTGCGACGTGTCGCCAGTCGCTGTAACCGACTGACAATCCGACTGAATTTTTCGCGCGCCTGGCGATCCTTCTATTACAACAGGGAGGAATACAGGTTTTATGAACAACGCAAAACTTTTCGTCATTGAATACACACTTCATGGCAAGCCCAAGTCTTTCATCATCCGCCAGGACAAAATGGACAACGCAGAAGCCTGGCACTGGGCAAGTTGCGACGCCGGAATAGGCCGGATCCCGCGTTTTGGCCGTGAGCGGGTGCAAAAGACCAGCAAACCTGTGGCGGAAAAATTCGGCGTCGAGAATGTGACCTGGCGGCCGACGAGTTGAGCTTTGAAAGGGAGAGTGAATATTCAAACTGAAAGTGGAGCCGCAGCGGCTCCACTTTTTTGGGTGAGCGGTCAGGGCTTAGCGCACTTGCAGCCTTTGGTGGAGCATTCTTCGCCGTGTTGGTGATGGTGGGCGCAGGCTTCACAGCAATAGTGCTTGCCGTGACGCACGATGGGGTGATCGCCCAGTTTGCAGGAGCATTTCGGGCAGTCGCAGGTACCGTCGTTCATGAGTCTGACTCCATGGTTAGGGTCGTCCGGGTGCCGCGGGTGCGCGGCACCTGAAGCAAATGACCGCCCGTTGCAGAAACCGGTTCAAACAGATGCCTGGACGGAGTTTGCTTACTATTGAGGGTAGTCGCGATGTGGCTCCCCCGTAGCAGCAGCCTCGCGGGCTCGGCAGCTGCTACAGATCGCATAACTCTCTCAGCGACATCAATCAAATACGGAATTGCCCGACCAATTGCCCCAGGCGCTGACCGAGATCGGCCAGGCTGCGCGAGGTTTGTGCGCCGCGCTGGGTCTCGTCGGCGACGCTGTCTACCGCCACGGCGATCTGGTGCACGCTGCGGTTGATCTCTTCGGCCACGGCGGTTTGCTCTTCGGCGGCGCTGGCAATCTGCGCGTTCATCGAGTTGATGGTGCCGATCAACTGGGCCATGGCGTCCAGCGACGCCCCGGCCTCGTTGGCCTGGGCCGACGTGCCGTCGCCGGCCTCGCTGGAGCGGCGCATGGACTCGACCGCCGATTGGGTGCCGGCCTGCAAGCGGTCGATCATGCCCTGGATTTCCTGAGTACTGATTTGCGTGCGACTGGCCAGCGCCCGCACTTCGTCGGCAACCACCGCAAAACCACGTCCGGCCTCACCGGCGCGGGCCGCTTCAATGGCGGCGTTGAGCGCCAGCAGGTTGGTCTGCTCGGCAATCGAACGGATCACCCCGAGCACGCTGACAATCGACGACACGTCTTTCTGCAGGCTGTCGAGGGACACGCCGCTGCTGCGAATGTCGTTCACCAGTGCATGAATCTTCACGATGCTGCCGGCCACCACGCGCTTGGCGGCCTGGCCTTCTTCGTCGGTCTGCTGGGCAGCGACCGCGGCGTTTTGCGCGCTCTTGGCCACTTCCTGGGCCGCCGCCGACATTTGGTTGATCGCCGTGGCCACCTGATCGGTCTCGTGGCGCTGGCGCTCCATGGCCTGATCCGAGCGTTGGGCCTGATCGGAAACCTGATTCACCAGCCCGGTCAGTTGCGAGGTCATTTCGGTGATCTGCCGCACCAGGCTGTGGATCTTGTCGACGAAACGGTTGAACGAGCCGGCCAGTTCGCCGAGTTCATCCTGGCTGGTGATGGTCAGGCGCCGGGTCAGGTCGCCCTCGCCCGCCGCGATGTCGTCGAGGTTGGCTTTCATCAGGTTCAGCGGACGCAGAATGGTATTGGCCAGCAGCATCCCGGCCGCGGCGATCACCAACAGCACCAGCACGGCAATCCCGACAATGCTCAGCACCACGCCTTGCATGCGTTCCTGGACCTTGATCTCGACCAGCGCCACTTGCGCTTCAATGCCGTCGAGGTTGACCGAGGTGCCGACCGCCATGTCCCACTTCGACAGATATTCGGTGTAGCCGAGCTTGGGCACCTGTACTTGGGTATTACCAGGCAGTGGCGAGCTGTATTGCAGGTAGTGGGTCCCGTCCTTGGCGACTTTCACCAGGTCGCGGTTAACGTAGATGCCGTTCGGGTCGCGGTTGTCCTTGAAGCTCTGGCCCACGCCTTCGGGGCTGTTGGCCTTGAACAGGCGCACGGTGTTGGAGTCGTAGCCGAAGAAGTAGCCGTCCTTGCCGTAGGTGATACTCGACAGCAACTTGATCACCTGCGCCCGCGCCGCGTCATCGCCGGGAGCGGCCGCGTCGTAGAGCGGTTTGATCGCGGTCATGGCCACGGCAACGTAGCTTTGCAGGGTTGCCTTGGCATCGCTGAGCAGGCGCTGACGGGTTTCCTCGACTTCCTTGCGGGCCTGTTCCTGCAGAATGAACAGCGTGGTCAGGCTGATGACCAGCGCAAAGAGCAACACCGGGAGGACGGCAAGGGACAGGACTTTGGCCTTCAGGCTCATGCGCATGACGTTCACTCTTTTGATTTTATTGGCGTGGTTAAAGGCTATAACGGCACGCCAGATCAAAAGTTGAACGCGGTCCCACAAGGTAGAGTGGTTACAGAACCATCGCCGCCACCCAACCGAACGCCAGCAACGGCAGGTTGTAGTGCAGGAAGGTCGGGACCACGGTGTCCCAGATGTGGTGATGCTGGCCGTCGATGTTCAGACCGGAGGTCGGGCCCAGGGTCGAGTCCGACGCCGGTGAACCGGCATCGCCCAGCGCGCCGGCAGTGCCGACGATGCACACGATGGCGATCGGGCTGAAGCCCAGTTGCACGCACAACGGCACGAAAATCGCCGCCAGAATCGGTACGGTGGAAAACGACGAGCCGATGCCCATGGTCACCAACAGGCCCACCAGCAGCATCAACAGCGCCCCGATGCCTTTGCTGTGGTCGATCCACGAGGCCGAGGACTCCACCAGTGTCTGCACATGACCGGTGGCTTTCATCACTTCAGCAAAACCGGATGCGGCGATCATGATGAAGCCGATCATCGCCATCATCTTCATGCCTTCGGTGAACAGGTCGTCGGTTTCACGCCACTTGACGATGCCCGACGCCGAAAAGATCAGGAAGCCCACCAGCGCCCCGATAATCATCGAGTCCAGCAACAGCTGAATAATGAACGCCACGACAATCGCCAGACCGGCGACCATCAGGCTCAAGGGGTTGTACTGCACCGCGACCTGTTCGACTTGCTCGATCTTTTCCAGGTCGTAAACGCGCTTCTTGCGGTAGCTGATGAAGGCTGCCGCGAGGCCAAACACCATGCCCAGCGCCGGAATGCCCATGGCATGGGTGACGTTGATACCGCTGATGTCCACCCCGCTACGGGCGACGTTGGCCAACAGGATTTCATTGAGGAAGATGTTGCCGAAGCCCACCGGCAGGAACATGTACGGCGTGATCAGCCCGAAGGTCATCACGCAGGCGATCAACCGCCGGTCCAGTTGCAGTTTGGTCAGCACATATAAAAGAGGCGGCACCAGCAACGGGATAAACGCGATATGAATCGGCAAAATGTTCTGCGAGGCGATGGCCACCACCCAGAGCAGGCCGATCAGCAGCCATTTGACATTGCCGCCGCCGTTGGTGTGCTGGCGATCGACCATGGCCAGGGCTTTGTCCGCCAGGGCGTGGGCCAGGCCGGACTTGGCGATGGCCACGGCGAACGCGCCGAGCAAGGCGTAGGACAACGCCACTGTCGCCCCGCCGCCCAGGCCGCTGTTGAAGGCTTTGAGGGTCGCATCGATCCCCAGGCCACCGGTCAAACCACCGACCAGCGCACCCACAATCAGCGCGATTACCACATGCACGCGGGACAGGCTGAGTATCAGCATGATGCCGACCGCGGCAATTACTGCATTAATCATCGTTACCTCAAGGCAAGCGGAAAGAGTCCGTCCGGCAGTGCGCACAAGCGCCGCCAGCGGATTGAAGAGAGGGTTTTATTAGAGGGCGCGCACTGTGCCGCAGCATCGTCCCCTTGTCAAAGCGAACGGCTATTGCCGATATTTAACGGATTGCGCTCCCACAGGGTTATGGGTTGGCTTCCGCTCTGTGTCAGCGTTTGGGCAGTTCGATCATCACTTTCAAGCCGCCCCACTCGCTTTCCTCCAGCCTCAACACCCCGCCCCACGTGTCGACGATGTCGCGAACGATGCCCAATCCCAATCCATGCCCATCGGTCTGTTCATCAAGCCGTGTACCGCGGCTGAACACCTGGTCACGCTGGTCTTCGGGAATCCCCGGCCCATCGTCTTCCACGCTCAACTGAAAACTTTCAGCCGTTTCAACCACGCTTAACCGAACCTCGGCATCCGCCCATTTGCAGGCGTTATCCAGCAGGTTGCCCAGCAACTCCAGCAGATCTTCGCGATCCCACGGCAGTTGCAAACCGGCCGGTGCGCGGTAGCTCAGGTCGAGGTGTTCACCGTGAATCATGCTCAGCGTGGCCAGTAACCCCGGCAGCTCGGCATCGCAATCAAACAACGCACCCGGCAGCGCATCGCCGGACAACCGGGCGCGGTTGAGTTCGCGATTGAGTCGCTGCTGGACCTGCTCCAGTTGCGCTTGAATCACCTTGCGCAGCTGCGGGTGCGCATCGAGCTTCTCGCTGGAAGCCAGGCTCAACAACACTGCCAACGGGGTTTTCAACGCATGCCCCAAGTTGCCCAAGGCATTGCGCGAGCGCTTGAGGCTATCTTCGGTGTGGGCCAGCAAATGGTTGATCTGCGCCACCAGCGGTTCCAGCTCCACCGGCACGGCTTCGTCGAGTTGCGAACGCTGGCCCTGCTGCAACTGGGCGATTTGCTCGCGGGCCTTTTCCAGCGGGCGCAAGGCGCGGCGCACGGTGATCCGTTGCAACAGCAAAATCAGCAACAGCCCCGCCAGCCCCAACCCGAGACCGACTTGTTGCATGCGACAGAAACTCTCGCGCACCGGCGTGTAGTCCTGGGCGACACTGATGGAAATCGCCTGGCCCAGCCGCCGGTAGTCCGAACGCAGCACCAGCAACTGTTGCCCTTCCGGCCCCAGTTGCAGGTTGCTGTTCAGGCCCGGGTGTTCGAGCCGCGGCAGGTCCTGATCCCATAACGAGCGGGAGCGCCAATGGCTGTCGGCAAAGTCGATACGAAAATAGTGCCCGGAAAACGGGCGCTGATAGGCCGGCGACAGATGGCGCTCATCCAGCTGCAACCCCTGCGGGCCACGCACCAGCGCCACCAGCAGGTTTTCACTGTCGTTGCGCAACCCGGCTTCGAGGTAGCGCTGCAAACCCATTTCGAACAGCCACAGGCTGGTTTGCGCCAGCACCAGGCCGACGATCACCATCACGCTGATCAGGCCCAGGCTCAAGCGACGCTGGATCGACCTCACTGGGCTTGCCCGCCGAACAGGTAACCCTGACCGCGACGGGTTTCGATCACGCTGCGGCCGAGCTTGCGGCGCAGGTGGTTGACGTGGACTTCTAGTACGTTGGAGTCACGCTCGGTTTCACCGTCGTAGAGGTGTTCGGCGAGATGGCTTTTGGAAAGGATCTGTTCGGGGTGCAGCATGAAATAGCGCAGCAGGCGAAATTCGGCGGCGGTGAGCTGGATGTCGGCGCCGTCGCGGGTCACGCACTGGCGACCTTCATCCAGGTGCAGCCCGGCGGCCTTGAGCGTCGGCTGATTGGCCTGGCCGTGAGAGCGGCGCAACAATGCCTGAATGCGCAGGTGCAGTTCTTCCGGGTGGAAGGGTTTGCTCAGGTAATCGTCAGCGCCGGCCTTGAGGCCTTCGATCCGCTCGGCCCAGGAACCGCGCGCGGTAAGAATCAGCACCGGCGTGGCCAAGCCACCGGCCCGCCACTGCGCCAACACCTCAAGCCCCGGCAAACCCGGCAGGCCGAGGTCGAGGATGATCAGGTCATAAGGCTCGCTGCTGCCCTGGTACACCGCATCGCGGCCGTCGGCCAGCCAGTCCACGGCGTAGCCTTGCCGATTGAGGCCGGCCATCAATTCGTCGGCCAGCGGCACGTGGTCTTCCACCAGGAGCAAACGCATCGATCAATCTTCCTTGTCTTTCAGCACGTGGCCGGTGGTGGCATCGACGTCCAGCTCGCGCACCACGCCTTCGGCGGTCAGCAGCTCGACTTCATAAACATAGACGTCGTGTTTTTCTTCAAGCTCGGCTTCCAGCAACTTGGCCCCGGGATAGCGGTCCAGCGCTTGCTGCAAGAGCTGCTCCAGCGGCAGGATCACGCCCTGTTGGCGCAGGCGCAGGGCTTCGTCCTGATCCAGGTCGCGGGCCACGGCCACCGAGCAAAAAGCCAGAAGCACCAGCGCCATGCTTGAAAATGAAAGCACCTTCATTACGTATCCTGATGATCCCTGAGAACCTGCCCGCTGACCGCATCCAATTCCATATCCCACTCAATGCCTTGCGGGTCGCGCAGTTCCATCTGGTATTTGTACTTGCCGTACTCTTCTGCAAGCTCGGTGCCGGTGATGGTCGAGCCGGGGTGTTTGGCCAGAGCGGTGGCGTTGAGCTTCTCGAAAGACACAATGGTACCAGCGTCGCGCAGTCTCAGGGTTTCGTCGGGGCCCAGGTCGCGGGCATGAGCGAGGCTGGCGGTCAGGCAGATGAGGGACGCGGTGAACAGGGCAGTCAGGATTTTCATGGGGTGGCTCCGTATTTTCTTATGTGTTGCCGACGGCGCGACCTTAGCGATTCGAACTTAACTGAAACTGAATTGCCATCATTGGGAATAGCTTACGCATAACCCGGAGCTGCCGAAGGCTCGGGCCGCGATCGGACGATCTTTTGATTTGGATTTTTTGCGTGCATGACGCAGCCAAAGATCAAAGCATCGCAGCCTTCGGCAGCTCCTGCATTGATCGGGGACAATCGCAGCCCAAGAGGTGCTTATAATCCCTGCTTGCCAGACATCGAGACCGGTATGACCGCTATCCACATCAAGTTCCCTTCCCTGACCCTCAAGGCCGGCCCGCGTGCTCTGGCGCGCATCCGTGCCAACGGCTTGAACGCTGCCGATGTGGGCACGTTGCCGGGCGCCGCCGGTGGCCCGAAAGCGCTGGGGATTCAGGGTCTGGACCTGGCGCTGTTTGGCGAATGGCTGCCGGCGGCGCCCCGGGAGCGTTCGCTGATCGGCGCCTCGGTGGGTTCCTGGCGGTTCGCCAGCGCCTGCCTGCCGGATGCCGCCGAAGGCATCCGCCGCCTCGGTCATCTGTACACCGAGCAGAACTTCGCCAAAGGCGTGACCATGGCGCAGATCAGCCAGAGCTCCCGACGCATGCTCGATGACTTGCTCGACGGCCGCGATGCCGCGATTCTGGATAACGCCCACTACCGCCTGAACATCATGGTGGTCAAAAGCCACGGCCTGTTGGCGGACGATCATCGCGGCCGGTTGGGGCTGGGCCTGTCGTCGGTGATCGCCGACAACCTGCGCGGTCGTTCACGGCTGTCGCGGCATTTCGAGCGGCTGATCATCCACGACCCGCGCCTGGCACCACCGGTCAACGCGCTGAACGACTTCCCGTCGCGCTTCATCTCACTGAATGCCGGCAACCTGCGCCAGGCCCTGCTGGCCTCGGGTTCGATCCCGATGGTCATGCAAGGCGTGCGCGACTTGCCGGGGGCCGGCGCGGGGACGTTCCGCGATGGTGGTCTGCTGGACTATCACCTCGACCTGCCCTACAGCGGCAACGACATCGTGCTGTATCCGCACTTCACCGACCGGGTGATCCCCGGCTGGTTCGACAAGACGCTGCCATGGCGCCGCGCCTGCCCTGAGCGCTTGCAGGATGTTCTGCTGCTGGCCCCGTCGAAGGAATACCTGGCACGCCTGCCCTACGGCAAGCTGCCGGACCGCAACGACTTCAAGCGCTTCATGGGCGATGCCCCGAGCCGACAGAAGTATTGGCGCGCAACGATGGATGAAAGCCGTCGCCTGGGCGATGAATTCCTTGAACTGGCCGCCAACGGTCGCCTCGGCGAGCGCTTGCTGACCCTTTAGTCAGTGTTTTGCCCGGAGCTCTGGTAAACTCGCCACCTGCCCACATCGCCGCGGCGATCGCCACCTGAAAGAGCTGAACATCACTGTGGAAATCTTCAAAGAATTTACCTTCGAATCCGCCCATCGCCTGCCCCACGTACCGGACGGCCACAAGTGCGGCCGCCTTCATGGTCATTCGTTCAAAGTGGCGATTCACCTGAGCGGCGACCTCGATCCGCACACCGGCTGGATCCGCGATTTCTCGGAAATCAAAGAGATCTTCAAGCCGCTCTACGAGCGCCTCGATCACAATTACCTGAACGACATTCCCGGCCTGGAAAACCCGACCAGCGAAGTGCTGGCCAAGTGGATCTGGAATGAGTTGAAGCCGTTGTTGCCGGAACTCAGCGCGATCCGCATCCACGAGACCTGCACCAGCGGTTGCATCTATCGCGGTGAGTAAACGTAAATCCCATAAGGAGAATGCGTTTCGTCAGTGATATGAAAAACAGCCTTCAATGGCTGTTTTTTTATGCCTATGCTTTTGGGCTCGCACACGCCAAGAGGACGCACCCATGACTGACTGGCCGCTGGCTCAGACCTATCGTTTCAACGGGCACTCCGTTCGCTACGCCGTGCGTGGCGACGGCCCGCCGCTGGTGTTCGTGCATGGCACGCCCTTCTCTTCTCATGTGTGGCACCGGATCGCGCCGCACTTCATCACCTCGCACCGGGTGTATTACTTCGATTTGCTGGGTTACGGGCAGTCCGCACAGCCGGACGGCGATGTGTCGCTGGGCGTACAGAACCAACTGTTGGCGCAATTGCTGGAGCACTGGGGCCTGGAACGGCCAGACGTGGTAGCCCACGATTTCGGCGGCGCCACTGTGTTGCGCGCGCATCTGCTCGATGGCAAGGATTACCGCAGCCTGACGCTGATTGACCCGGTGGCGCTGTCGCCCTGGGGTTCGCCGTTCGTGCAGCATGTGCGTCAGCATGAAGCGGCGTTCAGCGGGCTGCCTGATTACATTCAACGGGCGATTGTGCCGACCTATATTCGTGGCGCGATCAAGCGCGAGATTTCCGATCAGGAGCTGGCGCCTTACGTGCAGCCCTGGCTGGGTGATTCGGGGCAAGCGGCGTTCTATCGGCAGATCGCGCAGATGGATGAGCGTTATACCCGCGAGGTCGAAGCGCTGTACCCGACGATTCGCTGCCCGGTGCAGATTCTCTGGGGGGAAAACGATCAATGGATTCCCATTGAACGCGGGCGGGCGTTGCATCAGATGATTGCGGGGTCGCAGTTTCATCCCGTTGCGAATGCCGGGCATCTGGTGCAGGAGGATGCACCGGAGGCGATCATGGCGGCGATATTGCGGTTTTTACCGTTGGCACAGAACGCCTGAGCGACGGAGCCCCCTCGCCACAGGACTTTGTGACTACCTGATTGCTGCGTTCCAATTTGAACCACTGCCGCACTGCTTTCGTGCCCCTCTTCAGGCTAAATCCGCCGGCTCGGCTATAAAGAACAACACCCTCGCGCCATTGGCACGAGCACTGCAACACCCTCGCGTCCTCCATCCAGCAAGGAATGCCACATGACGCAGAACGATCCGGGCAACGATTACCCTTTAAGCGAAGTCCCGATGCATGCCCGCAAGGGGCTCGCCTCCACAGCCATGGTGCTGCTGGGTTTTACCTTCTTCACGGCGACCATGTTTGCCGGCGGCAAGCTCGGGGTGGCATTCAGTTTCAGCGAGATGCTGGCGGTGATCATCGCCGGCAATCTGCTGTTGGGAATCTACGCAGCCGGGCTTGGCTACATCGCCTTCAAAAGCGGCCTCAATTCGGTGTTGATGGGCCGTTTCTGCTTCGGCGAAGTGGGCAGCAAGCTCAGCGACCTGATCCTCGGCTTCACCCAGATCGGCTGGTACGCCTGGGGCACCGCGACCGCAGCCGTCGTACTCGGCAAATATTTCGAACTGAATGAAAGCACCGTACTGGGGCTGATGGTGCTGTTCGGCCTGGGCTTTTGCGCCACGGCGTACATCGGCTATCGCGGGCTGGAGATTCTGTCGTACATCGCCGTACCCGCCATGATGTTGCTGCTGACGCTGTCGATGTGGGTCGCGACGGTGAAGGTCGGCGGGCTCGAGGGTTTGCTCGCCGTGGTGCCGACGGCAACACTGGACTGGTCGACCGCGATTACCCTGGTGTTCGGCACCTTCGTCAGTGGCGCGACCCAGGCGACCAACTGGACACGTTTCTCCCGTTCGGCGCGAGTCGCGGTGCTGGCGAGCCTGATCGGCTTTTTCATCGGCAACGGCCTGATGGTGTTGATCGGTGCCTATGGCGCGATCGTCTATCAGCAACCGGACGTAGTCGAAGTGCTGTTGCTGCAAGGCTTCGCCATGGCCGCGATGGCGATGTTGCTGCTCAACATCTGGAGCACCCAGGACAACACGATCTACAACTTCGCCGTCGCCGGCTGCAATCTGTTGCGCACCGGCCGGCGCAAAACCGTGACCCTGGCCGGCGCGGTGATCGGCACGCTGCTGGCGCTGCTGGGCATGTACGACATGCTGGTGCCTTACCTGATTCTGCTGGGCACGGTGATTCCGCCGATTGGCGGGGTGATCATGGCGGACTTTTTCTTCCGTTACCGTGGGCAATATCCACGCCTGGCCGATGCCCGGTTGCCGGCGTTCAACTGGCCTGGCCTGAGCGCTTATGCGGTCGGCACCGTCGCAGCATTCAGCTCGCCGTGGATCGCGCCGCTGGTAGGGATTGCCACTGCCGCGCTAACGTATGTGTTATTGACCGGCGTACTGGGTGCCCGTACCGCCGAAGCACCACTACAAGATCTCTAAAAGGACTCGCCTGATGCATATCATCAACGCCCGCCTGCGCAACCAAGAAGGCCTGCATGAGTTGCACCTGGAAAACGGCCTGATTCACAGCATCGCCCGGCAAACCGAAGCCCCGTCACTGGGGCCGGATGACCTGGACGCCGGCGGTAATCTGGTGGTGCCGCCCTTCGTCGAACCGCACATTCACCTCGATGCCACCCTGACTGCCGGCGAACCGCGCTGGAACATGAGCGGTACGCTGTTCGAAGGTATCGAGTGCTGGGGCGAGCGCAAGGCCACCATCACTCAGGAAGACACCAAGACCCGCGCCAAAAAAACCATCCAGACCCTCGCCGCCCACGGCATTCAGCACGTGCGCACCCACGTCGATGTCACCGACCCGGAACTGATCGCGCTCAAGGCGATGCTCGAAGTCCGCGAGGAAAGCCACCACCTTATCGACTTGCAAATCGTCGCGTTCCCCCAAGAAGGTATCGAGTCGTACCGCAACGGGCGCGAGCTGATGGAAGAAGCGATCCGCCTGGGCGCCGATGTGGTCGGCGGCATTCCGCATTTCGAATACACCCGGGACCAGGGCGTAAGCTCGGTGAAGTTCCTGATGGACCTGGCCGAACGCACGGGCTGTCTGGTGGACGTGCATTGCGACGAAACCGACGACCCGCACTCGCGCTTCCTTGAAGTGCTGGCCGAAGAGGCCCGCAGCCGCGACATGGGTTCGCGCGTCACCGCCAGCCACACCACGGCGATGGGCTCCTACGACAACGCTTACTGCGCGAAACTGTTTCGCTTGCTCGGGCACTCGGGGATCAGTTTTGTTTCTTGCCCCACCGAAAGCATTCACCTGCAAGGCCGCTTCGACAACTTCCCGAAACGCCGTGGCGTGACTCGCGTGAATGAGTTGCTCGAAGCGGGGATGAACGTGTGTTTCGGTCAGGACTCGATCGTCGACCCGTGGTATCCGCTGGGCAATGGCAACATCCTGCGGGTGCTCGAGGCCGGTTTGCACATCTGCCACATGCTCGGTTATCGCAATTTGCAGAGTGCGCTGGACCTGGTCACGGACAACAGTGCCAAGGCGATGAACCTGGGCGATCGCTATGGTCTGGAACGGGGCCGGCCGGCGAATCTGCTGATTCTGTCGGCGGACAGCGATTACGAAGTGATCCGCAGCCAGGGTCTGCCGCTGTATTCGATTCGCGGGGGCAAGGTGTTGATGAAGCGACAGATGCCGGTGGTTGAGTGGGCGGATCGGCTCTGAATCTTCGCTGACCGTTCGGGCGTCATCGCGAGCAGGCTCGCGATGACGGTCTCAAAATCACCCCATCAACCGCGCCGTCCCAAACAACCTGACCCGACTCAATTCGCCCTCCCGTTCTTCCAGCAGAATCGGCGCCGTGCCGCCGGGCATGACCACTTGCACTTCCCCCGCTGCCACCCAACCCACTCGCCACGCCGCGCACGCCACCGCACTGGCGCTGGTACCCGACGACGCGGTCGGCCCTTCGCCACGCTCGAACACCCGCGCAACGATTCGCCCTTCGGATTCAAGCATCGCCCATTGCAGGTTCACCCCGGCCGCACACGGCTGCCCCGCCCCGGTCGGCGTGGCGTAAGCGATGCGGGTCAACCCTCCAGACAACTCCGGCTCGCGCATTTGTGCGTTGCTCGGCAACGCATCGGCGCCTGTCACTAACGTCACACAATGGGGGTTACCGATGCGCACGAACTGGCTGCGGTTCCAGGCTGGGTCGAGCGTCGACAATGGCCGCACGTGACTGACATCACGCCCGTCCAACACGACGGCTTCGACCCCTTGCGCACCCACCGCTTCAGACCCGAACGAAGGCTGCCCCAAGTCCAGCCAGAACCCTTGCACGCCATCGATTTCGGCGGGGTTCACCGAAGTCGCCACTGGCGAGAGCGCATCGCGCTTGTCGTGATGAACCCTGAGCAGGCAAGCCTCCTCCCTCGGCATCAGCCCTTGTTCACTCAGGGCCTGGGAAAAAATCGTCAGGCCATTGCCACTGCGCTCGGCCAGGCTGCCGTCGGTGTTGACGATCAGCAGGTCAAACGGCGGCGAAGATTGAAACGGCCCCACCAGCAAGCCATCGCAACGATGCGCCTTGCTGCCGGGCGGTTGTGTCCCGGGAGCCCAGCCGCAGAATGCCTCGATGGCCGACAACGCCCAGGCCTCACGGGTTTGCGCCGCCTGGCTGGCCTGTTCAGGCAGCTCGATACCGCTATCGCGCAGGGCGTCAGGCGCCACCACCGCGTAGATATTGCCTCGAGCATCGTACATCCGCGTCATGGCGCCCCCCCTATGAACAATTGATGCGTCGACAATATCGCGAAACAACGGCTGGCTGTGCAAGGATGTCACTCTGCGTGACTGCTGCCCCCGCCTGAACGTGGTGATCGAACCCTTTGCGGTTGTTCACTGTCCTTTGGGACGCGACGTTTTTTGCCAAGGATCGATATGACCAACCTCAACACCCAAGCCACCTTCGTCCCCGGACGTCTGGAACAGATGTCCACGCGCATCGCCTTCTTCATCGCCGGTTTCGGCATCGCGGCCTGGGCGCCGCTGGTGCCTTACGCCAAGGCGCGGGCCGGGCTGAATGAAGGCACCCTCGGGCTGTTGCTGTTGTGTCTGGGGGTGGGTTCGATTCTGGCGATGCCCATGGCCGGGATTCTGGCGACGCGTTTCGGCTGCCGTCGGGTGTTGAGCGGCGGCACCTTGTTGATCTGCGCGGCGCTGCCACTGTTGGCGACGGTATCCTCGATTCCGGCGTTGATCGCGGCATTGTTCATGTTCGGCGCCGGCCTGGGCACGGTGGATTCGACGGTGAACCTGCAAGCGGTGATCGTCGAGCGGGCCAGCGGCAAGACCATGATGTCGGGTTTTCATGGGCTGTTCAGCCTCGGCGGGATCGTCGGCGCGGCGGGTGTCAGCGGCCTGCTCGGTCTGGGTTTTTCGCCGCTGGGGGCGATGTGCGTGGTGATCGTGGTGCTGGTGCTGGCATTGCTTAAAGCCGCGCCGCACCTGTTGCCTTACGGCAGTGAAAGCTCCGGCCCGGCATTTGCCGTGCCCCATGGCATCGTGCTGTTTATCGGCGGGATGTGCTTCATCGTATTCCTGGCTGAAGGTGCGGCACTCGACTGGAGCGCGGTGTTCCTGGCGCAGGAACGCGGGATCGACACCGCGTATGCCGGGCTAGGTTATGCGGCATTTGCGCTGACCATGACCGCCGGGCGATTGACCGGTGACGCGATTGTCCGGCACCTGGGCGCCACGCGGGTGATTCTGTTCGGCGGACTGATGGCTGCGGCAGGATTGTTTCTGGCGACCTTCACACCGGGATGGCAAGCCGCGCTGCTCGGTTATGCGCTGCTCGGTGCCGGTTGTTCGAACATCGTGCCAGTGCTGTACACCGCCGTGGGCAAGCAGACGGTGATGCCGCAAAGCATCGCGGTGCCGGCCATCACGACCCTGGGTTATGCCGGGATTCTGGCGGGACCGGCGGTGATCGGTTTTGTGGCTCATGGCAGCAGCCTGAGCTTCGCGTTCGGTCTAATGGGGGGCCTGCTGGTGGCGGTGGCGATTGGAGGGAAAGTGCTGAAGGTCTAACGCTCAGCAGCACGAAAAACGACAGGAGGTCGTATTTTTCGCCGCTTTACTATCAGTTCTGACAGTAGACACGTTTTGGCTGCGCATCGACCATGAGTTAAATATCCCAGGCGGGTGAGCTCCTCATGAACACGTTCAACCTCAAGGTTCTGCTGGTTTTGTTGCTACTGATGGGCGCGAACGGTTGCAGCAAATCGCCGCTTGCCCAACATGACTGGGGCGAGGGTATTGAAAATTTCGCACCGGCACGTCTCTTGTCCAATGCCGATGGGCGATACAACCATTGGCAGTCCATCGCCAGGGTCAAGGTTGATGAAGGCCGGATCTGCAGCGGCAGCCTGATCGATACCCGTGGAGCAAACGATGATCGCAGCGGCCCAGCGTATGTGCTCACCTCAGGTCATTGTGCAAAAGGTAATGTCGGTCGATTTATCGTGAACGAGCCTGCGTCCGGACAGGCTACCTTCAATTTTTTCCGGGACACGACGCCACAACAAAAAAACTATCCCGTCACCAGAATCGCCTGGAGCACCCTGCGTGGCCAGGACATTGCGCTGCTGGTACTCGATCGCACCCTCGGCCAAGTGATGAACGATGGCATCCAGCCCTTGAAAGTTGCGAGCCATGCCCTGACCGAAGGCACCGATACGCTGGTGGTTGGCGCCGCTGTCGATGATTTTATCCAGCGTTCGGCATGTCCGCAGGAACACCGCGCAGGAATTCTCGAAGCCGGGTGGGTTTGGGTGGATCAAATCAGCAATCGATGCCTGGGGGTCATCAATGGAATCTCTGGCTCTCCACTTCTGAATCGCTACACCAACGAAATCGTCGCGGTGATTGGCACCACCACGCGCGACAGCGGGCGATCGCGATGCAGTATCAGCGCACCTTGCGAAGTGATCGAAGGCATGCCCAATAAAGCGCAAGACACCAATTACGCGACGCCCGCCAATGGCCTGGATACCTGTTTTAGAGGGGGGCGCTTCGTTGGGGACCGCGAGCCCTGTGTACTGGGGCCCGTGTCGGAATTCGGCTCGAAGTATGGCGATCACTTCCTCAAACAGCCCCGAGATGAACAAGGGAACTACCTGCCGTTGTTGTGGGAGCATCGTTTTTCGAGCAACCAACCCTTCTTTCGTTTCAAGTACACGCGCACTGCCGAAAATTGTGCGGATATCAGGGATTACAGTGAGGTGCGTACCACTGACTCAGGCGGCGAGAGCGAGTTACGCTATGAACTGCGCCAAGGACCAGGGCTGTATTTCTTGTGCGTGATGGGGCAAAACCATCAGGCGGGACCACCCGGAAAATGGGATGCGCGAAACGCCAGGATTTTTTGGCGGTGGGTATTGGCAGAACCCGCTCAAATGGCGCCAGTATTCAACATCACGAATAGAGGAGAGGGCGTCTATTCTGTAGCGCCTTCTCAGGTCACGCCCGATCTGGATGTAGCAGGGCATCAATACAAGATCGGTACATCGGCCACGATTGATTGCCAACAAGCTGAGGGATATAAGCAGGTCAGGCCGCCACTGCTGGATTTTGAAGTGGACACGAGCGACGGCGAGAAAAAAATCTGCCTCAAGACCGTGGACATGGCAGGCAATCCTTCGCCTGTCATCGACTTCCGACTGCCAGACGCCGCCCCGTAAGCCTGTGTCGACACCTATCAGAAGCTGATCGGCAACCCGGAATTGCCGACCAGTCACTCATCAGAACCCGACGCTGGCCTGCACAAAGAACGTGCGTGGCGCGCCGACGTACATCCCCGAGTTGTTGTCGCTGGAACGGGTGAAATACTGCTTGTCGAAGATATTTTTCACCCCGGCGCCGACTTTCAGGTTCGACAACTGCGAGCCGAAGTCATAACCGCCGCGCACGTTCCAGGTCACGTAACCCGGAATATTGCCGTACTGACCGTCTGCGGAACCTTCGGTGATGTAGTTGCCGCTGAAGCTGCCATCGGCATTCACACCGGTCCCCGGCGAATGCTGTTTGGACTGGGCAAAGGCATCGAGGTTGTAGGTCCAGCGGTTGATGTCGTAACGCAGCCCGGCGGTGGCCACCTGACGCGAGTAGAATGGCAGATCACGGCCCTTGAAGCCCGGGATCTCGCCTTCGTAGGTGGCGCGGGTGTAGGTAAAACCGGCATTGGCGGTCAGGCCGTCGAGCATCGGGTTGAGCGCCGACAGGTCGTAATGCACCGACGCTTCAAGGCCCTGGTGCTTGGTGGCGCCGAGGTTGGTCCAGCCCACGTCGTTGCTGATGTATTGCAGTTCGTCATCGAAGTCGATGTAGAACAGCGTCACTTCCCCGCCCCACACGTCATCGTTGTAGCGTGTACCGATCTCGTAGGTCTTGGCCTTTTCCGGGCTCAAGCCATTGGCGGTGTTGTCACCCGAGCCACCCTGGCCGAGCTGGAAATATTGCAGGCTGCCGAACGAGGTTTCGTAGTTGGCGAACAGTTTCCAGGCCTCGGACAAGTGATACATCACGCTCAAGGCCGGCAGCGGTTCGTTGCTGTCGATGCTGCGGCGTTTTTCCTGCACGCGTTTGCCGGCGGTGTCGAGCACCGGCCTGTCGTGCCATTCGGTGCTGATGCTTTCAAAACGGATGCCGGGGGTCACGGTCCAGTTGCCGACGTCGATCTTGTCATCGATGTAAACGGCGTGGGCCTCGGTGCCACCGGTGCGGTCCTGGAACACATGGCCATCGGACGTTTTGCTGACCACCGGCTGATTGTTCACCAGCGCCAGACGGCTCGACTCTTCGTGCATGCCTTCTTTCAGGTAGCGATAACCGACGCTGGCTTCCTGCGTGGTCGGGCCCAGGTCGAACACATGGGACACCCGCGGTTCGATGCCGAAGGTGTAGTAAGTGCGTGGATAAGAGCTGAGGGTTTTCTGGTCGCGCGCGGCGATGGTGCTGCCACGGAAGCTGTCGGAATAGTAGGTCAGCACTTCGGCCTGGGTCCGGTCATCGATCTGCCGCGCCCATTTGAACGACACGTCCTTGCGGCGGCCGCTGAAATTGTCGTGGTCGCGGTCGGACTGGAACGGATCGGCGTCGTACTGCTTCTGCGTCAGGCCACCGGGCATGTCGGCGCTGGCGTCGTAGTAATGGAAATTGAGGCTGAAATCGTCCTGATCGGTGGGCGCCCAGTGAGTCTTGAGGATCACGTCGTCGATGTCATTGCCGTTGTTGCTTTTGCGATAACCGTTGCCGTTCACCCCGGAATACAACAGCGCCACGCCCATGCCGTTTTCGGCGGTGCCGCCGAGAAACGCGGTGTCGATGTGTTTCCAGCCACCGCGCTGGGTGGTTTCCATGGTGGTGCCGATTTCACCGGTGGCTTTCTCCGGGATCGCGCGGGTGACGAAGTTGATCACGCCACCGACGTTCTGCGGCCCGTAACGCACGGAACCGGCGCCGCGCACCACGTCGATGCTGTCGAGGTTGCCGGAGGAAATCGGCGCCATCGACAGCTGTGGCTGGCCGTAAGGGGCGAAGGCAGCCGGCACACCGTCGATCAGTACGGTGGAGCGTGGCGACAGGCGCGAGGTCAGGCCGCGCACACCGACGTTCAGGGAGATGTCGCTGCCGCCAGTGCCGTTGGCGTCCTGCACTTGCACGCCGGGAACACGCCGCAATACGTCGCCGACATTCATGGCGCCCTGCTCGACCATCGCTTCACGGCGGATCACCGTGCGCGCGCCGGGATGGTTTTGCACCACGGCGGCATCGGCGTCACCGAGCCAGTCACCCACCACCTTGATGTCGGTCACGCCCAGTTCCAGCGGGCCATTTGAGGCGGAAGTCGGTGCCGGCATCAGCGTGACCGAACCCTCATCGATCTGGTATTGCAGACCGCTGCCTTGCAGCAATTGGCGCAAGGCCTGTTCCGGCGAGAGGTTGCCGTCCACTGCCGGAGCCTGTTTGCCGGCCACCAGTTCCGGGCTGAAAAAAACCTGCAGCGAGGTTTGCTGGCCCAGCTGACTCAAGGCCTGGCCCAGTGGCTGAGCCTGAATATGAATGGCGTCGGCGGCGAATGCCTGAGGCAGCGCCGAGCTGACCGCCAGGGCAAGCGCGAGGGGCAGCCAGGATGACTTGTTATTTTTAGCGGTGGTTTTCTTCACGTCGAACGTTGTCCTGTGGATCGCAAGAGTGTGCGTCTGTTAATGCAAACCAGTTGCAGTTGGACAAGAAGACGAAGAACTCGAAAAAAACCTGAATCTATCGGGAGATTATTTCCTGGCTGCCGTCATCGAGGGTGCGGATGGTCACCGGCAGAATGCTCGGCAAGGCCTTGAGCAGCGCATCAGTGTTGTCGGATTTGAACACGCTGGTCAGGCGCAGGTTGCCCACGTTGGCGCTGCCGACTGTCAGCGGTTTCTCCCGATAACGCGACACTTCTTCGGCCACTTCGCTGAGGCTGGCGTTGTTGAACACCAGTTTGCCGCTGCGCCATGCGGTCAGTTCCGCAGGGTTGACCATATAGGCGGTGGCCACCTTGCCCTGGGCATTGATGCGAGTGCCGAAGCCGGCGGTGAGGCTGACGAAATCATCGCCACCCCCTTGAACCCTGACCGTGCCCTGCTCCACCGCGACCCGGGTTTCGGCGCTGTCGCGGCGCACATCGAACCGGGTGCCGGTGACCGTGACCCTGCCGCTGCCCGCCTCGACCACGAACGGTCGACTGCTGTCGTGCTCGACGCTGAACATCGCCTCGCCTTGCGTCAACTCGATGCCGCGACGGTCCTTTTCATAGCGCACCTGCACCCGGCTGCGGCTGTTCAGATCAATCACCGAACCGTCCGGCAACGCCACATGACGACGCTCGCCAAGGGCCGTGGAATATTCAGCCGTGTAGGTCGCCGGAGGGTTCAAGCCGCTGAACAGCCCCAGGCCGAGCGCCACCGCCAACACGCTGGCGGCCACCGCGTAACGCACCAGCGGACGACGTTTACTGCGCACCGCCGGGGTTTCACACAAGGCGTGCAGACGCTTGGCCGGCAATCGATCGGCCGCCACCCACAGGTTCTGGAGTATCTGATATTCGTTGCGATGCTGAGGGTGTTCGTCCAGCCAGCTCTCGAAGCGGCGCTGCTCTTCGGCGCTGGCGGCAGGTTCCTGCAAACGCACAAACCACCGCGCCGCGTCGTCGCGAACCGTTGTTTGCCCGCACGCACAATCACGAGTATCCATCATGGCTGTGCCCCGTCCAGACGATCACGCAGATGCCGCAGGGTGCGGATCATATACTTTTCCACCATGTTCCTGGACAGCCCCAGGCGCTCGGCGATTTCGGCCTGGGTCAGGCCTTCGATCTTCTGCCAGACGAACACCTTGCGGCAGTTGAGCGGCAACTCGGTGAGCGCCCGCTCGATGGAATCCGCCAACTGGATCGCGTGCATGAAATGCTCCGGGTCGCCGGACGACGACACACTGTGATCGATCGCCTCCGACTCCATGGCGCCCCGCCGATCCTCACGCCGATAACCGTCCACCGCGATGTTGCGCGCGGTCTGGTGCAAATACGCCCGAGGTTGCTGCACCGCCGCCGAATCGGACTCGAGCACCCGCACGAAGGTGTCATGGGCCAGGTCCTCGGCCTGCTGACGATTTCTCAGACGACGGGTCCAGGTGCCGATCAACTCTTCGTAATGCTCGAAAAAGCCAGGTCTGCGGGGCAGCTTGGGGGTCATTGCGGCGTGCTGTAGGGATGAAGTGCAAATAGTAATGCTTCCTATTAACCGAAAGCAATGGATTCCACTTGGGAGCACCAGACGACCGGTAGCCAAAACCCGTTGCCACAAAATATTACCTGCGTCATATTACACCCATAATAACGCCTCGTTTCCCACAGGTATTTATCCATGACCAGCATGCCCAGCCTTGAACCCGACCTTGCCGTCGCAGCGACCCCACCCAAGCCTCCCCTGCTGAAACGGCTGGTGCTGCTGACGGCAGCCATCGCAGCCCTGGTGTTCATCGGGCTGTATGCGAGCCATTGGTGGACTGCCGGGCGCTTCATCGAAGAAACCGACGATGCCTACATTGGTGGCGACGTCACGGTGATCGGCCCGAAAGTCGCCGGCTATATCGAAGAAGTGCTGGTGACCGACAACCAGAGGGTCAAGGCCGGCGATGTGCTGATCCGGATCGACGCCCGTGACTATCGCGCCAACCTGGCCAAGGCTGAAGGCGCGGTGGCCGCTGAAGAAGCGTTGCTCGCCAACCTCGACGCCACCGAACAACTGCAACACGCGGTGATCGGCCAGGCCCGCGCCGGTATCGATGCCGCGGGCGCCGAAACCGCGCGCTCGCGGGACGACAATGCCCGCTACAAACGCCTGGTGGGCAGCAATGCCGTCTCGGTGGAAAGCGCGCAACGGGCCGACGCCACCTTCAAGACGGCCCAGGCGCAAAGTGCCCGGGCCCAGGCCGAACTGCTGGCCGCGCAACGCCAGTTGAACGTGATCGAAACCCAGAAACAACAAGCCCGTGCCGCATTGGTACAGGCGCGGGCCGAGCGTGATCTGGCGCAGTTGAACGTCGGCTACACCGAGTTGAAAGCCCCCGTCGACGGCGTGATCGGCAATCGTCGGGCGCGGGTCGGCGCTTACGCCCAGGCCGGTTCGCAACTGTTGTCGTTGGTGCCGGCCAGCGGATTGTGGGTCGATGCCAATTTCAAGGAGGATCAGCTAGCGCGGATGACGCCGGGCCAACGTGTGATCGTACATGCCGACGTGCTCAAGGGGCGTGAGTTCCACGGGCATCTGGACAGCCTCGCGCCGGCCAGCGGTTCGCAGTTCAGCGTGCTGCCACCGGAAAACGCCACCGGTAACTTCACCAAAATCGTCCAGCGGGTGCCGGTGCGGATCCTGCTCGACCCGGCGGATGGCGTACTCGGTCATCTGCGTCCAGGCCTGTCGGTGACGGCCGAAGTGGACACCCGCGCCGAGCCTGAAGCGCAAACCCCAACCGTGGCCAGCGCGCCATGAGCCGCGCCCTCGTCGCCCCCGCGCAACCGTTCAACGCCGCCAACATGGCGACGGCGACCAAGGTGTTCGCCTTCGCCACGATGTGCATCGGCATGTTCATTGCGCTGCTGGATATCCAGATCGTCTCGGCGTCGCTGCGTGACATCGGCGGCGGGCTCTCGGCGGGCACCGACGAAACCGCCTGGGTGCAGACCAGTTACCTGATCGCCGAAATCATCGTGATTCCGCTGTCGGGCTGGTTGTCCCGGGTGTTCTCGACCCGTTGGCTGTTCTGCGCCTCGGCGATTGGCTTCACCCTGGCCAGCCTGCTCTGCGGTGTGGCCTGGAACATCCAGAGCATGATCGCCTTCCGCGCCCTGCAAGGGTTTCTCGGTGGCTCGATGATTCCGCTGGTGTTCACCACCGCCTTCTTTTTCTTCACCGGCAAGCAACGGGTGATCGCCGCCGCAACCATCGGCGCAGTGGCATCGCTGGCGCCGACGCTGGGGCCGGTCATCGGTGGCTGGATCACTGACATTTCGTCCTGGCACTGGCTGTTCTACATCAACCTGGTGCCGGGGATTTTCGTCGCGGTGGCAGTGCCGATGCTGGTGAAAATCGACCAGCCGGAATTGTCGCTGCTCAAAGGCGCCGACTACCTGAGCATGCTGTTCATGGCGGTGTTTCTCGGTTGCCTGGAATACACCCTCGAAGAAGGCCCGCGCTGGAACTGGTTCAGCGACAGCACGATTCTGACCACTGCGTGGATCAGCGGCCTGGCCGGATTGGCCTTCATCGGTCGAACCTTGTACGTGGCCAACCCGATCGTCGATCTGCGCGCCTTGAAAGACCGCAACTTCGCCCTCGGTTGTTTCTTTTCGTTCGTCACCGGGATCGGCTTGTTCGCGACGATTTACCTGACGCCGCTGTTTCTCGGCCGGGTGCGTGGCTACAGCGCGCTGGACATTGGCTTGGCGGTGTTTTCCACCGGGGTGTTCCAGATTATGGCGATTCCGCTGTACGCCTTTCTGGCCAATCGCATCGACCTGCGCTGGATCATGATGACCGGCCTTGGGCTGTTCGCCCTGTCGATGTGGGACTTCAGCCCGATCACCCACGACTGGGGCGCCAGGGAATTGATACTGCCGCAAGCCTTGCGCGGGATCGCGCAACAACTGGCGGTGCCGCCGGCGGTGACCCTGACCCTTGGCGGGTTGGCACCGTCGCGGCTCAAACATGCTTCGGGGTTATTTAACCTGATGCGTAACCTTGGCGGCGCGATGGGGATCGCCGCGTGCGCGACCATCCTCAATGACCGCACCAACCTGCACTTCACCCGGTTGGCGGAGAACCTCAACAGCACCAACGAAGCACTCAATCAGTGGCTGTCCCAGGTCGGCCATAACTTCGCCGCCCTCGGCCAGAGTGGTGACATCGGCGTCACCGCCAGCCTGCGTCAGCTGTGGCTGCTGACGTATCGCGAAGCACAGACGCAAACCTATGGCGACGCGTTCCTGATGATCATGGTCTGCTTCATTCTCGCCACGGCGATGGTGCCCCTGATGCGCAAGGTACAACCACCAGCCGCGCCGAGTGCCGATGCTCATTGAGCCTGATTGTTACTCCTGAGGCATCTTGCGGAAACCCACGGCCAGGCGGTTCCAGCTGTTGATGGTGGAAATCGCCACCGTCAGGTCGACCATTTCCTTGGGGCTGAACTCGGCGCTGAGCAGCGCATAGTCTTCGTCCGGCGCGTGGGTCAGGCTCACTTGGGTCATGGACTCGGTCCAGGCCAGTGCGGCGCGCTCGCGATTGGTGAAAAACGGTGCCTCGCGCCAGGCGGTCACGGCGAACAGCCGGCGTGGCGTTTCCCCGTCCTTCATGGCATCGGCAGTGTGCATGTCGATGCAGAAGGCGCAGCCGTTGATCTGCGAGGCGCGCAGCTTGACCAGTTCGATCAGCGACTTTTCCAGGGGCAGTTTCGAGACAGCGGTTTCCAGGGCCATCATGGCTTTGAAGGCGTCTGGGGAGGCAGTGTAGAAATCGATACGGGTTTGCATGGCGAGCTCCAATCACAATGGGTGTTGGCGCTACGTTAATGCGGACCTGAGGTTGAACAAATAGCCAATTATTGGGAAGTTGAGGATGCCAATAGACCAGAAGAATTTCAGTGACAGTGCCGACGCCGACGCCTGCTCGCGAAGGCGCCGGAACAGGCAACCAACCTATTGGTGACTACGATTGCGCAACCACTGCAAAAACCCTTTTTTCTCCACCACCTTGGGTGTTTCCTGACTCAGCGCCTGAGCCTTGTTCAAGCGGAAATCCAGCAACGTCTTCATCGCTTCACCGATGTCATGCCGCGCATCCAGGCACGGTTGGAGGTATTCCCTTTCGATCCGGTACAAGCTGCAGGTCGTCTTGGCTTTAAAGTCCGCCGGCATCGCCATATCGGACAAAATCCCGCCCTCGCCGATCACCTCTCCCGGCCCCATGCGCCCGCTTTCGATCTTGACCCCGCCGCGGCTCAGCTCCACCGACACGACGCCGGATTCAATGATGAACAGATGATCGCTGACCTCCCCCGCTGGCAGGATCATTTCTCCGGCGCGGAAGGTTTGCAGCTTCATGTTCTGGCTGAAGGTTTCTTTCTCTTCCTGACGCAGGGTCGAGAAGATGTTCGAGCTGTCCAACAACGCCCGTTGCCGTGACAAGGCCGCAGGAGCGTTGGGCTCGACGTTCGACAACAGGATGACGCCGGATGCCTGCAAGTGCCGGAACGCCAGGTCGAACAGCAGATTGCGCACCATGCGTTTCTGATCCATGGAGACCACGAAGCCGCTGATTTCATATTCCACGCCGGTGCTGCCGGAGCTTTTCAACGCCACGCACGGTGCCGGTTTGTCCAACAGAAAGCGGCACCCCTGCATGGCCCGCTCCAGGGCATCGATCACCGTTTGCGGACGCGCGTGGGGGCTCACTTGCAAACTGATCGAGACGCCGAAAATATCACTGGGCCGGCTGAAATTGATGATCTTGGCCTTGGCCGCCAGGGAGTTGGGGATCACCGCCATGCTGCCTTGGGAGGTTTGCAGGCGTGTAGCGCGCCAATCGATGTCGGTGACCCGACCTTCGGTGCCATCGATGGAGATCCAGTCACCCAGTTGATAGGGTTTGGTGGTGTTCAGGACGATCCCGGAAAACACGTCGCTGAGGGTACTTTGCAAGGCCAGGCCGACGACGATCGCCAACGCGCCGGATGTCGCCAGCACGCCCTTGACCGGTAATTCGAGCACGTACGCCAGGGCAGCAATGACCGCGATCAGGAAAATCACCGCGCCGAGCAGGTCCTGCAACAAACGCCCGGTGTGCCCGACCCGTTGCATCATCACCGCGCCGAGCAATACTGTCAGGGTGCGCGCTGCGTATAGCCACCAGCCAATCTGCAAACCGGTTGCCGCCAGGTGCAACGGCACATTGTCGGCCCAGGGCGCCGGCGCCATGGGGTTCAAGCCTTCGTTGAACAGCAGCACGCTGAACAACGCGAAAATCACCACCCGCGCGGCCAGTTTCCAGTTGCTGCTACTGGCCGTGATCAAACGCCACAACACCAGATCGATCAGGATCAGGATCAGCGCGCTAAGCAACGGGTGATTGGTGAGCAGTGACAGCATCAAGCAACTCCAACAATGGCCAATGGCGTGAAGATCTCACAGATTGTAGGAGCTGGCGAAGCCTGCGATCTGCAAAACACCACAAAACCAATGTGGGAGATACCAGGTTGCAGAGCAACCCACTACTGCGTCGTATTCAACCGCTCATCCGGCCGAACCGGCCCGACTGGAAGTCGCTGAAGGCCTGATGAATTTCCTGCTCGGTGTTCATTACAAACGGGCCGTGGCCGACGATGGGCTCGTCGATCGGCTCGCCGCTGAGCAGCAGCACGACTGCATCGTTGTCGGCTTCGAGGCTGAGCTGATCACCGTTGCGTTCGAACAACGCCAACTGCCCGTCACGCACCAGTTCCTGACCATTGACCTGAACCGTACCGCGCAGCACCACCAGTGCGGTGTTGCGTCCTTCATGCAGATCCAGGGTCAGCAACTTGCCGGCGTTCAAGCGCACATCCCACACGTCGATCGGCGTGAAGGTCCGCGCCGGGCCTTTGTGGCCGTCGAACTCACCGGCGATCAAGCGCAGGCTGCCAGCATTGTTTTTCAGCGGGATACGCGCAATGTCGCCGTCGAGAATCGTCTGGTAACCGGGCTCGGCCATCTTGTCCCTGGCCGGCAAGTTGACCCACAGCTGCACCATTTCCAGGGTGCCGCCGGTTTTGGCGAAACCTTCGGAGTGAAACTCCTCATGAATGATCCCCGAGGCTGCGGTCATCCATTGCACATCGCCGGGGCCGATCTTGCCGCCGCTGCCGGTGGAGTCACGGTGTTCCAGCTCGCCCTTGTAGACGATCGTCACGGTTTCGAACCCGCGGTGCGGATGCTGACCCACGCCACGACGCTCGGTGGTCGGAGTGAATTCGGCGGGACCTGCGTGATCCAGCAGCAGGAACGGGCTGATGTGTTTGCCCAGATTGTCGTAGGAAAACAGCGTGCGAACCGGAAAACCGTCGCCGACCCAATGAGGTCGTGGACTGGTGTAGATACCGATGATGTTTTTCATCTTTGCCTCTGAATCTGTTGTGTGACGCGATGGATAAAGCTTAAAACCATGACCTTTGGCGCACTAGACTGCAAAAATCAGCCTCATCGTTCTATCTGGAGAACGATGGAGGAAGATTTTTTGATCTTCCAACAACCCATTCATGACTTGCGGTAAACAGTGCTTTGCCAAACCAGCGGTTTTTCTCAAGGGTGCAGCCGGGGATACTCCCGCCCATTCCCACTGCAACCCCTGGAGTCTTTGATGTCTATTCCCGCATTCGGTCTTGGTACGTTTCGCCTGCAAGGCCAAGTGGTCATCGATTCGGTGAGCACCGGTCTTGAACTGGGCTACCGGGTCATCGACACCGCGCAAATCTACGAAAACGAAGCCGAAGTCGGCCAGGCCATCGCCGCCAGCGGCATTGCCCGTGAAGAGTTGTTCATCACCAGCAAAATCTGGGTCGCCAACTTTGCCAAAGACCGGTTGATCGACAGCCTCAAAGAGAGCCTGGATAAGCTGCAAACCGACTATCTGGACCTGACCCTGATCCACTGGCCGTCACCGGAAGATCAGGTGCCGGTCGAAGAGTTCATGGGGGCGCTGCTCGAGGCCAAACGACTGGGCCTGACCCGTCGGATCGGCGTGTCCAACTTCACGGTCGACCTGATGAAGCAAGCCATTGCTGCGGTCGGCGCCGAGAACATCGCCACCAACCAGATCGAACTGCACCCGTACCTGCAAAACCGCAAGGTCGTCGAATTTGCGCAAAGCCAGGGCATCCAGATCACCTCTTACATGACCCTGGCCTATGGCGAAGTGCTGAAAGATCCGCTCATCCAGCAGATCGCCGATCGCCTGCAGGCGACACCGGCCCAAGTCACCCTGGCCTGGGCCATGCAACTGGGGTACGCGGTGATCCCCTCTTCCACCAAACGCACCAACCTGCAAAGCAATTTGCACGCCTGCACCCTGACCCTGAGCGACGCCGACATGGCGCTGATCGCGGGCCTGGATCGCGGCCAGCGGCTGACCAGCCCCAACGGCATTGCGCCGCGGTGGGACTGAGTTTCAGCCCTGACTTAAATCTTGGCTCAAGCGTTCATCCAGCGATGACATCGCGCGCTGCAATTGATCGACGGCTTCGTCGAGCAGCGCCGAATCCCCCACATCGATGACACGCTCCAGTTGCTCGCAATGCTCAACCAAGCGCTGTGCCCGGACCATGCGCGCACCGCCCTTGATGCGGTGCGCCAGGTCGCGCAGCACACAGTGATTGCCATTGGCGTGCGCCTGGAGCAGATCATCCCGATCCACCCGGTTGGTCACCGTCAGTTCGCGCACCAGACGATCAATCAACGTGCGGTCCGCACCGACGTATTGCTCCAGGCCACTGAGGTCCATCTCCGGCGTTGAGGACTCTGCGACAGGTTCTGGTGTCTGGTTCAAAAACCTGGAGGCCAACCAAGTGTTCAGATCCGCCAGCAGGATCGGTTTGAACAGGCAGTCGTCCATGCCCGCCTCCAGGCATCGGGCCTTCTCCTCGGGCTGCGCATTGGCGGTACAGCCCAGAATCAATGTAGGTGGCAATCCCTTGGCACACTCTTCATCGCGGATTGCGCCCGCCAGTTCATAACCGCTGAGCCTGGGCATATTGCAGTCGGTAACCACCAGATCGAACTCATGTTTGCGCCACAGCTTAAGCGCCCGTGCGCCCTCTTCGGCCTCCAGAACATGATGCCCAAGGTGGCTCAGTTGCCGTGAAAGCAACAGTCGATTAGGCGGGTGATCGTCAACCACCAGAATCGTCAGTGGCCGCGTTGGCGCCTGCAATCCGCTCTCCACGGCCTCAATGGAAGGCAACGACGGCAATGCGATCAGCTCAAGATTGATGTCGACCTGCGTGCCTTGTCCAAGGACGCTGTCGAGTTGCAACCGCCCGCCCATCATTTCGCACAGCGTGCGGCTGATCACCAACCCCAGGCCAGAGCCGCTTCGGGCTGACTGTCGGCCGTTATCGGCCTGGATGAACGGGCTGAACAACCGTTGTCGGTCGACGGTGCTGATGCCTATGCCGGTGTCTTCAATCTGCACGCTGACCGCCAGATGTCCTGACATGACGGCCGCCACTCGCAGCGTCAGGCTCACTTCACCCTCATGGGTGAACTTGATGGCGTTGCTCAGCAGATTGGACAGCACCTGTTTGAAGCGTGTGGGATCGATCAACACATCACAGTCACTGTATTCGTCCAGATCGATTCGCCACGCCAGCGCTTTCTGCCGTGCCAGGCCTTCGAAAACCCGACACACCGATTCCACCAGCCCCCGCAGATTGGCGCGCTCAGGGGTCAGGGATAAATGCCCTGACTCGATACGCGCGATATCCAGAATGTCGCCGATCAGCGCCAGCAATTGTTGTGCGGCACTGGACGCCACCTCAATGGCGCTACGGTCGGTGACGCCCTCGTCCGCACGCTTCAAGGCCAGTTCGAGCATGCCGATCAGGGCGTACAACGGTGTGCGTAGCTCGTGACTCATGGTCGCCAGAAAAGTGGTTTTGGCGCCATTGGCATCCTCCGCCTCAGCCTTGGCGTCCTGCAATTGCCGCAACCATTGCTGGCGCTGGCGGATCTGCCGACGCTGCCAGGCGATCCAGCCCAAGGCGAGCAACAGCAAGGCTCCCGCCACGGCAAACGCTTGAACAATGCCTTGGCGATGACGCAACCAATAGCTGTCATCCACCACCACGTCATTGCTCCAGCGGGCCACCAGATCGTCCATCTCCTGGGGCGAGATGCTCAGCAATGCCTTGTTCAGTATCGAGTGCAGCTCCAGCGCATCACTTCCGGTCGCCAAAGCGATGCGTGCCGGTTCATCGCCCACGGTACTGCTGATGCGCAGACGCCCGCTGTAATACCGGGCAATCAGGTAGCGGGTCATGAACAACGAACTGAGCGCGGCATCGGCTTCCCCCTTCATGACCATTTCCAGGCCTTGGGCCGGGCTTTGCACATCCAGCATCCGCACCTGCGGTGCCCTGGCAAGAATGAATGCGCGCATGGGATGACTGTGATAAATCGCCAGGCGTTTGCCGGCCAGATCGTCCAGCGTTCTCGGGCTGCCGGGGGTGACTGCACTGACCAGCGTGTATGGATTGGTGACGTAAGGGCTGGTAAAACGCAGCCCGGCCACACCTTCAGTCGTGGGGATGAGCGCCGGCAATATGTCGATCTCGCCAGCCTTGAGTCGCTGGATCTGCTCGTCCAGGGATTGGCCCCGCTGCACGTCAAAGTTCAAACCGCTACGCTGGCTGATCAGCGTCAACAATTGCGCGGTCAACCCGCTGAATCGCCTTTCGGCGTCATAGAAAGTCAAAGGCGCAAAGTCCCCGACCACTCCGACGCTCACCGTCGGATGCTGATCCCGCCAGTGCTGTTCGCTGGCGCTCAGACTCACCCGCTGCAGACCCAGTCGATTGGCGCGGCCGGCACTCCATCGTTGCTCGATGGCAGAGCGTTGCTCCATCGGGATCGCCGCCAGTGCCTGGTCGACGATGTTTTTCAGGCGCGTATTGTCCCGCGCCAATGCGAAACCGAACGGGTTGGCGTCAAGGCCGGATGGCCCCATCAACTGAACGTTATTGTGGTAGTTGTTGTTGATCAGGTAATTGGCACTGATAAGGTCCCCGAGATACACATCAGCCTGCCTGTATGCCACGGCTCCGAGTGCATCGAGCGCCGATGGGTAACGTTGCAGATCAGCCTTGGGATAGAAGGCTTTGACGGTCTGCTCCGGCAGATAGTCGGCGACCATGGCGATGCGTTTACCCGCCAGATCCTCGGGCATGCGCTCGTCCAGTCTGGTGACCAGCATCGGCTGATCTTCGGCATAGGCGCTGGTTCGATTCAGTTCGGGATCGGCGGCCTCGAAGCTGTTGGAGGTTCCCAGCAGATCCAGGTCTTTGCGTTTGAGTGCCTCCATCGCCGACTCGCGTGTGCCGTAGCGCAGCACCTCGACGTTGACGTGCAGCAGTTGCGCAAGCAGCTCGACGTAATCGGCGGTAATGCCCTCCAGCTCATCGTGATTGCGCGTCAATTCGAAGGGCGGGTAGTCCGGCCCCGTTACTCCGACGCGCAACACCCGTTTGCTGACCAGCCAATTGCGGTCATCCATGCCCAGCTGGACGGCATAGCCATCCACCGTGGAGCGCCCCAGCAGGCGCAATGACTTAGGCTCGTCGGCTACCGCGACCAGGGCCTGCGATGCAAGACATAGGATCAACACCCACAGGAAGATGCGCACGGTCGGGTTCATTCAGATCAGATGATTGCGCTTGGCGAAATCGCGCAGGTGTACCGCAGCGTTCACGCCCAGTTTTTCGATCAAGCGGGTCTTGTAGGTGCTGACGGTTTTGTGACTCAGGTGCGTAAGCTCGGCGATGGCCTTGTTACTCATACCCTGGGCCAAATACCGCAGGATTGTCAGTTCGCGGTTGGAAAGTTTATCGATCATCTCTTTTTCGCTGCGTTGCCGGGGGTCCTGCGATCCCGCAGGCAACCGCGCGAAAAAGGTGTAACCGGCCATGACGGCGTGCACGGCTTTTTGCAATTGTTGCAAGGAGCGGGTCTTGGCGACATAAGCCATGGCCCGGGCGCGCATGCAACGCTCTTGAAAAAAAAGCGGATCCAGGGAAGTGAAAACCAGTACCAGACATAGCCAACCATTGGCCCTGATCCGGTCCAGCAGCTCCAGCCCATCGCCACCGGGCATAACCAGATCCAGTATCACCAGATCGACTGCATGCTCACGAAGTATCGATAAGGCCTCGCCAACACTGGACGCCTCAAAAATGAGTTTGAAGCCTTCCCGCTCGAGTACAAGTGTGACTGCGGCACGTACCACCGGATGATCGTCCACAATCAGCGCTTTCTTCATGGCAATTCCTTTGCAAAAACTCAACGATTGCCCGCCGGTAACCGCCGGGATAGACGCAGCGGCTGCGCAATGACTTTGCACGGAATGCTGGAAGAATGTACCTGTCAGAAATGATAGTACCGACGAACGGTGCCCCTGGACTCAACCGATCCGTTGTCGATTCCGCTCCTGATCCAGTGGCGATGCAGCTTCACACGCAGGCGGATCGATGAGCTCCATCAGCCGTCGAATGGCGGCTAAATCCGGCAGCGCCGCGTGGTCTTCGTAGATCAAGGCGTGGTGAACCTGGCGGTTATCGCGCAAGAACCCGGACAGATCCAATGCCCCTGCCGCCAGAGAGGCATTGATGATCACCAGGTCGAACGGCTCGCATCCGTACTCGACCAGATTCAGCATGTCGGCAAGACTTTGCACCGGCGCCACTCGGTAATAACCGAGCTGGTTGAACAACCGCTCGGTTTTCATCCGGTGAAAATGCTGTTGGTCGGCGATCAGGATGCGCAAGGCTTTGTTGATCATCACGGGCCTCAGGTCGATGGCTGATGAGTGAGGCGGCAAGGCTACGGAAGACCCGAGAAGCGTTCTGTAGGACTTTTCCTAAAAATAGGGCGCTCTGTCCGACTTGAAGATCAAGAGATCGCAGCCTGTGTAGGAGCTGGCGCAGCCTGCGGCAACTCCTACTTTTGGCAGCCTTACTGCCAGCCAAACCGCCGAATATAGAAACCTTTCACCGCCTGGGTCAGTGCCATGTACGCCAGCAGAATCACCGGCAGGAACACAAAATACAGCGACGGCAGCGCCTGCAGTTTGAAGTAATGCGCCAGCGGCCCCATCGGCAGGAAAATCCCCACGGCCATGATGATGCCCGTCATCACCAGCAGCGGGGTGGCGGCGCGGCTTTGCAGGAACGGGACCTTCGGCGTGCGGATCATGTGCACGATCAGCGTCTGGGTCAGCAGCCCGACCACGAACCAGCCGGACTGGAACAGGGTCTGGTGGTCCGGGGTGTTGGCATCGAACACGTACCACATCAAGGCAAAGGTGCTGATGTCGAAGATCGAACTGATCGGGCCGAAAAACAGCATGAAGCGTCCGACGTCCGCTGGCTGCCAGCGTTGGGGCTGTTTCAGCATGTCTTCATCGACGTTATCGAACGGGATGGCGATCTGCGAAATGTCATAGAGCAGGTTCTGCACCAGCAGGTGCATCGGCAGCATGGGCAGGAACGGAATGAACGCACTGGCCACCAGCACCGAGAACACGTTTCCGAAGTTCGAGCTGGCGGTCATTTTGATGTACTTGAGCATGTTGGCGAAGGTCCGCCGCCCTTCCAGCACGCCCTCCTCCAGCACCATCAGGCTTTTTTCCAGAAGAATGATGTCCGCCGCTTCCTTGGCGATGTCCACCGCGCTGTCCACCGAAATGCCGATGTCAGCAGTGCGCAGGGCTGGCGCATCGTTGATGCCGTCGCCCATGAAACCGACCACGTGACCGTTGCCCTTGAGCAGGCGGACGATGCGTTCCTTGTGCGACGGCGTGAGTTTGGCGAAGACGTTGGTGGTCTCGACCGCCACCGCCAGCTCGGCGTCGCTCATGCGCTCGATGTCGTTGCCCATCAGCAGGCCTTGCTGTTCCAGCCCGACTTCACGGCAGATTTTCGCGGTCACCAGTTCGTTGTCGCCAGTCAGCACTTTCACCGCCACACCGTGCGCGGCCAGGGCCTTGAGCGCCGGCGCGGTGCTTTCCTTCGGTGGATCGAGGAAAGCCACATAACCGATCAGCGTCAGCGCCTGTTCATCGGCCAGGCTGTAAGTGTCGCGCCCCTCGATCATTGGCCGCGCCGCCACCGCCACCACCCGCAGGCCTTCGGCATTGAAGGTGGCGGTGACTTGGCGAATCCGCGCCAGCAATTCATCGCTCAGCGCCTCGTCGGCATCGCCGTGGCGCACCCGGGTGCACACCGCCAGCACTTCCTCCACCGCGCCTTTGCAGATCAGCAGATGCGGCTGATCACGCTCGGCCACCACCACCGACATGCGCCGACGGGTGAAGTCGAACGGAATCTCGTCGACCTTGCGAAACGCCGTGCCGACTTTCAGTTCACGGTGGATCTCCACGTGTTCCAGCACGGCCACGTCCAGCAGGTTTTTCAGGCCGGTCTGGTAGTAGCTGTTGAGGTAGGCCATTTCCAGCACGTCATCGGAATCGTTACCCCAGACATCGACGTTGCGCGCGAGGAAGATTTTGTCCTGGGTCAGGGTGCCGGTCTTGTCGGTGCAGAGCACGTCCATGGCGCCGAAGTTCTGGATCGCATCGAGGCGTTTGACGATGACTTTTTTGCGCGACAGGAACACCGCGCCTTTTGCCAGGGTCGAGGTGACAATCATCGGCAGCATTTCCGGGGTCAGGCCCACGGCGATCGACAGCGCGAACAGCAACGCTTCGGTCCAGTCACCCTTGGTGAAACCGTTGATGAACAACACCAGCGGCGCCATGACGAACATGAAGCGGATCAGCAACCAGCTGACCTTGTTGACTCCGGTCTGAAACGAAGTCGGCGCACGATCGGTGGCACCGACCCGCTGCGCCAGCGCGCCGAAATAGGTGTTGTTGCCAGTGGTGAGAATCAGCGCCATGGCCGTGCCGGACACCACGTTGGTGCCCATGAACAGGATGTTGTCGAGGTCCAGCGGGTTGTGGGTGTGGTTGTCCTGCTGACGTGGGAATTTTTCCACCGGCATCGATTCACCGGTCATCGCGGCCTGGCTGACGAACAGGTCCTTGGCGTTGAGCACTCGGCAATCGGCAGGAATCATGTCACCGGCCGAGAGCACGATCAGGTCGCCCGGCACCAGTTGCTTGATCGGCAATTCGAGGCGTTGCGCACCGTTGTTCGCCTCCTCCCGACGCATCACCGTGGCGGTGTTGCTGACCATCGCCTTGAGCGCGTCGGCGGCCTGGTTGGATTTGGTTTCCTGCCAGAAACGCAGCAAGGTCGAGAGCACCACCATCGAGAAAATCACGATGGCGGCTTTCATGTCTTCGGTCAGCCAGGAGATCACCGCCAGCAAGGTCAGCAGCAGGTTGAACGGGTTTTTGTAGCAGTGCCACAGGTGCGTCCACCACGGCAGCGGTTGCTCGTGCTCGACTTCATTGAGGCCATATTGCTCGCGCAGGGCATCGGCTTCGGCTTCACTCAGGCCGTCGGTGTGGCTGCCGAGGTTATCCAGCAATTGGCCGGTGTCGCTGTTGGCAGCGGCGACCAGGGTTTGCGCGAGCGTCGGCGGGACTTCACGGCTGACCGTGGTGTCGGTGAAGCTTTCCAGCAGCGCCAGTCGACGGAAGTGCCGGGCGATGTGACGGTTTCGCAGGAATCCGGCGAAGAATTCTTTCAGCCAGGTCAGGTTCATGGCAGTGCCCCCCAGGGTCAGCCGGGAAACCGTCGAGCAGGCGTGTCGAGGCGCTGCGATGACGACACGGGGTCGAACATCACACGCTGTTCAGCGTCGATGAGAGAGACGTCGGGAGTCGGGCCAAAACCGGCCACGATCGGGATGCCGCTGCTCGCTTTACGGCGAGACAACGGCAGAAAAAGGCTGCGCGTTATCTTGCCGGGAAAATGCCGGTTACCGAGACCGGCCGACAACTGTCACTCGAACAAGTACCCACTGTGGGTCTCCGCTAATTGATGAAAACGCGTGAAGCTTACGCCGCGATATCTAGAGAGTAAACGCTGCGCAGGGGTGTTGCAGGGGGAATCTCGGGGTTCTTCAGGAAGGGTTCAGGTTGATCGCAAACCTGTGGCGAGGGGGCGTTCCGACAAGCCCCCTCGCCACAAAATCTCAGCTGGCAGTCGCCAACAACACGTCCCTCACCGATCGGCCACGGGATTTGCCATGGTCATACAACGAGCCGGCAATTTCATCGGCGCGGATCGGCAGGATCGACAGCAAGGTGTCGCTCAAGCCGTGGCTGGCCTGGCAGAAACCCTGCATGTAGATGCCGGCCTTGCAACGCTCGTCGGTGATCAGCCTGTAATTGCGATCGACTTCGAAATCGCCCAGGTATTGTTCCAGCGGCGCCAACAGTTTGCGGTGCATCTGCCGCTCGTAACCGGTGGCCAGCACCACGGCGTCGTAGCGGTGAACCGTGACTTCGCCGGTGGCGTTGTTGCGCATCGCCAGCTCGATACCGCGCTCGGTCGCGGTGGCTTTTTCGACGGTGGTCAGGGTACGGAACGCATGGCGCGCGATGCCCGAGACTTTCTGCCGGTAGAAGATCCCGTAGATGCGTTCTATCAGGTCGATGTCCACCACCGAATAGTTGGTGTTGTGGTACTCGTTGACCAGACGCTCGCGTTCACTGCTGGCCTGCTGGAACACCAGGTCGGTGAACTCCGGCGAGAACACTTCGTTGACGAAGGGGCTGTCATCGGCCGGCTTCAGGGCCGAGCCGCGCAGGATCATGTCCACCTGCACCGACGGGAAGCTGTCGTTGAGGTCGATGAAGGCCTCCGCCGCGCTCTGCCCGCCGCCGATGATCGCGATGTTCATCGGTTGGTTGTTCACGCACGGTTGCCTGGCCATGCGCTCCAGGTACTGGGAATGGTGGAACACCCGACCGTCATCCTTCAGTGCCTTGAACGCTTCGGGAATCCGCGGTGTACCGCCGGCGCTGACCACCACCGAACGGGTGGTACGCACATGCTGCAAACCCTGGGTATCACGCGAGATCACTCGCAACGCCTCGACCTGCTGGTTATGCAGCACCGGCTCGATGGTCAGCACTTCCTCGCCGTAGCGACTCTGCCCGGTGAATTGCCCGGCGACCCAGCGCAGGTAGTCGTTGTACTCCATGCGGCACGGATAGAAGGTGCCGAGGTTGATGAAGTCCACCAGACGACCATGGTGCTTGAGGTAGTTGACGAAGGAATACGGGCTGGTCGGGTTGCGCAGCGTCACCAGGTCCTTGAGAAAAGAAATCTGCAGTTCGCTCTGGGTGACCAGGGTGTTGCCGTGCCAGCGGTAGTCCGCCTGCTTGTCGAGAAACAGCACATCCAGCTCGCCCTGGCTCGGCCCGCGCTCTTGCAGGGCGATGGCCAGGGCCAGGTTCGAAGGGCCGAAACCAACGCCGATCAGGTCGTGAACGATGGGCGATGCAATTGCCTGTGTCATTTCCAGTGTCCTCTGGATAAACCCCGCAGCTGCGGGGATAAAGCCTGGGTGACCTGACCGGCCTTTGGCGGCAGCAGATCGTCTGTTGAATAGGAACGAGGACCATGAAAAAAAATTTAACGAGGACTGATTTAAGCGACGTCCCACTGGCGCATGCGCACCCGGCAATGCTTCATGGCATTGACGATGTGCTTTTCCACCAGCGCTTTGGAAATCCCCAGGTGCTCGGCGATTTGCGGGTGTGACAGGCCTTCGATCTTGCGCAGCAGAAAGCTCTCGCGACACAGCCGTGGCAATTCCGCCAGTGCGCGCTGGAGCATGTCCAGGCGCTGACCGTGATCGAGGCTGTTGTGGGGCGAAGGGATGAAGTAGCGTTCTTCGCTGTCGAGCACATCCAGAGACTCGACCTGACGCAAGGCATTGCGTCGATGGTCATCGATCACCAGGTTGAGCGCGGTGCGATAAAGGAACGCCCGGGGTTGTTCGATCGGCGTGTCGCTGGAACGCTCCAGTACCCGCAGATACGCGTCATGCACCACATCTTCGGCCACCTGGCGGTTGCCTAGCCTGGCGTTCAGGAAACACACCAGCTCGCGATAGTAGTTTTCCAACATGACTCCCGGCCGCACGGGGTGCGGTTTCTATCCTTGAACCAGATCTGCCACCGCCCAAGTAGGCAGTGGCACGATGATGGCGATTTCGAGCGTGTAATTTATAGTAATTCTCATATAGATTTAAAGCGCTGTTTCCATTTGCCTGCTAAATAGTGCTGTCCTATACCTTTGACTTTGTCTGTCACTCAAAGCCTCAACGCTTAAATTCCCCGCCCCTTCCCTCGTCTACAGGACAGCTCCCCGTGGCTGTCGGTCCTCCGACAGCGTTCAGCTGTCGCCAGGTTTGGCACGCCTGCTGAATGACGGGCCGAATCCTATTGGCCGGAACCCTGCATGAAACGTCCCCGTCACACCCGACGCGCCCTGCTTGTTGCTCTTTGTCTGATCCCCGTTATCGCCATCGCGGCCTGGCAGGTTTTGCCAGCGGGTCGTGACCGCTTCGCCACGGTCCAGGTCGCGCGCGGCGACATCGAAAGCAGCGTCACGGCGCTGGGAACCCTGCAACCGAGGCGGTATGTCGATGTCGGCGCCCAGGCCTCCGGGCAGATCCACAAGATCCATGTGGAGGTCGGTGACGTGGTCAAGGAAGGCCAGTTGCTGGTGGAAATCGATCCCTCCACCCAACAGGCCAAACTCGACGCCGGGCGTTTTTCCATCGACAACCTCAAGGCGCAGCTGCAGGAACAGCGGGCACAGCACGACCTGGCCCGGCAGAAATATCAGCGCCAGCAGAACCTCGCCGCCGGCGGCGCGACACGCGACGAAGATGTGCAAACGGCCCAGGCCGAACTGCGCACCACGCAAGCGCGCATCGACATGTTCGAGGCGCAGATCCGCCAGGCTCAGGCCAACCTGCGCAGCGATCAGGCCGAACTCGGCTATACGCGCATTTACGCACCGATGAGCGGAACGGTTGTGGCCCTCGATGCCCGCGAAGGCCAGACACTCAACGCCCAGCAACAAACGCCGCTGATCCTGCGCATCGCCAAACTGTCGCCGATGACGGTCTGGGCCGAGGTCTCGGAGGCTGACATCGGCCACGTCAAACCCGGCATGAGCGCCTGGTTCACCACGCTCAGCGGCGGTAACCGGCGCTGGAGCAGCACGGTGCGGCAGATTTTGCCGATACCGCCCAAACCGCTGGATCAGACCAGCCAGGGCGGCGGCAGTCCGGCCAGTTCCAGTAAAAGCGGGACGGCCCGCGTGGTGCTGTACACGGTGCTGCTGGACGTCGACAACGCCGACAACGCGCTGATGGCGGAAATGACCGCCCAAGTGTTCTTCGTTTCCAACCAGGCAAAAAACGTCCTTACCGCGCCGGTCGCCGCCTTGCAGGGCGGCCCGCAGACCGACAGTCAAACGGCTCGGGTGGTCGCCCAGAACGGCAGCATCGAGCAACGGACCGTGCGCACCGGCATCAGCGACCGCCTGAAGGTGCAGATCCTCGACGGACTGGCCGAAGGCGATCACCTGTTGATCGGCCCCGCCGACGGCAGCGGAGGTTGAATGCAAACGCCTCTGATCGACCTGCAGGACATTCGTAAATCCTACGGTGGCGGCGACGCGCCTGAAGTTCATGTGTTGCGCGGCATCGACCTGTCGATCCACGCCGGGGAGTTCGTGGCGATCGTCGGTGCTTCCGGCTCCGGCAAATCGACGCTGATGAACATCCTCGGCTGCCTCGACCGGCCAACGTCCGGCGAGTATCGGTTCGCCGGCGAAAATGTCGCGGCACTCGACAGCGATGAGCTGGCCTGGCTGCGCCGCGAGGCATTCGGTTTCGTGTTTCAGGGGTATCACCTGATTCCGTCCGGTTCGGCCCAGGAAAACGTCGAGATGCCGGCGATCTACGCCGGCACCCCAGCGGCCGAACGCCACGCCCGCGCCGCCGCCCTGCTCGACCGTCTCGGCCTGGCAGCACGCACCGGCAACCGTCCGCACCAGCTCTCCGGCGGCCAGCAGCAACGGGTGTCCATCGCTCGCGCATTAATGAATGGCGGCCACATCATCCTCGCCGACGAACCCACCGGCGCCCTCGACAGCCACAGCGGCGCCGAGGTCATGGCGCTGCTCGACGAACTGGCAAGCCAGGGCCATGTGGTGATCCTCATCACCCACGACCGCGACGTGGCGGCCCGGGCCAAACGCGTGATCGAAATCCGTGACGGCCTGATCATCAGCGACAGCGCCCGCGACAACCCCGCCGTGCAGGCCTCGGCCAATCCCGGTGCGCTGCAAGCGGTGGATTTGCGCAAGCGGCTGAGCGAAGGCAGCGAGGCCACCGGTGCCTGGAAAGGCGAATTGGTGGATGCGATACACGCGGCCTGGCGGGTGATGTGGATCAACCGCTTCCGCACCGCCCTGACGCTGCTGGGGATCATCATCGGCGTCGCCTCGGTGGTGGTGATGCTGGCGGTCGGCGAAGGCAGCAAGCGTCAGGTCATGGCGCAGATGGGCGCGTTCGGCTCGAACATCATTTACCTCAGCGGCTCCGCTCCCAATCCACGCACACCGCCCGGCATCGTGACCCTGGATGACGTCGCCGCGCTGGCCAGCCTGCCGCAAGTCATGCGAATCATGCCGGTCAACGGCGCCGAAGCCGGGGTGCGCTTCGGCAACCTCGACCACCTGAGCTACGTCGGCGGCAACGACACCAACTTTCCGGCGATCTTCAACTGGCCGGTGGTCGAGGGCAGTTACTTCACCGAGGCCGATGAACGCAACGCCGCGGCGGTCGCGGTGATCGGCCACAAGGTGCGCAGCAAATTGCTCAAGGACGTCACCAACCCCATCGGCCAATACATCCTGATCGAAAACGTGCCCTTTCAGGTCGTCGGCGTGCTCGCGGAAAAAGGCGCCAGTTCCGGCGATTCCGACAGCGACAATCGGATTGCCGTGCCCTACTCGGCCGCCAGTGTCCGGCTGTTCGGCACCCACAACCCCGAATACGTGGCCATTGCCGCGGCCGACGCGCGCAAGGTCAAAGAGACCGAAAAGGCCATCGAGCAGTTGATGCTGCGCCTGCACGACGGCAAACACGATTTCGAACTGACCAACAACGCCGCGATGATTCAGGCCGAGGCGCGCACGCAAAATACGCTGTCGCTGATGCTCGGTTCGATTGCGGCGATCTCGCTGCTGGTGGGCGGCATCGGCGTGATGAACATCATGCTCATGACCGTGCGCGAACGGACCCGGGAGATCGGTATCCGCATGGCCACCGGCGCTCGTCAGCGCGACATATTGCGCCAGTTCCTCACTGAAGCCGTGATGCTCTCGGTGGTCGGCGGGATCGCCGGCATCGCCCTGGCGCTGATCGTCGGCGGCGCATTGGTGCTCAGCAAAGTCGCGGTGGCCTTTTCCCTGGCGGCGGTCATCGGCGCCTTCGCCTGCGCACTGATCACCGGCGTTGTCTTCGGCTTCATGCCGGCCCGCAAAGCTGCCCGGCTCGACCCGGTCACGGCCCTTACCAGTGAATGAACGATCTATGAAACCGCAACTGAGCCTGTTGACCCTTTGCCTGTTACTCGGCGCCTGCAGCCACCCGGCTGCGCGCCCGGACAGCGGCATTCAACCACCGCCGGCCTGGCAATCACCACACGATGAAAGTGCCTCCCGGACGAGTCGACAATGGTGGACGCAGTTCGGCAGCCCGCAGCTTGATCGCCTGATCGAACAGGCCCGCGTCGGCAGTTATGACCTCGCCGCCGCCATCGCTCGGGTGCATCAGGCCCGGGCCGACACAGTGATTGCCGGCGGCTCGCAGCTGCCGGAGATCAAGGCCGGCATGAACGCCAACCGCCAAAAACTGTTGCGCGGCAACGGCTACAGCCAACTCGATGCCGACAGCAGCAATAAGGCCGTGGACTACTTTGACGCCAACCTCAGCGCCAGTTACGAAATCGACTTCTGGGGCGGCAAACGTGCGTCCCGGGACAGTGCGCAATTCGGGCTGCGCGCCAGCGAGTTCGATCAGGCCACGGTTGAATTGACCTTGCTCAGCGGCGTGGCCAGCAGCTACGCGCAAGCCTTGTCGCTGGATGAACAAAGTCGCATTGCCGAGCTGAACCTGGCCAATGCACAGAACGTTTTGAAACTGGTGCAGACCCGTTTCGACTCAGGCTCGGCCACCGCGCTGGAACTGGCCCAACAAAAAAGCCTGGTGGCGGCGCAACAACGGCAACTGCCGCTGATTCGCCAGCAAGCCGAGGACGCCCGGATCAACCTCGCCGCCCTGCTGGGCCGACCGGTTCAGCAACTTCCGCCCAGCCACGAATCCTTCGATCAACTGCAATGGCCTGCCATCGATGCCGGATTGCCCAGCGAACTGCTCAGCCGCCGCCCGGACATCGCCCGCGCCGAAGCGCAACTGGCCGCCGCCCAGGCCAACGTCACGGTCGCACGCGCAGCCATGTTGCCCGCCGTGACCCTCAGCGCCGACATCGGCTCGGGCGCCAACACGGCCAGCGACATTCTGCGCAGCCCGTTCTACAACCTCACCGCCGGGCTGGTCGCACCGATCTTCAACAACGGCCGCCTCGGTGCCGAGCGCGACAAGGCCACGGCCCGCCAACAAGAACTGCTGGAAGCCTACCGAGGCGCGATCATCAATGCGTTTGCCGACGTCGAAAAAGCCCTCAACAGCATTCGCGGCCTGGATGAACAGCGGCAGTGGCAACGCGAAGAACTGAACCAGGCCCAAGCCGCGTTCAACATTGCGCAAAGCCGCTATCAGGCTGGCGCCGAGGATTGGCTGACGGTGCTGGAAACGCAGCGCACGCTGTATGCGGCGCAGGACTCGAATGTGCAACTGCGGTTGTCGCGGTTGCAGGCGAGCATTGCGTTGTACAAGGCGTTGGGTGGGGGGTGGCAGGTGCTTTGATCGAGGTTATCCGTCACCAAAAACTGTGTGGCGAGGGAGCTTGCTCCCTTGCCACAAGTGCCTGGCTTACGAACTCAGCGGCTTGACCTTCAGATTCCGCGCATACCATGGCCGTTGCGGCACTCGCCGGAACAAATCCGCGAGTTTCTTTTCATCCGTACCGAAGGTAATGCGCAGCGCCAGCTTCATGGTTTCCGGGTCCATTTCCACCGACTTGCCGACCTGCAATCCCGGCGTAGTGCTGCAACCGTGGGTGCTCGGGCCGAGCCACGGATCATCGACTTCAACCCAGCGCCCCGGGGCGAACCAAGGCACGCCATTGACCTCAAGCCGACTGAGCTCCCCCGGATGGAAACGCTCGTGGGCGCGGAACCAGTCTTCCAGGCGATCGTCGATCCAGCCATGGAAGTGCCAGAACACCGGGTTCACGTGGGATGAAAACGGGTCACCGAGGAAGTCGTTTTCCGGCGCATACCAGCGCGCGGCAAAGTCCGCCGGATCCCGGGCAAAAGGCACCGGCTGACCGTTGGAGGGATCCCGTGGCACCGAGGCCCAGCGCATGTGCAGCCAGTCGTGCAGCCCCAGTTCCACCTCCGAACCGAACTGCCCCAGGGTCAACTTCGACAGATAACGCGGGTCGCGGTAACGGGATTCCCATACCTGAAAATTGCTGTGGTAGGTCTCGGCAGTCTTGATGTCGCTGACCCACTGGGTGTACTCGGTGTCTTCGGCGGCCAGCCAGGTGGGCGGCAGCGCCGTGCCATCGTGATTGTCGAAATAGCGGGCGAAGCCCTGACGGTCGCGTTCAAGCTCCGGCTGCGGCATCGGGAAGCTCGACCAGGACGGCAGGTCCTGCATCGAACGCGCCGTGCCGAGCATGTGCCGGTGCATGAAGAAAAAGTCGACTCCCGAACCATTACGGTCTTTGCGCGGCCCCCGGGCATCGCGCTCATTGCCTCGCGGGCCCGGCTGCCAGCCGATGCCGCGCAAGGCGCCCTGTTGGTCCTTGGAGAGTTTGTGCCATTTGTCCCGCGAGGCGTGCCAGAGCTGGTGGAACAAACGGTGCTCGGGGGAAATCAGCCACGCCAGTAACGGCGGATTCAACCCCACACGCTCACGGGCTTCGGGAAACAGCCGTTTGCGCGCGACAAAGCGATTGTCCAGTTCCAGCAAACCGAGCGGGCGATCCAGGCGCAGGATCCGCCCGCTGAGGGTGCCACTGCCGGCATTGCCGAAATCGGCCCAGACCTCATCGAACGTGACCGCCAGCTCATAAGCCGGCGCGCCGTTGGCCGATTGCCGATCGATCAGGCGCCAGTACAGTTGGCTGGCGTCAGGCGATACCAGGTCGCCGATCACCCGGTAACGCGGCTCGGCTGCGCTGCGTAACTGCTGCGCAGTATCGAGGCAGCCACGCAGGCCACGGCCGCGCTGGGCGATGTCGAGAAACAGCTCCAGCCCGTGCTGCGGTAAACCGTCGAGGCCCGCTTGCGAACCTTCGAAGCGGATATCCCAGATGCCTCGCAGCGAGTTGGCCAACTGCTGCCCCGCGGTGTCCGCGAGGTCGACCGTCGCCTCACCGGGGGTAATCGTCGGGTCCGGCTTCGTCCATTCGCGATGCCCATAATAAGCCGCAGGCACGGCAGCGCCAGTCAGCGCCAGGCCTGCCATGAACCATCGTCGAGAAATCGTCATTGCCCTACCTGTGTCAGCCATGAAGCAGGCTTTATCCAAGCTAGAACGTTTGTTGTGCGGGGAAATTTAAGCGTGCCAAACACATTCCCCTGTGGCGAGGGAGCTTGCTCCCGCTCGGCTGCAAAGCAGTCGTAAATCCGGTGCATGCGGTGTGCCTGGCAGAACGAGGTTGCAGGTTTCAGGACTGCTTCGCAGTCCAACGGGAGCAAGCTCCCTCGCCACAGGTATCTCGCTATCTCCTAATTTTTTCTGCCAGCCACTCGTTCCTCCCAGATAGCAAAGGCCCCTGCGCCTGCACCGGGGCGGCGAACCTGACAGAGATGGCAATGACAAAACCACGTTCGAAAAAGGCTCTTTACATCGGCCTGCCGCTGGCCCTGGCGATCAGCGCCGGCGCGGGCTTCGCAGTCTGGTATTACGGATTCACGGACACCCCCGGTTACCCGATCAAGGTCATGCAACAGGCCGACGAGTTGCACGAGCGCATGCTCTCCTTCGACAGCCACATCAGCCTGATGCAGAACTTCGGCACCCAGGGCAACGAAGCCGATAAGGACGGAACGGGGCAGTTCGACCTGGTCAAGGCCAACCGCGGACGCCTGTCCGGTGCGGCCCTGACGATTTTCGGCTGGCCGGAACTGTGGAATGGCGCCAACGCGCCGCACAAGCCCACCGCCGGTTTTGTCGAAGAGGCACGCAACCAGCAGGAGATCCGCTACAAGATTATTTCCGGGATGGTCCGTGATTTTCCCAATCAGGTCGCCATTGCCTACACCCCCGACGATTTCCGTCGCTTGCACGGCGAAGGCAAGTTCGCGATTTTCATCAGCATGCTCAATGCCTACCCGCTGGGCCACGACCTGAACCTGCTGGACCTGTGGACGGCACGCGGCATGCGCATGTTCGGCTTCAGCTACATCGGCAATAACGACTGGGCCGACTCTTCGCGTCCCTTGCCGTTTTTCAACGATTCGCCGGATGCCCTCGACGGCCTCTCGGACCTGGGCAAGCAAGCGGTGCATCGTTTGAATGATCTGGGCGTGATCATCGACGTATCGCAAATGTCGACCAAGGCCCTGGAGCAAGTCGCGCAATTGAGCCGCACACCGATGGTCGCTTCGCACTCGGCGCCACGGGCGATGGTCGATATCCCGCGCAATCTCAGCGACAAGGAAATGCAGCTGATCAAGAACAGCGGCGGCGTGGTGCAGGTGGTCGGTTTCTCCCAATACCTGCGCCCGCTGACCCAGACCACCCAGGACAAACTCAACGAACTGCGCAAAGCGTTCGACCTGCCGCCCCTGCCGAACCTCGCCATGGCATTGATGCCGGGCGATCCGGTCATCGCTGCCTGGCCCGAGAAAAAATTCGGCCAGTACGCCAGCCGTCTCTACGCGATTCTCGAAGAAGAACCCAAAGCCAGCCTCAAGGACCTCGGGGACGCCATCGATTACACGGTGCGCAAAATCGGCATTGACCATGTCGGCATCAGCTCCGACTTCAACGAAGGGGGCGGCGTCAAAGGCTGGGAAAACGTCGGTGACATTCGCAATGTCACGGCAGAACTGATCTCGCGCGGCTACTCCGAAGCAGACATCGCCAAGCTCTGGGGCGGCAACTTCCTGCGGGTCTGGGATCAGGTGCAGAAAGCCGCCAAGCCGGCGCTGATTTCACAACAAGGCACGAGCACACCATGAGCGATCGTCGCACTTTTCTGAAACAGGCCGGAATCCTCGCCGCCGGCCTGCCGTTGACTGCCGGCCTGGACAACGTCGCCAACGCCACGCCAGTGCTCTCGCCGCCCGGGGACAAATGGGCGCAACTGCGGCAGCTGTTCGACCAGGATCCGGACTACCTGCATTTCTCCAATTTCCTGATCACCTCGCACCCAAAGCCTGTGCGTGAAGCGATCGAGATGCACCGTGCCGCCCTCGATAAAAACCCCGGGTTGGCGATGGACTGGGACCTCGGCGTTATCGAGCAGCGTGAAGAAGAGGTACGTGTCTGGGCCGGTCGCTACCTGCAAGCCAATGCCAGACAGATCGCCTTGACCGGCAGCACCACCGAAGGCCTGGCGATGATTTACGGCGGCGTTCATGTACGCCCGGACCAGGAAATCCTCACCACCGCCCACGAGCATTACGCGACCCACACCATTCTCGATCTGCGCACCCAACGGGACGGTACTCGGGTGCGCAAGATCAGGTTGTTCAAGGATCCGCAGACGGTGTCCAAAGCGGAGATCCTGGCCTCGATCGAGCAGAACATCAAACCCGAAACCCGTGTACTCGGCATGACCTGGGTGCATTCCGGCAGTGGCGTGAAACTGCCGATCGCCGACATCGGCGCGCTGGTGGACAAGCACAACCGCAATCGCGCCGATCAGGACCGCATTATTTACCTGGTCGACGGCGTGCACGGCTTTGGTGTCGAGGACTTGAGTTTTCCCGCCATGAACTGCGACTTCTTCATCGCCGGCACCCATAAATGGATGTTCGGTCCCCGTGGCACCGGCATCGTTTGCAGCCGCAGTGAAGAGGTCAAATACGTCACGCCGATCATCCCGACCTTCTCCGAAGCCACGGCGTTCTCCACCACCATGACACCGGGCGGCTACCACTCGTTCGAGCACCGCTGGGCGCTGAACGAAGCCTTCAAGCTGCATTTGCAATGGGGCAAGGCCGATGTTCAGGCGCGTATCCATGCCCTGAACAGCCATATGAAAAAACGCCTGCAAGCGCACCCGCAGATCGAACTGGTCACGCCCGTGAGTCCCGAGCTGTCATCCGGTTTCAGCTTCTTTCGGGTCAAGGGCAAAAGCAGCGACAAGATCGCCGCCTGGCTGATGCAAAACCGCGTGATCGCCGATGCCGTGGAGCGCGACGTGGGCCCGGTGATCCGCACGGCGCCGGGGCTGCTCAACACCGAAGCTGAAGTCGACCGCTTCATCGCGTTGCTCGGCAAACAGCTCTGATCGCCAGCCCCATGATTAATGTCAGTCAGTTAAGTCGTAACGCGATCTGTAGCAGCTGGCGAAGCCTGCGTTCGGCTGCGAAGCAGTCGTGAATCCGACTGACGCGGTCTGCCTGACACACCGTAATCTCTGGTTTTACGACTGCTTCGCAGCCGAACGCAGGCTTCGCCAGCTGCTACAGAGATTGCGGCGTGGCGGAAGTTGCCCCCCCTGATTCCCTTTAACTTTTTATCGAGAGCAATGATGAACAGTGAGTTGCGTAGCTTGTCCCTGAAAACGCTCCCCGCACTGGCCTTCGCCGCCGTGGTTGCAGGCCTGCTGCCGGGTGCCGCTCAGGCCGCCGCCCCCGCCCCGCCCGGCAAAGTGTTCAAGGACTGCAAGGACTGCCCGGAAATGGTCGTGCTGCCCACCGGGACCTTTACCATGGGCACTCCGGACAATGAGGTGGGCCGCGAGCCCGACGAGGGTCCGTTGCACCCGGTGACCTTCGCCAAACCGCTGGCCATCAGCCGCTTTCAGGTGCTGGCCGGCGAGTGGGACGCGTACCTGCGCGACAGCGGTTACCTCATGCCCGACGGCGACACCCGGCCGGGCCGCGAGTGCAAGGCCGGCGTGCCGCGCTATGAACGCACGGCCAGGCATCCGGCGGTGTGCATGAACTTCCCCGAGGTCAATGCCTATGTGGCCTGGCTCTCGAAGAAGACCGGCAAGCACTATCGACTGGTCAGCGAATCGCTGCGTGAGTATGCCGCCCGCGCGGGCAGCAGTGGCCCGTTCCCCTTCCCGTTCGATGAAGGCAAGGAATACAGCATCGCCAAACACGCCAACACCTACGGCGCCGCCGATGGCTACAACTTCACCTCACCGGCGGGCAGCTTCCCGGCCAACGCCTTCGGCGTGTACGACATGCACGGCAACGTCTATGAGTGGACCGCCGATTGCTACAACGACAACTACGTCGGCGCACCGAGCGATGGCAGCGCGTGGTTAACCGGCGAATGCACCGCCCGGCGCATTCGCGGCAATGACTGGGGCGAAGCTCCGGTGTTCTCGCGTTCGGGCAACCGCAATGCCACCTACCCCGACACCCGTGGCGACTGGCTCGGTTTTCGCGTCGCGCGGGATCTTTGAGGCTCCCACCTCCTGTCGCATGACCTGCAACAAACCCGTGCGCGGCTAAATCGCCGCCCACGGGTTTCGTCTTTTAAGCAGCCAAACTCTTGAACCTTTGCCCTTTAGCGGCACTTGAAGCGGAAACTTCCATGACCTCAAAATCCCGCGGAGCCTTCAGTGAAGTCCTCGGCCTGCTCAGGCCTTTCCGGGTCATCGTTGTGGTGTCGATCATGCTCGGCATGCTCGGTGGCCTCAGCATCACCGCGTTACTGGCGACCATCAATGACGCGCTGAACGCCGCCGACACCCCGTCGACCCGGGTGTTGGCAACGTTTATCGGCCTGTGCGCGGTGGCGTTGCTGACGTCGATCCTGTCGGACATCGGCACCAACCATGTCGGGCAACACATCATTGCCGGGCTGCGTAAATCCCTGGGGGAAAAAGTCCTGTTGGCACCGATCGTACAGATCGAGCGCTTCCGCAGTTATCGACTGATTCCGGTGCTGACCCATGACGTCGACACCGTCAGTGATTTCGCCTTTTCCTTCGCGCCGCTGGCCATTGCGTTCACCGTCACCCTCGGTTGCCTGAGCTACCTGGCCTACCTGTCGTTGCCGATGTTTGCCTTGCTGCTGGTGGCCCTGGTGATCGGCACCGCGCTGCAATACGTGGCCCGGACCAAGGGCATCAAGGGTTTCCAGGCGGCTCGCGAAGCCGAGGACGAACTGCAAAAGCACTACAGCGCGATTGCCGCCGGCGCCAAGGAACTGCGTATCCATCGTCCGCGCCGCCAACGCATGTTCAGCCAGCGCATCGAAGGCACCGCTGATTTCATCTGCAACACGCACATCCGCGCGGTCAACACCTTCGTGGTGGCCAAGACCCTTGGCTCGATGCTGTTTTTCGTGGTGATCGGCCTGGCGCTGGCCCTGCAATCGCTGTGGCTGGGCACCGATAAAGCGGTGCTCAGCGGGTTCGTGCTGGTGCTGCTGTACATGAAGGGCCCGATGGAATACCTGGTCACCACCCTGCCGGTGGTCAGCCGCGCCAACATTGCGTTCAAGCGCATCGCCGACCTGGCGGAGCAGTTTTCCTCGCCGGAACCGCACCTGCTGCTCAGTGACAAAGACGCGCCGAAACCGGTGGTCGAACACCTTGAACTGCGCGACGTGCATTTCGCCTTCCCGGCGGTGGACGGCAGCAAGCCCTTCGCCCTCGGACCGGTCAACCTGTCCATCGCCCAGGGCGAGATCGTGTTTATCGTCGGCGAGAATGGCGGCGGCAAGACCACGCTGATCAAGTTGCTGCTGGGGCTGTATGCGCCCCAGGGCGGGGAAATCATCCTTAACGGTAAGCCGGTCCTGGCGCATAACCGCGACGACTATCGCCAGTTGTTCACCACGATTTTCGCCGACTACTACCTGTTCGACGAATTGGTACAAGGCGAGCAGAACGTTCCCGAAGACGCCAACCGTTACCTGGAACGCCTGGAAATCTCGCACAAGGTCTGCATCCGCGATGGCGCCTTCAGCACCACCGACCTGTCCACCGGCCAGCGCAAACGCCTGGCCCTGTTGAACGCCTGGCTGGAAGAACGCCCGGTGCTGGTGTTCGACGAGTGGGCGGCCGACCAGGACCCGGCCTTCCGGCGCATCTTCTACACCGAGCTGTTGCCGGAACTCAAATACCTGGGCAAGACCATCATCGTCATTTCCCACGACGACCGTTACTTCGATGTCGCCGACCAATTGGTGCGGATGGAAGGCGGCAAGCTCGTCGCGCAAAAAAAACCGTTGGCGACCGCCTGAACGATCCACCGCCGACTACGAGAGCCCCGATGAACGATTTGATCGATGATGATGTACTGGCGCTGTTGCTGGCCGATGCCGGTGATCAACCCCAAGGGATAACCGCCCGCGTCAACCAGCGCCCGGCGCCGCTGTCTTTCGCCCAGCAGCGGCTGTGGTTTCTCCAGCAACTGTCACCGGACAACGCCGCCTACAACCTGCCCCGTGTCATGCGCATCACCGGCCCCCTGGCGCCCCGGCGGCTGGAAACAGCCCTGAACAAGGTGCTTGAGCGTCACGATATTTTGCGCAGTGCCTTCGTCGAAATCGATGGTTGCGCCATGCAGGTGGTCGATGCGCAGGCAACACTGGTGCTCGACCATGAAGACCTGTCGGGCCTGTCGGACGAGGCCCGCGCCAACCGGATCGCGCTACGTATCGAGGCCCAGGCCGGCACGCCGTTCGACCTGCGCCAGGCGCCGTTGATGCGGGCAACACTGCTGCAGATTTCGGCCGACGAGCATCTGTTGCTGATGAACATGCACCACATCGTTTCCGATGCCTGGTCCAATGCCATTCTGATGCAAGACCTGACACGGGCCTTTGCCCAGGCCGGCAGCGGCGATACATCACCCTTGCCACGCCCGGCCATCCAGTACGCCGACTATGCCGCCTGGCAGCGTGGCGAATACCTGCACAGCGCAACCTGCGCCAGCAGCGCCGAATACTGGCAAGAGTATCTGGGGCAAACATTGCCGGCCCTCGATCTGCCGGTGGACTTCCCACGAAATGCCCGGCACAGCCACCCTGCCGGGCAGTATGACTTCAGTGTGCCCGCGCCCCTCGCGCAAGCCCTGAACCGCTTCTGCCAGCAGCAAAAACTGACGCCTTTCGTCGTGGCCCTCGGGGCCTGGCAATTGTTATTGAGCCGCTACAGTGGCCAATACGACTTTACCGTCGGCGTACCCAACGCCACCCGCAATCGCAGCGAAACCCAGAACCTGGTCGGCTTTTTCGTCAGCTCCCAGGTGTACCGGGCGCGCATTGATCCGCTGCTGTCCTGCGCAGACTTTCTCCAGCGGCTGCGGCGCGAATCGCTGGCGGCACTGGACCATGGCGATTACCCGCTGGAATTGAGTTTCGACGCGTTGCAATTGCACGCCAGCGAACACGCCAATCCGTTGTTCCAGGTGTTGTTCAACTGGCGCACTGACACCGGGCAACCGGACCGGATCGACCTGGACGGGCTGGCGCTGGAGTTCCTCGGCGCGGGTCCCGGCCAGGCCAAATTCGATCTGTCCCTGGACGTCGGCTATTCGCTCGAGGGCATCAGCGCGAGTCTCGAATACAGCCAGGACCTCTACGCCCCTGCCACCCTCGAACGCCTGGCCCGGCACTGGCTGAACCTGCTCCATGCACTCACGGAAGATCCGCTGCGTGCGCTCGGCGAATTGCCGCTGCTGGCAAGAGACGAACGCCAGGTTCAGTTGCAGCAGTGGAATCCGCCCGCGTCGGCCATGCCTGAGGACGGCGTGCATCAATTGTTCGAACGCCAGGCGCTGGCAACCCCCGACTCGGTAGCCCTGATCTTCAACGACCTTGAGCTCAGCTATGCCCAGCTCAACGCCGCCGCCAATGGCCTGGCCCACTCGTTGATTGCACAGGGTGTCGGACCGGAAGTGCTGGTGGGCATTGCCGTGGAGCGTTCGGCGCACATGATCATCAGCCTGTTGGCGGTGCTCAAGGCCGGCGGCGCTTATGTGCCACTGGACCCCGATTATCCGCAGGAACGCTTGGCCTGGATGATTGAAGACAGTGGCCTGAGCGTGTTGCTGAGCCAGCGTTCGCTGCTGGATCGGCTGCCCTCGATGCCCGGCGTCCAGCGACGCTGTGTCGACGACATCGATGTCCGGGGGACGCTGCCCGCACATGACCCGCCCTGCCGCACCACCGGCCAAAACCTCGCCTATGTGATGTTCACGTCCGGTTCCACCGGTCGCCCCAAAGGGGTCGGCATCACCCAGGCGGCGTTAACCCGTCACGCCCAGGTGGCGCTGGAGTTTCTCGGCCTGACCGCACAGGACCGGTCCCTGCAGTTCGCCACGTTCAACTTCGATGCCTTTGTCGAGCAGCTTTACCCGGCGTTGATCTGCGGCGCCTCGGTGGTGCTGCGCGGGCCGGATATCTGGGACAGTGAAACCTGGTACCGCGAACTGCTCGACAAACAGTTCAGCGTCAGCGACCTGACCACCACCTACTGGAACATGCTGGCCAAGGACTTCGCCGCAGCCGGTCAGCGCGACTACGGTGCACTGCGGCAAGTGATCGTCGGTGGCGAAGCGATGCCACCGGAGGGCGTGGCGGCCTGGGGCAAGGCCGGGCTCGGGCACGTGAAGCTGCTGAACACCTACGGGCCTACGGAAACGACGGTCAGCGCCACGGTGCTGGATTGCAGCGACTACGTGACAGGGCAAATCGCCCTGCCCAAAAGCATGCCGATCGGCCAGCCTCTGGCCGGACGGGCGATTTACCTGCTCGATGCCGGCGGCCAGCCAGTGCCAGTGGGTGTCGTCGGTGAACTGATGATTGCCGGCGACCTGCTCGCACGCGGCTACTTCAAGCGACCTGAGCTTACGGCCGAGCGCTTCATCCCCGACCCGTTCGATGTTCAGGGCGGCGGTCGTCTCTACCGCACCGGCGATCTGGCGCGCTATCGCGCCGACGGTGTGATCGAGTATGCAGGCCGGCTGGATCACCAGGTGAAGATTCGCGGCTTCCGCATCGAACTCGGGGAAATCGAGTCATGCCTGCTGCAATCGCCGCAGGTCCGCGAGGCGTTGGTGGTTGCCCGGGAAGGCGCGGTGGGTTTGCAACTGGTCGGCTATGTCGTGGCCCAAAGCGACTCGCTGAGCGAGCAGCAACAACTCGACCTGCGCGAAACCCTCAAGGCTGAGCTCAAGGCCAATCTGCCCGACTACATGGTGCCCAGTCATCTGCTGGTACTGGCCGCCATGCCGTTGAGCCCCAACGGCAAGCTCGACCGCAAGGCCCTGCCGCAACCCGACCTCCGCCAGACGCAGCGGCACTTCATTGCTGCCGAAACGCCACTGGAAAAGGCGCTCGCCGAACTCTGGCAAGAAGCGTTGCAGGTCGAGCGTGTCAGCCTGGACGACAACTTTTTCGAACTCGGTGGCCACTCGATTCTGGCCATTCAATTCATCTCGACCCTTAACGCGCGCCTGGGCATCAAACTGGCGTTGCAACACATGCTGGCTCATCCCAATGTCCAGGCACTGGCCAGATTCATCGCCCTGGAGCATCAGCAGCATGTGCAATGCGTGGTCGAACTCAACGCCTCGACAGCGTCGGCGCCGCCGCTGTTCTGCCTGCACCCCAGCGGCGGTATCGTGTTCTGTTATCAGCCGCTGGCGAAAAAACTCAGTGCCCATGCCCGGACCTTCGGCGTGATGCACAAGGGCTTTGCCGACAAAGACTCGAACGCTCAGACATGGGCCGAGATGATTGCCGACTACAGCGCACAGATCGTCGAGAAGCAGCCACACGGCCCTTACCGATTGATGGGCTGGTCATTGGGGGGCGCGATTGCCATGGACGTCGCCGCCCACCTGGAGCGCCAGGGCAAGGAAGTGACCTTCCTCGGCCTCGTCGACAGCACATTGCCCGAACATGCCTTGCCCGCCGACCTGCCGCGCAAGCCTCTGGAAGAAGACAACCCGAACCACCTCAGCGCGGAAAACGAACTGCTGGCAGCACTCGAAGTCTTCAACCTGATGTTCGCGCATCTGGAACCGGCGGCGGCGAGCTTCATCGCCCGGAACCCGACGGCCGACCTCAAGACCTTCTATCGCTGGGCCAGCGAACAGACGGCCACCGGCGAGCAAGAGATGATCGCGACCCTGGAAGGCATCAAGCAGGAAATCATGAACGCCCAGGCCTATGCGATTCACGATCGCCTGGTGGACGCGTTCAATGCCTTCTCGCTGCCGCCGCTCAAGGTCAAGGCCAGTTGCTGGTGGTCGCTGTCGCATAAAACCCTGGAGCAAGTGCTGTATTCGGAACAACTGCTCAGGGCCCACAACGTGACAGGCCAATTGCACACCTCGATCCACTCACCACTGCCGCACCGCAGCATGATCTACACCGAGTCGCTACTGGAGTCGTTTACCGAAGTGTTTCTCGGCTGCCAGGGCAAGTCATGTAGCTGACCGAGCGACGGCAAAAAAAAACGCAGAAGCCATGGCTTCTGCGTTTTTGTTTGTACTTCCGGCAATACCGTAGCAGCTGCCGAGCAGCGCGAGGCTGCGAAGCAGTCGTAAAATCAGGCACTGCAGTCTGTCAGATACACCGTGCATTTAGGGTCTACGACTGCTGCGCAGCCGAACGCAGCCTCGCGCTGCTCGGCAGCTGCTACAAGATTAGCCCGCGCCCCTGGTAAAAGGGCGCGGGCCGGGACATTGACGCTAGTGCAAAGGACTCAGAACTGCGGTGTGTATTTCACGCTGAACATCACGTTGCGTGGATCACCGTAGTTGTTGTTGCCGTTGATCTGGTTGTAGGCCGCTGCGAAGTAGGTCTTGTCAAACAGGTTGTTGGCATTCATCGCCAGCTCGATTTCCGGGGTGAGCTGGTAACCGACGCGGGCATTCCACACGGTGTAACCCGGAACGTTGACGGAGTGGTCGAAACCTATCGTGTGGGTTTGTGCGGTAAAGCCCAGGCCTGTACTCACACGGCTCCAGTCGCCGCTCAACTGATAATTGCCCCACACACGCAGCATGTGTTTAGGCGTCCACCAGCTGAAGATTTTGCCTTCGTTGTCAGGGTCGTCGAGGTATTTGGTGGTGTTGTAGGTGTAGCCGGCAAACAGTTGCAGATTGTCGATCACTTCGCCGCTGATTTCGGCGTCCAGACCCTGGCTGCGCACTTTGCCCGATGCCGTCGAGCAGAACCAACCGTCGCAGGTTTGCGCACCCTGCGTATCGAGAACGGCACGGTTTTCCTGGTCGTAACGGAACAGGGCCACGGAGGTATTGATCCGGCCGTCCATCAACTCGCCCTTGAGACCAATCTCGTAGTTACTGCCGATAATCGGTTTGAGTACCGCGCCGGCGGTATCGCGTTCGGTCTGCGGTGTATATACGTCGGTGTAACTGGCGTAGACCGCCCATTCGCGGCTCAGGTCATAGACGATACCGGCATAGGGCGTGACTTCTCCGGTTTCAGTGGCGGTGCTTTTTGGATCTTCTGTAATGCCGCTCGCGGTCTGGGTCGAAGACTTGTAATTGTAGTCGTACCAACTGACGCGCGAGCCGAGCACCAGGGTCAGGTCTTCAACAGGCTTGACCCGCCAGCTGCCGTACAGGCCTTTCTGGCGGATGTCGTATTGGCTGGGAGTCCCACGACCACCGGGGCTATTGATCAAGCCTTCGTAGCTGATATCCGGACGGTTGTGATCAATGTCGAAGATATTGTCGGAGCTGTCATTGAAGGTTCGGGCGTATTTGTCGTCCGAGGTGTATTTGGAATAGTTGCCGCCCACCATGATTTCCTGCGGCATGGACAAGGCTTCGAACTTGCCGGTGAGGTTCATGTCCAGAGCGACTTTGGTGGAGTCCATGTCCGTCACGAAGTCCGCGTATTGCACGCCGCTGCCATCGGGATTGATGCCATCGCCGGTGGATTGCACCCGCTGGTTCTTCGCCTTGTTGGTTTCCGTCATGCGCACGGCGCCGACCTTGAAGGCCCAGTCGTCGTTGAAACGGTGTTCCAGATCGGTGTAGAGCGTGGTGACGTCGATATCCGAATGGTTCCACTTCGCCCCGGTGTACGTGCTGCGCGGCAGGTCGATGGGTTTACTGTCGGAGTAACGCGGGAAGCCGCGGACATTCGAGCGCGATTCGCCGTCGGACTGGCTGACCGCCACGCCCACGGTGGTGGCTTCGCTCAGATCGAAGTCCAGCGCGCCGTACAGCGAGGTGGTCTTGTACCATTCGGAATCAACGAATGTGTGGGTGTCGTCCTGGTCGGCCACGAAACGTCCACGAATGGTGCCGTTCTGGTTCAACGGCCCGCCCGCGTCCAGTTGCAGACCGTAGTGATCCCAGGAGCCAGCCTTGCCGGTCAGGGTCACGGTCGGTGTGGCCTGACCGCGCTTGCGCACCAGGTTGACCGCGCCACCCGGGCTGCCGGTGCCTTGCAGCAGGCCCGACGCACCGCGCAGCACTTCCATGCGGTCGAAGAAAATCAAGTCCTGCGTGGCCCAGTTGCCCAGCGCGTAAGTGTTGCGCGGGATCGGCACACCGTCGTACTGCCAGTCATCAATCTGGAAACCGCGCGAAGAGAGGATCAAACCTCTGCCGACGCCTTGGGCACCGACCAGTCCGGTGGTCTTGTTGGCGGCGTCCTTGAGATCGACGATGTCCTGATCATCCATTTGCTTGCGGGTCATCACCGTGACCGACTGCGGAATTTCCTTGAGGGTGTGGGTGCCCTTGCCGATGGTCACGGCATTCGAGGTGTAGGAATTCGAACCTTCGGTGGTCGCGCCCACCTGGTGCGCGTTGATGGTGGTGGCGCCCAGTTCCAGACCCTCGGTCGAACTGCCGCGTACCACCATCAGCGTGTTGCCTTCAAAGCTGTAGTGCACGCCCGTGCCCTTGAGCAATTGGGCAATCGCCGCTTCGCTGCTCAACTTGCCGCTGACGCGTGTGCTGCGCAGGCCGGCCATGTCATCGGCGCTGTAGATCACCTGCTGATTGGTCTGCGTGCCAAACGCCTGCAACGCCTGGGGCAAAGGCTGGGCAGGAATGTCGAGGGTGAAGTCTTCCGCGTGGACCTGCGCGCTGAGCGGCAGCAGGCAAGCCATGCCCAGACCGGCCAACGAGCGACGCGAGCGCAAGGTTCGGGCAATGACCAAGGCCTTGAACAGAGGTTTCAACTCATGAATTGCTGACATCGTGCTCTCTATTTTTAATTGAAATGGATAGGATCCATGGGCAATCGAGTGCCCTGCCGCTGCCTGGACCTGTGAACCACCTGGATCGGCTGCCATCTCGGGCAACGTGTCGCAAGTCGATGACCGGCCCCTCCCCGGGCACGATCGTTTGTCCGGGCAGCGGTAAAAATGTGTACGGCTGGGAAAAACTGAACCCTGTGGCTACCCTGCCCGGCTCGATTTATCTGCTTACGTAAGTAAGACGCAGCACCGCGCAAAAACCGGAATGAGTTTATTTATCATTTGCACAAAAATTCAAAAAAAAGGCCGACGCATTGGGCGTCGGCCTTTTTTTCTGCTACTTCAACCGTTTTGTGCAGCCTTGGCGTTCTGCAGTTGCCGGGCTTTTTCGGTGAGCAACGCTTTTTCTTCGGGGCTCATGTTGTCCAGACGCAACCGCGCCTGGGCGATTTTCTCCAACTGACCCGGACTGCTTTCTCGGGAGCGCAACGCCGCCGCCAGACCCGCCACGGTCGGATGGTCAAACACCACGCCCGGCTGGATTTCGCACTGCAACAACTTGCGAATGCCGGCCACCAGTTTGATCACCAACAAGGAATGGCCCCCAGCGGCGAAAAAGTCCCGGTCGATGCCCAGACGCTCAACCCCCAGCAACTGCGCCATGCGCGTCACCAGCAATTGCTCAAGAGCATCGCGGGGTTGCATGCCTTCATCGTCAGCCGAGGTGGACGCGAGTTGTTGCAAGGCCTTGCGGTCAACCTTGCCGTTGGCCAGTCGCGGGAAGCTGTCGATCAATTGCAAGTGCTGCGGCAGCATCACACTGGGCAGGCGCAGCGCCAGTTCGTCGCGAACGGCATCGAGCAAAGTCGCCGAAGGCGCCTGATGCGGCACGATGAACGCGAGCATCCCGTCTTGCGCGGACGGCCCCGGCAACACCAGTGCTTGCGCGACCTGCGGCACACGCAGTAACTCGGCTTCGATCTCTGCCAGTTCGATACGGAAACCCCGTACCTTGATTTGCTGATCGCGCCGACCGTGCAACGCAATCGCCAGATCCGGGCGATAGCGGGCCAGGTCGCCGGTGCGGTACAGGCGCTCCTGCGGATTGAACGGGCTCTGGATGAACACTTGCGAATCGGCCTCGACATTCACGTAGCCGCGACACAACTGCGCGCCGCCGAGGTACAACTCGCCCAGCACACCGACCGGCGCCAGTTGCCGGTTATCGTCGAGTACAAACACCTGATTGTTGCCCAACACCCGGGACAGAACGCCGGCGTCAGGCACCGCCGCCTCCAGATCCAGCGGATGAACCAGCACGCCGACCGTGGCCTCGGTCGGGCCGTAGTGATTGAACACCCGGCAATCACTGCGCAAACCGGCGATCCGTTGCACCAATGCCTGGGCAATCGGCTCGCCACCCAGCACCAGCGTGCGCGGCAGTTGCGCGCGTTCGCTGTCGAGCAGCGCAGCCAGGTGCGACGGAACGATCTTCAGGCAATCGATGGCTTGCCGTTGCAGGAAGTCGGCAAACAAATTGCCGTCCTGCATTTGCTCATCGCTGGCCACATGCAGTGCGGCGCCGTTGAACAAGGCGCCGAACAGCGCCGTGTTGCCCAGGTCTGCCGCCACCGTGGAGGTGAAGCCGAACTGCTGGCATTGCTCCAGCCCCAGGGCCTGGCTGACGTGAGCGGTGTAATTAAGTAATTGCCGATGCTCGATGACCACGCCTTTCGGCATACCGGTGGAGCCGGAGGTGAACAGCACGTACGCCGCCTGATCGCCCTGTGTGTCGAGGGTGATGGCCGACGTGCTCGCCGGCGCCGATTGCAGCACACGATCCACGGTCGCCAGGGGCAACGGATAATCGTGCCATTGCGCGATGTGCCCGGCGTCGACCAGCAGCAACGCAGCGCCGGCCTGTTCCAGCATCAAGGCTTGACGGGCTTGCGGCCATTGCGGGTCCAGCGGCAGGTACGCGGCGCCGATGCGCCACGCCGCGAGCATGGCGATCACCAGCTCCGCCGAGCGTGGCAAGGCCAGCGCGACGATAGCCCCTGGCGCCACCCCCTGGGCTTTTAATGCCTGGGCCAACACCTCGACCTTCGCCTGCAACTGCCCGTAACTCAGACGTCGATCGCCGTCAGTCAAGGCGATGGCTTGCGGCGTGGTCCGGGCCCAGTCGGCAATGCGCTGCGGCAAGAACCGGCTATCGACCCGTGCTCGCACTGGCGGGTTGATCGCCAGCAAGCGCTGTTGTTCGGCGGCTCCCAACACGTTCAGTTGACCGAGTTCGGCGTGAAGATTGGCAACGATGTTTTCGAGCAATACGCGCAACTGCTCCAGCAACCCTTCCATCGCCTGAACCGAGTAACGGGACGCGTTGTAATGCAGGTGGAACGCGTGGGCATTGCCCGCCTCGTCCGTTTCCAGTTCAAGCATTAATTCAAACAGCGCTTCGCGCACTGCCGAACGCGGAGTCCATTGCAGATCAGCGGACGTCGCGGCTTGCATGGCCCGGCACACGGCAAAACCATACGCCGGGCGAGCCGCCGTAGGCGCCAGTTCAGGCGCCCAGTACTCCTGCCATGTACGGTGCTCATCCAGACGCGCCGCCAACTCTGCCACCCAGGTGCTGAACCCAGCATTCGCCGTCAGTGGCAGGTTCAGCGGCAGGGTTTTCTCGAACACGCCCACGGCATCGCTGAAGTATTGGTAATCTTCGCGACTGTCATGCCGCACACCGACCAGCACCTGTTGATGCCCGCTGAGCCGACCCAGCAACAGCCACCAGGCCGCTTGCAGCACCACACTCGGCGATTGCTCCAACGCCCCGGCCACTTGCTGCAAACCGCTGCGCAGTGCCGGATCGAGCGTGAGCGCCAGCGATTCAGTGGCCGACGACAATCGAGGATTGCCGTTGCGATAGGCCAGCCACGGAGTACTCAGATCAGGATCGACGCCTTGCAGGTGTTCCTGCCAGTAAATACGTGCGCCGGCCGCGTCTTCGTCGAGCACCACTTCACTGCGCCATTCCAGGTACTGGGTGAATTCACCGGTCTCTTCATCATCGTCCGCCGCCGTTGGTTGCCCATAGGCCCGCACCAATTGCTGATACAGCAACCGCACGCCGCTTTGATCGAGGCTGTGCCGGGCCAGGCCCAAGACCAATTTCCATTGATCATCGGCCAGGCGATAGAGCACCGCTTGCGCGCCCTCGGATTCACCGACGACAAAAGCACGTTCCGCCCATTCGGTGAGCTGAGCCTGAATACCGGCCGGGGTATCGACCCGCGCCTGCACGCTCAGCGGGAAGCGCTCCGCCCCCCCGACGAACTGTCGGACACCATGGAATCCCGGCGCCTTGCCCAGCCGCGCAACCAGCATCGGCTGTTGCGCCAGCAAGCGATCCAGTGCGTTTTGCACCCGCTGCGGATCGAGGGCGCCGCGGATCTCGATCTCCAGGAAATGCAGCGCATCACCACAGGCCGGGGCCTTGGGCAACTGCTCCAGCCACCGTTGCTGTTCAGGCGTCAAGGCGTAACCCAGGTCCTGCCGGTCCATCGATACCTCGTTCATGCTCCGGTTTCCTCGGTGTTCATTTCGCGTTCAAGGGCGCTGCGGTCGAACATATCGCCCATGGCCACGACAATCTTGCGCGGGCCTTCGAACGGATCACGGGCATGGGCCACCAGCATGTTGTCGAGCAGGATGGCGTCGCCTTTTTGCCAGTCGAAACGCACCGCGCATTCTTCGTACAAGTCACCGATGCGTTGCATCACTTCATCTTCGATCGGCGTGCCGTCGCCGTAGAACACGTGGCGCGGCAAGCGGTCCAGGCCGAACATCGACAACAGGTCTTCCCGCACGTCCGGCTCCAGCCAATAGATGTGATGCAGTTGCACCTGGTTGAAGAACGATTTGGCGCCGGTCACCGGGTGACGAATGATGGCCGGCCCTGGGGTGCGGGTTTGCAGTTCATTGTTGTCGAGCCAGCGCCATTCGATGCCGCCGGCCCGGCAACGGGCCTCGACTTCGGCACGGTCTTCAGTCTTGAAGAAGTGCTGCCAGGACACGTCGAGGTTGTCGGTGAAGGTGCGCACGTAAAGCAGGCCTTTTTCCTCGAACTTGTCCCGCAGGTCCGCCGGCAGTTTTTCGTACATCAACCGGCAATCCACCACTGGAGTCGCACCGCCAATGGGCGCGGCTTGCTCGCAATAGAACATCTGCTTGCGCGGCCAGCGGTCCTGATGGGAGCTCTCGTTGTGGAACAGGATCATCTTGCGTTCCGGGTACGGCGTGGAACGGTAGGTGTTCTTGCCGCCCTCTTTCTTCGGCAGATCGCCGTACTGGCCGTAAAGCCCTGGCTGGATCGCTTCGGCAAACGCCTCGAAGCCCTGAATGCCGTCCAGTTCGAAACCACGGAACAGAATCCCGGCGTGCCTGGCGAGTTTTTCTTCGATCAGCGGCCGGTTGTTGTTGATCCACTCGATCAAGTCCAGATGCGGCTCGTTAGGTTCCAGCAGCAGCGGGAACGGCTGTGGTGCGGCGATCAGCGATTCGCGGATCGGCGCTGGTCGGGCCTTGGCCGCCGGGGCGGCGCCGCGCTTGAGGAACTTGCCGAGTTTGTCGGCCTTGGGTCCGGGGACGGCAGGCTTGGCGGCCACCGCTAAATTGTCGACTGGCATGCTGATAGCTCCCAATTGAATGTCCTGATCAGCGACGATCTGTTCCAACAGGGCTATCCAGGCCTTCACCAGGTGCTGGATGCGCTCGTGTCCGAACAAGGTTGTGGCGAATTGCCAATTACCCAGCAATTGCCCTGCTTCATCGTCAACGAACAACGCCATGTCGAATTTAGAATGGGTCTCCAGCGCCGGCAGCGATTCCACGCTCAAACCGCCGATGGCCTGGGTGCGTCCCGGCAGGTTGTTCATCACGAACAACACTTGCACCAGCGGATTCATGCCCTTGTGCCGCGGCACGTCCGAGGCGTCAACGATCATGTCGAACGGCAGGTCCTGATGCTCCAGGGCACTGAGCAGGGATTCCTGGGTCTGGCCCAGGAATCGGGCGAACGGCGTGGTGGCGTCGAACTGCGAACGCAACGGCAAGACGTTGACGAAGAAGCCGATCAACCGCTCAAGCTCCGGCTGTTCACGCCCGGCCACGTCGGCACCGACCAACACATCCGCAACGCCGCTGACCTGGTGCAACAACACCTGGAACGACGCCAGCAGCGTGCTGTACAGCGTGACGCCCGCGTCCATCGACAACTGGCGCAAGGCCGTGCTGAGTGGCGTGGTGAGCTGGAACTGCACCGAGTCACCCGCATAGGACGGTGTCAAGCCACGGGGGTTGTCCGATGGCAACTTCAGTTGCCCGTCATAGCCCGCGAGCCGCGCTTTCCAGTACTCGACCTGACGCGCCAGCACGCCTTGCTGTTCCAGCTCCTGCTGCCACAGCGCGAAGTCGGAATACTGCACCTCCAGCGCCGGCAACGGGGTCAGGTCACCGGCCTTGATACGGTGGTAAATCTCCACCAGTTCGTTGACCAGCAAGCCCATCGACCAGCCATCGGAAATGATGTGGTGCATCGCATACAGCATCACATGCTCGGTCGGCCCCAGGTGCAGGATCCGCCCACGCAACAGTGGCGCGTGTTCCATATCAATCGGCGTGCGCGCGTTTTCCAGTGCCGCTTGTGCCACCCATTCTTCCTGGGCACTGCGGGACAGACCGGACAAATCGATCACCGGGAAATCCAGTTCAACCTGCTCGGCGATCACGGCAATCGGGTCACCTTCATCGTCCTGGGTATACGCGGTGCGCAGCACTTCATGGCGGCGCACCACCTCGGCGAAACTGCTGATCAGCCGTTCCACCGACAACTCACCACGCAAACGCAAGGCCATCGGCATGCCATAGGCCGCGGTGCCGCCGGACAATTGCTCGGCGATCCACAAGCGACGCTGCACCAGCGACAACGGTGCGCTGTGCCGGGTGCCATGGGCCTTGAGCACCACACCGTGGTGGCCGTTCGGCTCAGGTGTGCCCTGCTGCTGCGCGATCCACGCCGCCAGGTCCTTGAGTCGCGGATGGCTGAACAGGTCGCGCAGGCTCAACGTACAGGCCGTGAGTTTGCGCAGGCGCGAGACCGCTTGCGTGGCGAGCAGGGAATGCCCGCCCAGTTCGAAAAAGTGATCGTCGCGGCCGACCTGTTGCAGTTCCAGCACGTCCTGCCAGACCGTAGCGATCTGCTGTTCCAGTGCACCTTCAGGCGCGACATAGTCCAACGCCGCCAGATTGGCATCGACGCCCGGCAAGGCCTTGCGATCGATCTTGCCATTCGGGCTCAGGGGCAGGCCTTCGAGGAACAGCACATGGGCCGGAACCATGTAATCCGGCAGGCTGGCCTTCAAGCGTGCCTTGATGTCACCGCGCAACGCCGCCAGCGTGGATGAATCGGCGCTGGCTTGCGCCGGATCGTCGAACACCACGTACGCCACCAATTGCTGACCGATGGCGCCCGGTTGCGCCACCACCAGTGCCTGACGCACCGCAGGAACCCGCAGCAGATGGGTTTCTATTTCACCGAGCTCGATGCGCAATCCACGAATCTTCACTTGATGATCGACCCGCCCGACGTACTCAATCACGCCGTCGGCGCGATAACGCGCGAGGTCGCCGGTGCGGTACACGCGGCCACCGCCCAGTGGATCGAACGGGTCGGGAATGAAGCGTTCGGCGGTCAATTCCGGGCGCTGGAAGTAGCCCCGTGCGAGCAGCTCACCGCCAATCACCAGTTCACCGACCACACCGACCGGCGCCGGTTGGCCCTGGGTGTCGAGTACATGAATCGCCCGGCCGCCCAACGCCCGGCCAATCGGCATGGTCACCGGCAACGGGTCGCGGCCGGACACGTAGTCGCTGCAATCGAACAGCGTGGCGCTGACCGTGGCTTCGGTCGGGCCGTAGGTATTCAGCAGACGCACATGGCCCAGCCCGGCCTGGCCCCAGGCGGCAACACCTTCCGGCGGCATGGCTTCGCCACCGACGATCACCTGGCGCAACGCGCCATAGTCACGATGACCCGTCGCCACGAGGTCCTTGGCCAACATATTCCAGTAGGCGGTGGTCAGGTCGCTGACGCTGAACTGCTTGTCGCGCAATTCGCGATACCAGGTCTCGCTGTCCCAGATGTCCGGCCCGCGCAGCACCACCGAGGCACCGCAAATCAGTGCCGGGTAAAGCTGCTCGACAAAGGCATCGAAGTTGAACGTGGCAAATTGCAGCGAGCGGTCCTGCGGCGTGAGGCCGAGGAAATCCAGGGCCACCCGGGCATGACGGGTCAGCGCCGATTGAGTGATGCCAACGCCTTTCGGGCGCCCGGTGGAGCCCGAGGTGAACATCACATACGCCAGGTTTTGCGGGCCGCTGCGCTGCGGCAGATTGTCGGTCCGGGTCGGGTAATCCAGTTGATCCAGGCTCAGGACGGTCACACCCGCAGCTTCTGGCAACTTCGGCACGAGGTGGCTTTGGGTCAACAGCACACGCAGACCACTGTCCTCGATCATCGCGCCCAGTCGCTCGGCCGGGTACTCCGGGTCCAGCGGCACGTAGGCGCCACCGGCCTTGAGCACCGCCAGCAGGCTAATGATCATCTGCGTCGAACGCTCGACCGCAATGCCCACCAGCACTTCGGGGCCGACGCCGTGTTGCAGCAGCACGCGGGCCAATTGGTTGGCCTGGGCATTGAGCTGGGCATAACTCAGGCGTTGCTCGTCGAAAATCAACGCCAGCGCGTGCGGCGTGCGTTCGGCTTGCCGTTCAAACAAACGCTGCACGCACACGTCATCGACCGGCAGCGCCAGCGGCTCGCGCACAGCGGTCGAGACCAGGGCCAGATCGCCCACGGCACTGGCGGCAGGTGCCTCGACCATCTGCAACAGCAGGTGCGCGAGATGCCCGGCCAGTTGTTCAATCGCGGCGTCATCGAACTGCTGACGATCGAAACTCAGTTGAAACGACAACTCGGCGCCGAGATTGACCGACAGGGTCAACGGGTAATTGGTTTGTTCGAAGTTACCCACTTCACCGAAGCGCAGATCTTGCGGTGCGCCCTGTTGCAGGGCTTCGGAGATCGGGTAGTTCTCGAACACCAGAATGTTGTCGAACAGCGCTTCGCCGCCCTGCCCGGCCCAACGCTGGATGTCGAACAGCGCGGTGTGTTCTTGCTCACGCAAGGCAAGGTTCTGCGCCTGCACCTGTTGTAGCCACTGCGCCAACGGCTGTTCGGCCCGTGGGCTGGCGACCACCGGCAAAGTGTTGATGAACAGGCCGATCTGCTGTTCGACCCCGGCCAGTTGTGCCGGACGTCCGGACACCGTGGCGCCGAAGCTGACCGTGTCTAGCCCGGTATAGCGTTGCAACAGCAACAGCCAGGCTGCCTGCACCAGGGTGTTGAGGGTGACTTTATGTTCCCGTGCAAACGTATTGAGCCCGGCGGTCTGCGCCTGGTCCAGGGTCAGGAAGTGCTCGCCTTGAGCGGTGTTGGCCGCATCGCTGCCGGTCCACACCAGCGCCTTGGCCAACCGGGTCGGCTCATCGAACCCGGCCAACTGGCCTTTCCAGAAACCTTCGGTGACCTGCGCGTCCTGTTGCGTCAGCCATTCGATGTAGTTGCGATAACGCCCCGCCGTGTTCGCCGGCACCTGGCCGCTGTAGCGTTGCAGCACTTCCCCGAGCAGCTGCGAATTGCTCCAGCCGTCCATCAAGATGTGATGGCTGGTGTAGATCAGGTGAAAACGCGCAGTGTCGAGACGCACCACCGTCAGGTTCAGCAACGGTGCGGCGGCAAGGTCAAAACCCTGCTGGCGCTGCGCGGCCGCCAGTTCGCTGAGCGCCAGGGCCACATCGCTGTGGTCGCGCCAGTCATGGAAGGTGAACGGCACGGCCAGCTGCTTGTGAATCACCTGCAACGGACGCTTGAACTCGCCGTCCCAGACAAAACTGCTGCGCAGTACATCGTGCGCATCCATTACCGCTTGCCAGGCCTCGCGGAAACGCTCGACGTTCAAGCCTTCGACATCCACGCACAGCTGATTGATGTAATCGCCGGCCTGCTGCTCGTAGAGGGTATGGAACAGCATGCCTTGCTGCATCGGTGACAGCGGGTAAATGTCTTCGACCTGACGTGGCGTCACGGGCAATGAATCAAGCTGGCGTTGCGTCAACCCGGCCAGCGGGAAGTCCGACGGTGTCAGCCCCTGATGCCGAGTCTCACAGCAGTGCTCGATCAACAGCCCCAGTTCCTGCGCATAAGCCTGCGCCAATCGTTCGATGGTCGACGGATCGAACATCTGCCCGCTGAACGTCCAGCCGATACTCAATTCGCCGCCATACACCCGGCCATTGAGGGTCAGCCAGTTGTCCAGCGGCGCCAGCGGACTTTGCTCCGCGCCCGCCGATTCGCTGGCCGGGGTGAACAGTGCACCCGCCTCGTCGCCGAACCCGGCATCGAACTGGCCCAGGTAGTTGAAGGTAATGCGCGGCACGGGCAAGGCTTGCAGCATTTGCCGGGTACTGTCATTGCCCAGGTAGCGCAGCGCGCCAAAGCCCAGGCCTTTATCGGGGATCGCCCGCAGTTGTTCTTTGATCGTCTTGATCGAGTCCTGCGGCGTGCTCGCCGGGGTCAGCCGAACCGGGAACAGGCTGGTGAACCAACCCACGCTGCGGCTCAAATCGAGTTCGTCGAACAGCGCCTCGCGACCGTGGCCTTCGAGCTGGATCAGGGTCGAGGCGTCGCCCGTCCAGTCCGCAATCACCCGCGCCAGCGCCGTCAGCAACAGGTCGTTAACCTGCGTGCGATAGGCCGCCGGCGCCTCCTGCAGCAGCTGGCGGGTTTGCTGTTTGTTCAGGCGGGTTTGCACATGCAAAGCGTGGCGGTTGTGCAACTCGCCCTGGGGTCGATCGCAGGGCAAGTCATTGCGCGCATCCTGCAATTGCCCTTGCCAGAACGTCAGCTGAGCCTGCATCGCCGGGCTGTCGGCATGTTGTTGCAAGCGTCGCGCCCAGGCCTGGGTGGCACTGGTCTTGGCCGGCAATGTGAGCGTTTGGCCCGCCTGCAACTGCTCATAGGTCTGTTGCAGGTCTTCAAGCAGAATGCGCCAGGACACGCCGTCGACCACCAGGTGATGGATCACCAGCAACAGTCGCTGGCTGCCATCGGCCATGTTCGCCAGCACCGCGCGCAGCAGATTACCGCTCGCCAGTTCGAGGCTGCGCTGTGCCTGTTCGCCCAACTGCTCGAGTGCCGCCGCATCGGCGACATCGGCGGTCCACAGCAGCGGCGACTGTTGCCAGAGCGCCTGTTGCTCGGCCGGGGAGCGATGCTGTGCGGTCCAGTTATCGCCCTGATGGGTGAAGGCCAGACGCAACGCGTCGTGATGGCTGACCAGTGCCTGCAACGCACGCTCCAGGTGTTGGGCGTGCAGAGGTTTGGCGGACTTGAGCAGCACCGACTGGTTCCAGTGGTGCGGCTCGGCCATCTCGCGCTCAAAGAACAACTGCTGGAATGGCAGCAGCGGCGTGTCGCCAGTGACCGGGCCCTGGTCGATGCGCAAGTCGCTGTCGCCGACCTTCGCCACCGCCGCGAGGCTTTGCACGTTCTGGTGCAGGAACAGGTCTTTAGGGCTGAAATGTATCCCCGCCTGACGCGCCCGGCTGACCACCTGGATCGAGATGATCGAATCGCCGCCCAGCTCGAAGAAGTTGTCGCTGATTCCCACCTGCGGCCGCCCCAGCACGCTTTGCCAGATCGCCACCAACGCCTGTTCGGTGGCAGTGGTTGGGGCGGTGTAAGCCTTGCTGCTGACCGTGGTGTCGGCCTTGGGCAACGCCTTGCGTTCCAGTTTGCCGTTGGGGCTGACCGGCATTTTTTCCAGCCACAGCCAATGCTGCGGGACCATGTAGTCCGGCAATGTCTGGCTCAGGTGTTCCTTGAGGCGGCGCTGCAAGGCGTTGCGAGTTTCGTCGTCAGCGTGCAGCAATGCGTCGCGGGCCGGCACCACATACGCCACCAGCAGCGTGCCGTCCTGGGCGATGACCACGGTTTCCCGGACTTCGTCGTGTTCGGCCAGGCGCGCTTCGATCTCGCCCAATTCGATGCGCAGGCCACGGATTTTCACTTGATGGTCCATGCGTCCGGCGTATTCGATCACCCCGTCGGCGCGATAACGCGCCAGGTCGCCGGTGCGGTACAGACGCTGGCCGTCACCGAACGGGCTGGTCGCGAAGCGCTCTGCCGTGAGCGATGGGCGACGGTGATAACCCCGGGCCAGGCCTTCGCCGCCCAGGTACAACTCACCAATCACGCCCACCGGCACCGGCGACAACTCGTGATCGAGAATGTAAGTGCCCAGGTTGGCGATCGGCTGGCCGATCGGCACGCTGTCGCGCCCTTCCTCGATGCACGTCCAGTGCGTGACGTCGATGGCCGCTTCGGTCGGGCCGTAGAGGTTGTACAGCCCGGCATTCGGCAGCTTGGCAAACACTTGCTGCTGCGCGTCCACTGGCAGGGCTTCGCCGCTGCAGACAATCCGGGTCAGGCTGCGGCACTGGCCCACCGCAGGGTCTTGCAGGAACGCCTGCAACATCGACGGTACGAAGTGCAGCGTGGTGATGCGTTGCGCGGTGATCAGTTCGATCAACTGCGCCGGATCACGATGAATACCCGGCGCGGCCACCACCAGGGTCGAACCGGTCAGCAGCGGCCAGAAGAACTCCCAGACCGACACGTCGAAACTGAACGGGGTCTTTTGCAGCACGCTGTCCGTGGCGTCGAGCCGATAGGCCTGTTGCATCCAGCACAGACGATTGATCAGTGCCGAATGACGGTTGCCCGCGCCTTTGGGTTTGCCGGTGGAGCCCGAGGTGTAGATCACATAGGCAAGGTTTTCCCCGTCGAGATCAACGCCAGGGTTGGCATCGCTGCGGCCTTCCAGCCAGTCGCCGTCCTGATCCAGCACCAGGCTGCGAATGCCGGCCGGAATCGGCAATTGCTCAAGCAAATGGCTCTGGGTCAGCAGCAACTGGATGCCGCTGTCTTCAAACATGTAGGCCAAACGTTCCTGTGGGTATTCCGGGTCCAACGGCAAATAGGCACCGCCCGCCTTGAGAATCGCCAGCAGGCCCACGACCATTTCCACCGACCGCTCGACCGCGATGCCCACCAGCACATCCGGGCCGACGCCCTGCTCGATCAGCACGTGAGCCAGTTGGTTGGCGCGGCCATTGAGTTCGGCGTAGCTCAAGCGTTGCTCGGCAAACACCAGCGCACACGCCTGCGGGGTTTTACCGACCTGCTCTTCGATCAGCGCCTGCACGCTGCGATGCAACGGGTAGTCGACAGCGGTGGCGTTCCAACCGGCGACCGTCAATTGCCGCTCGCGGTCATCGAGCAACGCCAATTGCCCGACCGGGCGGTGGATGTCCTCGACCAGGCCCTGCAACAGATTCAGCCAATGCCGGCCCATGCGCTCGATGGTCGATGGCTCGAACAAATCAGTGGCGTAGGTCAGCGACGCGTGCAGGCCTTGCGGGTTATCACTGGTGTCCAGGGTCAGGTCGAACTGCGCGGTGCGGTGTTCCCAACTGAGGTTTGCCAGCTCGATGCCCGGCAACGATTCGGCCAGCGTTGAGGCCGCTTCGCTGCGATGGTTGAACATCGCCTGGAACAGCGGGCTGTGACTCAGGTTGCGTTGCGGTTGCAGCGCATCGACCAGTTGCTCGAACGGCAGGTCCTGATGCATCTGCGCCGCCATGGCCGTCTGCTTCACCTGTTGCAGCAATTGCGCGCCCGTCAGCTGGCCGTCGAACTCGGCGCGCAGCACTTGAGTGTTGACGAAGAAGCCGATCAGACGCTCGGTCTCCAGCCGATTACGGTTGGCAATCGGCACGCCGACGCGGATATCGGCCTGGCCGCTGTAGCGATGCAGCAAGGTCTGGAACGAGCCGAGCAACAGCATGAACAGCGTGACGTTTTCCCGTCGGGACAAGGCCTTCAGGGCATTGCTCAGGGATTCGTCGAGGGCAATCGGCAGACGCGCGCCACGGAAACTTTGCTGCGCCGGACGCGGATGATCCAGTGGCAGCTCCAGCAGCGGCTGTTCGCTGCCGAGTTTTTCGCACCAGTAGGCCAACTGCCGATCCCGTTCGCCGGCGGCCATCCATTGACGCTGCCACACCGCATAGTCGGCGTACTGCACCGGCAGTGGCGGCAATTCGGCCGGCCGGCCCTGGCTGATCGCCGCATACAGGCCCATCAAATCGTCGATCATCACCTGCAACGACCAGGCGTCGGAGACGATGTGGTGCAGGGTCAGAATCAGCACGTGATCCTGCTCGCCCACCTGCAGCAGAACGAAGCGCACCAACGAGCCGTCGAGTACATCGAACGGGCGTTGCGTCTCCTGTTCGACGAAGGCCTTGATGCTCGCTTCATCGCTGGCAGCCAGACGTTGCTCGACAAAACTGATGCGGCCTTGCGGGCGAATCACCTGCCAGGTGCGGCCATCTTCCTCGACGAACGCTGTGCGCAAACTTTCGTGGCGCTCCACCAGCGCCTCGAAGCTGCGTTGCAGGGCATTTTTGTCCAGCGCGCCGCGCATCCGCAGCGCGGTCGGGATGTTGTAGGCGGCGCTGTCGGGGTCCATTTTCCACAGGAACCATTGACGCTCCTGGGCAAAGGACAGCGCCAGCGGTTGGTCACGGTCGACCCGGGTCATCGGCGGTGACTGTTCGCCCGGCTCGGCGCCCAGCGCCTGGACGAAATCCTCCAGGGTGCTGTGCTCGAACAGGCTGCGCAACGGCACCTGAATGCCCAGCACCCGACGCACCCGCGACACCACTTGGGTCACCAGCAGGGAGTGCCCGCCCAGCTCGAAGAAGTTGTCGGTCAGGCCCACGCGGTCCAGCTTCAGTACGTCCTGCCAGATGGCCGCGACTTGCTGTTGCCGCTCGCTCTGTGGGGCGACATAACGCGCCTGTAACTGGCTCGCGTCCACCGCTGGCAACGCCTTGCGATTGAGTTTGCCGTTAGGTGTCAGCGGCAGGCTGGCGAGAAACAGCAGGTGCGCCGGGACCATGAATTCCGGCAGGCATTCCTTGAGCCGCGCCTTGAGTTCATCGCGCAGACGCAGTTGCTCGTCGGCGGCATCGAGGTCCAGTTGCGGCGCGACCACATAGGCCACCAGTTGCTGGCTGCCCAGGGCTTCCTGCGCCAGCACCGCGACTTCGCGGACCGCTGGCAGCTCCAGCAGACGCGCTTCGATTTCACCCAGTTCGATGCGGAAACCGCGGATCTTCACTTGATGGTCGATACGCCCCATGTATTCGAGCACGCCGTCGTGACGATGGCGCGCCAGGTCGCCGGTGCGGTACAGCCGCGCGCCGTTGCCGAACGGGTCGGGCAGGAAGCGCTCGGCGGTCATTGCCGCTCGGTCGTGATACCCACGGGCCAGGCCGTCCCCGCCGATCAGCAGTTCGCCAATCGAGCCCGCCGGGTTCGGCGTCAGGTCATCGCCCAAAATGTACAGCGTGGTGTTGGCAATCGGTTTGCCCAGGTACGGCTGGCGCTGCTCGCGGGTCAGCTGCCAGGCCGCCGACCAGATGGTGGTTTCGGTCGGGCCATAAAGGTTCCAGACCTGCCCCGCCAGGCCGAGCATGCGTTGGGCCAGGTCATCGGCCAGCGCTTCGCCGCCGCAGAGGAATTTACAACCCTGGAGGGTGGGCGCCTGTTCGTGGTCGAGCAGCATGCGCCAGGTCGACGGCGTGGCTTGCACCACGGTGACTTGCTGCTGCCGGATCATCTCCAGCAGCGCTTGCGGATCCTGGGCGGTGTGCTTGTCCACCAGCACCACACGGGCACCGCTGAGCAGCGAGCCGTAGATCTCCAGGCCGAAAATATCGAACGAAAACGTGGTCAACGACAGCATGCGGTCCCGGGCCTCGATGCCCGGCTCCTTGACCATGCTCACCACCAAGTTCACCAGCGCCTGATGGCGCACCATCACCCCTTTGGGCTTGCCGGTGGAACCGGAGGTGTAAATCGCATACGCCAGGTGTTCACCGCTGAGCGCTACCTGCGGATCGGCTTCGCTGTAACCGCGAGCGTGCTCGCCTTGCGGGTCGAGCAACAGGGTTTGCACGCCAGCCGGAATCGGCAGTTGCCCGGTCAAATGCGCCTGGGTCAGCAGCAGTTGCAAGCCACTGTCTTCGATCATGTGCGCCAGACGGTCTTCAGGGTATTGCGGGTCCAGCGGCACGTAGGCACCGCCCGCCTTGAGAATCGCCAACAGCCCGATCAGCATTTCCAGGCTGCGGTCGATGGCGATACCGACCAACTGATCCGGGCCGACGCCCCGTTCGATCAGCCGATGGGCCAACTGGTTGGCCTGGCGATTGAGTTGTGCATAACTCAGGGATTGCCCGTCGAACACCAACGCCGTGGCCTCTGGCGTGCGCCGGGCCTGGGCTTCGATCAATTGATGAATGCAACGGTCAGTCGGGTATTCGGCGGCGCTGCAGTTCCAGTCGACCAGCACCTGCTGTTGTTCGGTTTCGTCGAGCAGACCTAGTTCGCCTACACGCTGCTGCGGATCGGCAACGATACTGCCCAACAGGTTTTGCCAATGCCGTGCCAGACGCTCGATGGTCGCGCCGTCAAACAGGTCGGTGGCATAGGTCAGTTGTGCGCCGAGGCCCTCGGGGCCGTCGAAGGTTTCCAGGGTCAGGTCGAATTGCGCGGTGCGCGATGGCTGATGCAAGTGGCGGATCGTCAGCGCCGACTCGCCCGTGCCCAGGCGGCTTTGGCTGGCGCCGGTGCTCTGGTGGTTGTACATGACCTGGAACAGCGGGCTGTAGCTCAGGCTGCGTTCCGGCTGCAAGGCCTCGACCAATTGCTCGAAAGGCAGGTCCTGATGCGCCTGGGCGGCCATCGCGGTCTGTTTGACCTGGGCCAGCAGCGTGCTGAACGTGGCCTGAGCATCGAACTCGGTCTTGAGCACCTGGGTGTTGACGAAGAAGCCGATCAGCCGTTCGGTCTCGACCCGGTTGCGGTTAGCGGTGGGCACGCCGACGCGAATCTCGGCCTGGCCACTGTAGCGATGCAACAAGGTCTGGAACGACGCCAGCAACAGCATGAACAGGGTGACGTTTTCGCTTTTGGCCAAGGCGCTCAAGCGCTCGCCCAGTGCCGGCGGCAACGCCAGCTCATGACGGGCGCCACGCAGGCTCTGCACCGCCGGACGCGGATAATCGGTGGGCAATTCCAGCACCGGATGTTCGCTGCCCAAGTGCGCCTGCCAGTAGTCCAGTTGCCGCTCGCGCTCCCCGGCTTCCATCCAGTGCCGTTGCCAGATGCCATAGTCGGCGTACTGGATCGACAGCGCCGGCAAAGCGAGTTCGTGGCCCTGGCGGTAAGCGCCGTACAGTTGCAGCAGTTCATCGACCATGACCCGCATCGACGCGCCATCCGAGGCGATGTGGTGCTGGGTCAGGGTCAGCACGTGCTCCTGCGCACCAAGGCGCAGCAGGCTGACGCGCAACAGCGGCCCGTTGACCAAGTCGAACGGCTGCCCGGCCTGTTCGGCGACGAACGCTTGAATCTGCGCTTCTGGCGACAGGGCATCGGGGCTTTCATCCAGTTCATGCACGGCGACGGTCAGGTTCATGTGCGGATGAATCACCTGCACCGCTTGCTCATCCTGCTGCCGGAACGTGGTGCGCAGGCTTTGATGACGGGCAATCAATGCATTGAAACCGCGTTCGAGTGCCGCGATGTCGAGTTCGCCCTGCAACTGCATGGCACTGGGGATGTTGTAGGCGGCGCTGTCGGGGTCCATCTGCCAGAGGAACCACTGGCGCTCCTGAGCAAAAGACAGCGGCACCGGATCGAACTGCGACTGGGTTTCGGGAATCGGCAGGTTCGCCGGTGAAACGCCCTCCTCGAGCATCTTCTGCAGATAGACCCTGCGCTTGTCGAGCGGCAAAGTAATGAAGCGCCGGGCGATCTTCAAAGCGACATTGGTATCCATCAAGCTTCCTCCATTTCGTCAAGCAGGGCGTCCAGCTTGCTCAGTTTCAACGTATCGACCTGCTCACCTGCGGTTGCCAGACTGCTGACGAAATCCGTGAGTACGGGGTGTTGAAAAATCAGTTGTGGGGTCAGTTTCAGGCCCAGTTCCAGTTGCAGGCGTGAAACCACATTGACGGCCAGCAACGAGTGGCCGCCCAGTTCGAAAAAGTGATCCAGCAGGCCGACACGCTCGACTTTCAGTACGTGCTGCCAGATCGCCGCGACCTGCTGCTCCCGCTCGCTCTGCGGGGCGACATAACGCCCCTGTAAATGACCGCCCTCCACCGTCGGCAACGCCTTGCGGTCGAGCTTGCCGTTGGGCGTCAGCGGCAATTGTTCGAGGAACAACAGGTGCGCCGGGACCATGAATTCCGGCAAAGACTCCCTGAGCCGTGCCTTGAGTTCATCGCGTAGGGACTGCTGATCATCGAGCTCCAGTGGTGAAGCGACCACGTAGGCCACCAGTTGCTGATTGCCCAAGGCTTCCTGCGCCAACACCGCCACTTCGCGGACCGCTGGCTGCTCCAGCAGGCGCGCTTCGATTTCCCCCAGCTCGATGCGGAAACCGCGGATCTTCACCTGATGATCGATTCGGCCTCGGTACTCGAGCACGCCATCGGCCTGATAGCGGGTCAGATCGCCGGTGCGGTACAGGCGCTCGCCGTTGCTGGCGAACGGGTTCGGCACGTACTTCTCGGCGGTCATGCCCGGCCGCCCCAGGTAACCCCGAGTGATGCCGGCACCGGCCAGGTACAACTCGGCCGATACGCCCTGCGGCACCGGGTGCAGATCAGCGTCGAGCAAATAGCTGGCGGTGTGTTTGAGCGGGCGACCAATGTTCGCCGTGCCACCCGCTTCGCGACGGGTCCAGGTGGAATAGGTGGTGTCTTCCGACGGGCCATAAAGATCGTAGACATGCGCCACGGTCGGTTGCCCATAAAGCGCATCGACCAGCGACTGCTTCAGCGGCTCACCGGCGAGGTTGATGATGCGCACGCTCGGCGGGATCTGCCCGGCACTGTGCAGCGCATTGATCGCCGACGGCACGGTGTTGATCAGGCGAACCTGATCGCGGGCGGGCAGTTGCGGCAGCTCCAGGGCGTTGCGGGCGATGATCAGCGAGCCGCCGTTGGCCAGGGTGACAAACAGCTCCCATACCGACAGGTCGAAACACACCGAAGTCGAAGCCAGCACACCCTGAATGTCGTCGCGGCTGTACACCGATTGCGACCAGTCGATCAGCGCCAGCACGTTGCGATGGGCGATGGCCACGCCTTTGGGCTTGCCGGTGGAGCCGGAGGTGTAGATCACGTAGGCCAGGTTATCCGGCGTGACACGGGTGACCGGTGCGCTGCTTGGGTAAGTGGCCAGCCACGACTCGGCGTTGTCCATCAACAGCACTTGAGTGCCCGCCGTCACGTTCAATGTTGCCGCAACAGCCTGCTCGGTCAGCAGCACCAGCGCACGGCTGTCGTCGAGCATGTAGGCCACGCGGTCGGCTGGATAATCCGGGTCCAATGGCACATAAGCGCCACCGGCCTTGAGCACCGCCAGCAGCGCCACCAACAGACTGTCGGAACGTTGCATCGCCACGCCGACCCGCACTTCCGGGCCCACGCCCAACTCGATCAGCTTGTGGGCGAGTTGGTTGGCGCGGCTGTCGAGTTCGGCGTAAGTCAGTTGCTTGGCCGCGAAGGTCACCGCCTGCGCATCCGGTTGGGCGGCGACTTGACGGTCGATCAACTGGTGAATGCACAGCTCCTGGGCGAAACCTTCATCGCTACGGTTCCAATCCAGCAACACTTGTTGCTGCTCGGTTTCATCCAGCAGCAACAACTCGCCGAGACAGCGTTCACCGGCGTCGATCATCTGGCTCAACAAGTGCTGCAAATGAGCCGCCAATCGCCTCACCGTCGCCGGCGCAAAACTGCCGCGCTGATAACTGAAGTGCAGCGACAGTTGCGTGTCGAGGCTCACCAGCAGGGTCAGCGGATAGTTGGTTTGCTCGCGGCTGGCCACCGGACCAAAGCGCAGCCCTTGCGGGGCTCCCTGCTCAAGGGCCTGGGCGATCGGGTAGTTCTCGAACACCAGAATGTTGTCGAACAGCGCTTCACCGCCCTGCCCGGCCCAGCGCTGGATATCGAACAGCGCGGTGTGTTCGAACTCGCGCAAGGCCAGGTTTTGCCCTTGCACCGCTTGCAGCCAACTAGCGAGCGATTGCTCGGCCCGAGGGCTGGCGATCACCGGCAAGGTGTTGATGAACAGCCCGATCTGCTGCTCGACACCCGGCAAGTCTGCCGGACGACCAGCGACCGTCGCGCCGAAGGCCACGGTGGTTTTGCCGGTGTAGCGTTGCAGCAACAGCAACCAGGCCGCCTGTACCAGCGTGTTGACGGTGACTTTCGCGGCCCGGGCGAACTCGCCCAGACGCAGGGTTTGATCGGCCTCCAGCACCTGGAAGTGATCGCCGTAACCTTGGGTTTCGGTAGACGCTTGCGGCACTGCGACGGTCTGGGCCAGGCGCGTCGGCTCTTCCAGCGCCAGCAGCGCCGGGGTCCAGAACGCTTCGCTGGCGGCCGAGTCCTGGCGTTGCAGCCAGGCGATGTAATCGCGGTAACGTCCGCTGTGTGCGGCGTTGAACTGGCCGCTGTAACGCTGTAGCACTTCGCCAAGCAACTGCGAGTTGCTCCAGCCGTCCATCAGGATGTGATGGTTGGTGTAGATCAGGTGATGACGGTGGTCGTCGATACGCGCAATCACCAACCGCAACAAGGTCGGTGCGCTCAAGTTGAGCTGTTGGCGTTCCGTGTCGGCAAGCGTCTGCAAGGCCTGATCGCACTGCGGATGGGCGCGTAAATCATGCAGGCTGTAAGGCATCTGCGCGTGCTTGCTGACCACCTGCACCGGGTTTTCCAGTTCGCCCTGCCAGACAAAGCGCGTGCGCAGAATGTCGTGGGACTCCACCGCCGCTTGCCAGGCCTGATGGAAACGCTCGGGGTCGAGCCCGTCGACGTCCAGGCGAATCTGGTTGATGTAATCGCCGGTGGTTTCCTGGTACACGGCATGGAACAACATGCCCTGCTGCATCGGCGACAACGGATACAGGTCTTCGATCGATTGCGGCGTCAGCGGCAAACCGTCCAGTTGTGCCTGGCTCAAGCGCGCCAGCGGGAAGTCCGACGGGGTAACGCCGTGCTGACCGGCCTGGCAGCAATGGGCGATCATCGCTTGCAGTTCCAGTGCGTAATCGTCGGCCAGCGCTTGAATGGTCGCCTCATTGAACCGTTCGCGACTGAAGGTCCAGCCCAGGTTCAGTTCACCGCCATACACCTGACCATTGAGGGCCAACTGGTTGGCCAATGGCGCACGAGCATCCAGTTCATCACCGGCCGCGTCACTGCACGGTACGAACAAGGCGCCGTCGGCTTCGGTGAAGCTGCCGTCGAACTGGCCAAGATAATTGAAGGTCAGGCACGGCACCGGCAATTGGCTGAGGATTTGACGTGCAGCGTCGTCACCCAGATGGGCCAGCGCACCAAAACCGAGGCCCTTGTTCGGGATCGCGCGCAGCTGTTCCTTGATCTGTTTCAGCGAACCACCGAGGTCAGCGACCGGCGTCAGTTTGGCCGGGTACAGGCTGGTGAACCAGCCGACGGTGCGGGTCAGGTCAACGCCGTCGAACAGCTCTTCACGGCCATGACCTTCGAGCTGGATCAACGCGCTGTCGGTCCCGGTCCAGCGCACCATGACGCGGGCCAGAGCGGTCAGCAGCAGGTCGTTGACCTGCGTGCGATACGCCGCCGGGGTGTCTTGCAGCAGTTGCCGGGTCATTTCCTTGTTCAGTTGCGTGCGCACCGTCAGTGCATGCTTGTTCTGTTGCCCGCCCTCGGGATTGTCCTCCGGCAACGCCACGTCGGCGCCGTGTAACTGCTGTTGCCACCAGGCCAGTTCGCTGCGCAGTTCAGCACTGCGGGCGTAGGTTTGCAGGTGCTCGGCCCAGACCTTGGCCGCACTGGTTTTGGCCGGCAATTGCAGGGGCTCGCCGCTCAACAGCTGACGGTAAGCGGTTTGCAGATCGTCAAACAGAATCCGCCACGACACGCCGTCCACCACCAGATGGTGGATCGCCAGCAACAGGCGCTGAGTGCCGTCATCGAGGTTCGCCAGCACCGCGCGCAGCAGCGGCCCGTGCTGCAGGTTCAAGCTGCGTTGCGCCTCATTGGCCACCGCTTCCAGTGCCGTGGCGTCGGCGACGTCAACCGCCCAGAGCAACGCCTCGGTCTGGCTGCCCGGCGCGCGGTACTGCGCCCGCCAGCCCTCGACCTGTTCGACGAAGCTCAAGCGCAAGCCATCGTGGTGCGTAACCAGCGCACCAAACGCCTGCTCAAGCAGATTGGCATTCAGTATTTGCGTCGGTTTGAGCATCACCGCCTGGTTCCAGTGCTGACGCTCGGGGATGGTCTGTTCGAAGAACGCCTGCTGCACCGGCAATAACACCAGATCGCCTGTGACCGGCCCCTGATCGATGACCTGAGCCTGCTCACCCAACCGCGCCACCGTGGCCAGTGCCTGGATGGTCTGGTGCTGGAACAGGTCTTTTGGCGTGAAGCGGATGCCGGCCTGACGGGCGCGGCTGACCACTTGAATCGAGATGATCGAATCGCCACCCAGTTCGAAAAAGTTGTCGCTCAAACCGACCCGATCGAGTTTCAGCACGTCTTGCCAGATCGTCGCCAGTTGCTGCTCCAGTGCGCTTTGCGGCGCCACATAGGCTTGCTGCAATTGGCTGATGTCCGGCTTGGGCAGGTTCTTGCGGTCGAGTTTGCCGTTGGGGGTCAGCGGGAGGCGCTCAAGCAGCAGCAAATACGCCGGGACCATGTGCGCCGGCAGCGCGACTTTAAGTTGCTCGCGCAAGCTGTCGGCGAAATCAGCACGCTCGGCGTTGAGCGCATCGGCGACCACATAAGCCACCAGGCGCTTGCCGCTGCCGGCGGTGCCTTCCTGGGCAACCACCACGGCTTCGCGTACCCCATCGAGGGTTTGCAGGCGCGCTTCGATTTCCCCCAGCTCAATGCGGAAACCGCGAATCTTCACCTGATTGTCGATGCGATCCAGGTAATCGAACGTGCCATCGGCACGCTGCCGCACCAGGTCGCCGGTGCGGTACAGCAAGCCACCGACCGCGCTGAACGGATCGGCAACAAACCGCTCAGCCGTCAGGCCGGGACGGTTCAGGTAACCCCGGGCCAGGCCGGTGCCGCCCAGGTACAGCTCACCGGCCATGCCTTGGGGCAGCAGGTTCAGGTCGGTGTCCAGCACATAAGCGCTGCGGTCGCCGATGCGACTGCCGATCGGCGCGTAGGCCGCGCCGCACTGCACGTCGCGCCCGGCCTTCCAGATCAGCGGCGTGACCACGGTTTCGGTCGGGCCGTAGCCGTTGATGATGTAGTCCGGATCGAGCGCACGCTTGACCCGCTCGAAACTGGCGTTGGGCACGGCATCGCCGCCGAAACAGTAGATCCGCACCTTCGGCGGATGGCCTTCACGTTCGGCGTGTTCGGCCAGTTGTTGCAGGTAGACCGGCGGGAACGCCACCACCGTCACGCCGTGTTCGCGCATGACGTTGTAGGTCTGTTCCGGGGTCCACAGGCTGTCGTCGCGAACCAGCAGCGAAGCGCCGTGGGTCAGGCTGGTCAGCCAACGCTCATGGGCGCCGTCGAAGGCGAAGGACATGAAGTGGAATTCGCAGTCGCTGTCACGCATTTCATAGCGTTCGCCAATGGCCTGGCAGTGCATCGCCAGCGGGCCATGGGCGACGCTCACGCCTTTGGGGTTACCGGTGGAGCCGGAGGTGTAAATGACGTAAGCGAGGTTCTGCGGATCGAGCGGCACCTTGGGCGCGGCGAGGGATTGGCTGCGCAGATCGAGACGGTCGAGCTCCAGCACCGGGACCGCATCATCCACCGGCAACTGCGCAGAAACCGACGAATCGGTGAGCAACAACGCCAGCCCCGAATCCTCGATCAGATAAGCCAGACGCTCGCGCGGGTAACTGGTGTCCAGCGGCACGTAGGCACCGCCGGCCTTGAGCACCGCCAGCAGCGCGACGATCACCCCTTCGCTGCGCGGCAAGGCCACGCCGACCCGGCTTTCCGGGCCGACACCCCGCGCGATCAGGGCGTGGGCCAACTGATTAGCGCGTTGGTCGATGTCGCCATAGCTGAACCGCTGACCGGCGAAAATCACCGCTGTGCGCTCGGGGCGTTGGGCGGCGAGTTCGGCGATGCGTTGGTGCACGGCGACATTCACCGGGTACGGCTGCGGCTGGTTATCGGCCTGTTGCTGCGCCCGTTCGGCGGCGCTGGCCAGGGCAATTTCACCAAGATTGCGTTCGGCCGACTCGGCGAACTGCTCCAACAGTTGCAGCAGGTGCGCAGCGATGCGTTCGATCGTGGACGTTGAGAAATGCGCCCGGTCGAAGCTGTAATGCAGGGCCAGGGTCTGGCCCAATGTCACGGCGACGCTCAACGGATAATGGGTTTGCTCAAGGTTGGCGACGTCGCCGAACACCACGCCTTGCTCCGCGCCCCGTTGCAGCGCCTGGGCAATCGGGTAGTTCTCGAACACCAGAATGTTGTCGAACAGGGCTTCGCCGCCCTGCCCGGCCCAGCGTTGAATGTCCGCCAGCGGCGTGTGCTCGAACTCGCGCAGGCTGAGGTTTTGCGCCTGTACCGCTTGCAACCAGTGGCCGACGCTTTGGTCCGGACGCGGCGTGCCGATCACCGGCAAGGTATTGATGAACAAGCCGACCGCTTGCTCGATGCCGGGCAAGTCTGCCGGACGCCCGGCCACCGTGGCGCCGAACGCCACGGTTGGGTGACCGGTGTAGCGTTGCAACAACAGCAGCCACGCGGCTTGCACCAGGGTGTTGAGGGTGACTTTCTGTTGCCGGGCAAAAGTTTCAAGGTGTTGGGTGCGACTGACGTCCAGGGTCTGGAAGTGGTCGCCATGCCCGCTCTGGGTTTCGTTGCCGGACGCCACCCGCGCCAGTCGGGTCGGCTCTTGCAAGGAGGCCAATGGCTCGCGCCAGAAGTCCTGGCTCAGTTGCCCATCCTGACGCTGCAACCAAGCGATGTAATCGCGATAGCGCCCACCGGAGGACGCCGGCGTGCGACCGCTGTAACGCTGCAAGACTTCACCGAGCAACTGCGAGTTGCTCCAGCCGTCCATCAGGATGTGGTGATGGGTGTAAATCAGCTGCCAGCTATCGGCTGCGACTTGCACCAACACCAGTCGCAGCAACGGTGCCTGGCTCAGGTCGAATCCTTGTTGGCGCTCGGCATCGGCCAGTTCATTCAAGGCCTGAAGCTGATCGTCACGCTCACACCAGTCGAGCACGGTGAACGGCAACTGCACCTGCTTGTGGACGATCTGCACCGGTTGTTCCAGTTCGCCTTGCCAGACAAAACCTGTGCGCAAGATGTCCTGTGCATCGACCGTGGCCTGCCAAGCGGCGCGGAAACGCTCCGGCTCGAGGCCTTGCACATCCACCCGCAACTGATTGATGTATTCACCCGCCGCCTGCTCGTACAGGGTATGGAACAACAGCCCCTGCTGCATCGGCGACAGCGGATAGAGGTCGTCGAGTTGGCCGACGGCCACCGGCAATGCATCGAGTTGTGCCTGGGTGATGCGCGCCAGCGGGAAGTCCGATGGCGTGGCCTGTGGCGCTTCGAGGGTGCAGCAATGCTCGATCAATGCGTTGAGTTCGACAGCGTATTGATCAACCAGCTGCTGGATGGTCGTGGTGTCGAACATCTCGCGGCTGAAGGCCCAGCTCATCGACAGCTCGCCGCCGTACACCTGGCCTTCGACCGTCAGCCAGTTGGCCAACGGCGCCGACGGATCCTGGGCCACACCGCTGCCTTCGCTGGACGGCACAAACAACGCCGCTTCGTCGAACTGACGGTCGAACTGCCCCAGGTAGTTGAAGGTGATGCGCGGTTGCGGCATGGCTGCCAGTGCGGCGCCAACCTGCGAGTCGCCCAGATAGCGCAGCACGCCGTAGCCCAGTCCTTTGTCCGGCACCGCGCGCAGTTGCTCCTTGACCGTTTTGATCGATGCGCCGAGGTCGCCGACCGGGCTCAGGTTGACCGGGAACAGACTGGTGAACCAGCCGACAGTGCGGGTCAAATCGATATCGTCGAACAGGTCTTCACGGCCGTGGCCTTCGAGCTGGATCAACGTGCTGCCCTGCCCGCTCCAGCGGCACACGGCCCGCACCAGCGCGGTCAGCAGCAAATCATTGACCTGAGTGCGATAAGCCGCCGGCGCCTGTTGCAGCAGTTTGCGGGTTTGTTCGGCATCGAAGGTCAGTTCGACTTTCTGCTCGAAACGGTTTTGCAGTGCACCGTCTGGGCGGTCGCACGGCAAGTCGGTTTGCGGCGCATCGCGCAGTTGCGCCTGCCAATAATCGACACTGTTGTGGAACGTTGGCAGGTGGCTTTGCAGACGCGCCACCCAGCGCTGGTATGAACTGGTTTTCGCCGCCGTTGTCAGCGTCGAGCCGTCGCGTGCCTGACGATAGAACTGCTGCAGATCTTCGAGCAATACCCGCCACGACACACCGTCCACCGCCAAGTGGTGAATCACCAGCAGCAGCCGCTGAGTGCCATCGGCCATCTGCACCGACAACGCTCGCAGCAACGGGCCGTTGCCCAGATCAAGACTGCGCTGGGCTTCGTCGCACAATGCATTCAGCTCTTCGAGCGATTGCGCCGAGCGTTGCCACAACACCGACTCAACAGACGCTGCGTCATAGGCCTGCTGCCAACCGGCATCGGTCTGTTGATAACGCAGACGCAACCCATCGTGATGCTGGAGCAACTGCACCAACGCCTGATCCAGCGCCCCGGCATCCAGCGCTTCGCGCGGCACCAGCAGCAGCGACTGGTTCCAGTGATGACGCTCAGGGATGGCTTGCTCAAAGAACCAGTGCTGCACCGGCGCCAAGGCCACCGCGCCAACAGCCGGACCTTGATCGATCAGGTTCTGCTCGCCGCTGCGGGCCACTTGCGCCAGGCTGCGGATAGTCTGGTGCTGGAACAGGTCTTTGGGGCTCAACAGGATGCCCGCCTGGCGCGCGCGGCTGACCACTTGCATCGACACAATGGAGTCGCCGCCCAGCTCGAAGAAGTTGTCTTCCAGGCCGACGTTGTCGATGGCCAGAATGTCTTGCCAGATCGTTGCCAGCGACTTTTCCAGCGCCGTGCGTGGCGCCACGTGTTCACGTTGTTGCTGGGTGCCGTCGACCGCAGGCAAGGCCTTGCGGTCGAGCTTGCCGTTGGGGGTCAACGGCAATTGTTCGAGGAACAGCAGATACGCCGGGACCATGTAGTCCGGTAAATGGCGGCGCAGCGCGGCTTTCAGGGTTTCGCGCAGGCTCGCTTGAGCATCGGCATCGTCCGCCAACACCGCGGCATCGGTCGGCACGATGTAGGCGACCAGTTGCTGACCACTGGCGCCATCCTGAGCCAGCACCGCCAGTTCGCGTACCGCGTCCTGCTGCAACAGCCGCGCTTCGATCTCACCCAGCTCGATGCGGAAACCACGAACCTTGACCTGATGGTCGATGCGACCGACGTATTGCAACGCGCCGTCGACCTGATAGCGGGTCAGGTCACCGGTGCGATACAGACGCTCGCCGTTGCTGGCGAACGGGTTCGGCACGTACTTCTCGGCGGTCATGCCCGGCCGCCCCAGGTAACCCCGGGTGATGCCGGCACCGGCCAGGTACAACTCGGCCGATACGCCTTGCGGCACCGGGTGCAGATCGGCGTCGAGCAAATAGCTGGCGGTGTGTTTGAGCGGGCGACCAATGTTCGCCGTGCCACCCGCTTCGCGACGGGTCCAGGTGGAATAGGTGGTGTCTTCCGACGGGCCGTAAAGGTCGTAGACATGCTCCACGGTCGGCTGCTGATACAGCGCGTCGACCAGCGATTGCTTCAACGGCTCACCGGCGAGGTTGATGATGCGCACGCCCGGCGGAATCTGCCCGGCACTGTGCAACGCATTGATCGCCGACGGCACGGTGTTGATCAGACGCACTTGATCGCGGGCCGACAGTTGCGGCAACTCCAGGGCGTTGCGGGCGATGATCACCGAACCGCCGTTGGCCAGGGTGACAAACAGCTCCCACACCGAGAGGTCGAAACACACCGAGGTCGAGGCAAGCACACCCTGAATGTCGTCGCGGCTGTACACCGATTGCGACCAGTCGATCAGCGCCAATACGTTGCGATGGGCGATGGCCACGCCTTTGGGCTTGCCGGTGGAGCCGGATGTGTAGATCACATAGGCCAGGTTATCCGGCGTGACGCGGGTCATCGGTGCGCTGCTCGGGTAAGCGGCCAGCCACGACTCGGCGTTGTCCATCAGCAGCACTTGAGTGCCCGCCGTCACGTTCAACGTTGCCGCAACAGCCTGCTCGGTCAGCAGCACCAACGCGCGGCTGTCGTCGAGCATGTAGGCCACGCGGTCGGCTGGATAATCCGGGTCCAATGGCACATAAGCGCCACCGGCCTTGAGCACCGCCAGCAGCGCTACCAGCAAGCTGTCGGAACGCTGCATCGCCACGCCGACCCGCACTTCCGGCCCCACACCCAACTCGATCAGCTTGTGGGCGAGGTGGTTGGCGCAGCTGTCGAGCTCGGCGTAAGTCAGTTGCTTGGCCGCGAAGGTCACCGCAAGCGCGTCCGGCATGGCCGCGACCTGCCTGGCGATCAGCTCATGAATGCACAGATCATCGGCGAAACCTTCGTCAGCGCGGTTCCAATCATGGACGATGCGCTGGTATTCCTCGGCTTCAAGCAACGGCAAATCGCTGATGCGCTGCTGGCTGTCGTTGACCATGCCGTGCAGCAAATGGGTCCAGTGCCGCGCCATGCGCTCGATGGTCGGCGCATCGAACAGGTCATTGGCGTAGGTCAGCGCGGCATGCAGTGTGCCGGCCTTTTCATAGGTGTCCAGGGTCAGGTCGAACTGGGTGGTGCGCCCTTCCCATTCGATCACGCCCAGCTCCAGGCCTGAGGCGGTGGTCACCGTGGAAATGTCCGCCACCTGCGGCTGATGGTTGTACATCACCTGGAACAACGGCGTATGGCTGAGGCTACGCTCCAGCTTCAACGCTTCCACCAGCCGCTCGAATGGCAAGTCCTGATGGGCCTGGGCGCCGAGGGCGGTTTCCTTGATGTCACTGAGCAAATCCGCCACGCGGGTCTGGCCATCGAGCCGGGTGCGCAGCACTTGGGTGTTGACGAAGAAACCGATCAGGCCTTCGATTTCACCGCGATTGCGGTTGGCGATCGGCACGCCGACGCGGATGTCGGTCTGCCCGGTGTAACGGTGCAGCAACGCGTTGAACGCACCAAGCAACAGCATGAACAAGGTGATGTTGTGCTTCTGCGCGGTGGCTCGCAGTTGCTCGGCCAGTGGGCCGTCGACGCCGAACTCATAACGCGTGCCGCGATAGCTGGGCATCGCCGGGCGCGGGTGATCGGTGGGCAGCTCCAGCACCGGATGCTCGAAGCCCAATTGGGCTTGCCAGTATTCCAGCTGCCGCGCCTGCTCGCCGGCCTCCAGCCAGCGGCGTTGCCACAAGGCGTAGTCGCTGTATTGAATCGGCAACGGCGCGAGCTGCGGTTGCGCGCCGGCATCATGGGCGTCGTAGCAGCGGATGAACTCGTCGATCAACACGTTCATCGACCAGCCATCAGAAACGATGTGGTGCAGGGTCAGCAGCAGCACGTGCTCCTGCTCGGCGAGCTTGAGCAGCTTGACCCGCAGCAGCGGCCCGACGGCCAAATCGAACGGCAGCAACGATTGCTGCTGGGCGGCCTCGGCCACGGCCTGTTCGCGCTCAAGGGTTGGCAGCGCGCTGAAATCAATTTGCTCGATCACCAACGGCGCACTGGCAGGTGCCTGTTGCAGGGACTCGTCGGCCTGGCGCTGGAACACCGTGCGCAGGGTTTCATGACGCGCCACCAGGCTGGCGAACGCTTGCTCCAGGGCCGGCAGGTTCAGTTGCCCAGTCAGGCGCACTGCGCCCGGCAAGTTGTAGGCGCCGCTGTGCGGGTCCAGTTGCCAGAGGAACCACATGCGCTGCTGGGCGTAGGACAGCGCTTGCCGGTCCTCGGCCTCGACCCCTTGCGGAATCGGAAAACGGGCGAAGTCCACGCCCTCCTTGTGCAAGGCCGCAAGGAACATCTGGCGCTTTTCCAGGGGCAACCCGATAAACCGGCGAGCAAGTTTCAAGGAGTCTTCAGCATTCATTTCTTAGCATCCGGATCAGTAGGCAGGAAGCACAAAGGCACGTCGTCCCTATGAAACGAATGCAGACCGGAAAAATTAGCGTTTGAGAACAAGTATCAAGAAGGGAGGTCGAAGCGGCTGGAATCGGCGGTGCGGCGAAGAAATGACGGCCGAACACAGACCTGTGGCGAGGGAGCTTGCTCCCGCTCGGCTGCGCAGCAATCGTAAACCGGCGAATGCGGTATTCCTGACACAGCGAGGTCGCAGGTTTTAGGGTTGCTTCGCAACCCAGCGGGAGCAAGCTCCCTCGCCACAGAGATCACCAAACTGAAGCATCGTGTTAACCGACAGCCGCCAAGGCATGCCGCCGATGGTGAACCTCCAGCTGATCCTTGATCACCCGCAGCACCTTGGCTTCGTGCTCATGAATGAAGAAGTGCCCACCGGCCAACATGTCCACCGAAAAGCTGCCGAGGGTTTCCCTGCTCCAGCCGATCAACTGTTCGGTGGTGGCCTTGTCGGCCTTACCACCCAGCACATGCACCGGGCACTTGAGCAATGGCCGCTGCACCGGCTGAAAACGCCCACACAATAGAAAATCCGCACGCAGAATCGGCAGTGTCAGGCTCATCAGCTCTTCATTGGCCAGCACCTCTTCGCTGGTGCCATTGAGCGTTCGTAGCTGCTCGATCAACTGCGCATCGGTTTTCGGCTCGGCAAAGCCGCGATCGTAATCGGCCCGCATTGTTGGCGCCGCCGTCCCCGAGGCAAACAGCGCCACCGGTTCCGGACAACCCAGCGCACGAAAGGCGTGGGCCAGCTCACACGCGAGCAAGGCGCCCAGGCTATGACCAAACAGGGCGTAAGGCGCCTTGAGCGTCGAACGCAACTCCCTGGCCAATTGCATCGCCAGCGCGCGCATGTCGGTGTGCAGCGGTTCGCCGAACCGTGCGCCCCGCCCCGGCAGCTCCACCGGTTGCAACTGCAGCCACTGCGGCAACTTGCGTCGCCAACGGCTGTAGACCATGGCACTGGCGCCAGAATACGGCAGGCACAGCAGGGTCAGCTTGGTCACCACGTTTACCTCAAAAAGTCGTCTGTATGGGAAGACGACCCGCGAGGAGCGCAAATTAGTCAGCGTCGGTTAAATCTCCGCTGCAGGTGCTCGTTTCTCTTCAAACCAGAATCAGTTCAAACCAAAACCAGCTCAGACCAAAACCAACAAGAGGCGTCGCCGTGGACCTGCAGACCATCCTGGGCAAACTGTTCGCCAATGCCGGTGCCGTCGGCATCGAAGGGGTTTTTCAATTCGTGTTCGGCCCGCATCAGGCGTACTGGTCCGAGGTCAAGGCCAGCAGCCGCACCGAAGCCGGCCGTCATGCCAGCCCCGACGTGACCATCGAAGTCGCGGAACAGGACTTTCTCGGAATCATGGGCGGCATGGCCAATGTCGAGGAACTGTTCGCCAGCGGCCGCTTGAAAATCGGTGGCAACATGGGCCTGGCGACGATGCTGCCGCAGATCATCGATCACGCCCGCCACGGTGGCGGCGTGGTGGAAAAGGTCGACATGAACAAGCGCTACCCGACCCCGCCGCGTTTCAGCGAAAAGGTCTCCGCCAGCCTGTCGCCCCAACGCTCGGTGGAGCGTCGGCCACGTCGCGAACTGTCAGTGCTGGAGTTCGAGACGCGCTACCTGCCCCACGGGATTCCGCTGGTGATCAGCGATGCCCTGCAAGACTGGCCCCTGTTCAAGCTCAGCCGCGAAGAATCGCTGGTGCATTTCGCCGAACTGCAAGGCATCACCCGCCACGGCGATTACGTGAAGAAAACCTTCTCCACGGAGCGGGATTTCCGCTCCACCTCCATGGCCGAGTTCATCGCTTCGCTGGACACCCCGGCAGTGAAAAGCGCCGATGGCGAACCTCCGGCGTACATGGGCAATAACATCCTGCCGGCGCAGTTGATGGAGCAGATCAAGTACCCGCCCTACTTCGATCAAGCGCTGTTCATCCCGCCCCGCATCTGGATCGGCCCCAAGGGCACGCTGACACCGCTGCACCGCGACGACACCGACAACCTGTTCGCTCAGGTCTGGGGCCAGAAAACCTTCACCCTCGCCGCGCCCCATCACCGTGAAGCCCTCGGCACCTGGTCGACAGCCCCGCAGGGCGGGCTCGACGGTTGTGATTTCAACCCGGATGCGCCGGATTACCAGCGTTTCCCCGGCGCGCAAGACGTGACGTTTCTGCGAGTAACCCTGGAGGCCGGCGACCTGCTGTTTCTGCCCGAAGGCTGGTTCCATCAGGTGGAATCGGTCTCGACATCGTTGTCGGTGAATTTCTGGGTGAATTCGGGAAGAGGCTGGTAATCCCTTACGGGAGCAGCGGGCTATTTCAAATGACGGAAACTCTGCACCGCCGCCCCCAACACCACGGCACCCGCGGCAATCGACACCCAGAACCCGCTGCGCGCCCCGAACGCATCCACCAGCCAGCCGGAACTGGCCGCGCCGATCGCCACGCCGATGCTCAAACCGGTGACCAGCCAGGTCAGGCCTTCGGTGAGTTTGGCCGGCGGCACGATGCGCTCCACCAGCGCCATCGCCACAATCAGGGTCGGAGCGAAGAACAGCCCGGCAACGAACACCGCCAGCGACAAGCCGACAATATTCGCCGCCAGCAGCAACGGCAACGTGGTCACCGCCGTCGCCACCCCGCCATAGAGAAACAGTAACGGCAGCGGCAGTTTCGAGCGCAGCGCGCCGAACGCCAACCCGGCCAGGCATGAACCGATGGCATACACCGACAGCACAATGCTCGCGGCCGCCGGTTGCCCCTGCTGCGCGGCGAAGGCAACGCTGACCACATCCACCACACCGACAATGGTGCCCATGGCAACCATCAACAGCATCAACAACTGGATCTCGCTCGAGCGGATGATCGAACCCTGATGGTGTTCTTCATGGGGATGCACTGGCGGCTCGGTGCCGCGCTGCAACACAAGCGCCGTGACCCCGATCGCCAGCATCAGCAACGCCGCCAACGGCCCCGCCTCGGGGAACGCCACCACGCACAACCCCACCGACAGCGGCGGCCCGACGATAAAACACACCTCATCCAGCACCGACTCCAGCGCATAGGCGGTTTGCAACTCAGGGCGACCGCGATACAACTCGGTCCAGCGTGCCCGCACCATCGCCGACATGCTCGGCATGCAACCGGCCAGCGCGGCGAACGCAAACAACGTCCAGTGCGGTGCCTGCAAGCGGGTGCAGAGCAACAACATCAACAGCGCCCCGCCACCGACCAGTGCCGACAGCGGCAAGATCCGGCCTTGCCCAAAACGGTCCACCAGCCGCGAAACCTGCGGCGCACAAAACGCCGTGGCCAGGGCAAAAGTCGCCGCGATGGAGCCCGCCAGGCCATAACCGCCCTGGAGCTGCGAGAGCATGGTGATCAGCCCGATGCCGGTCATGGAAATCGGCATGCGCGCGATCATCCCGGCCAGCACAAAGGCACGGGCGCCTGGGGCGTGGAACAGCTCGCGGTAGGGGTTTGCCATGGGATCGGGCCTCAACAAGGGCCTGCAACTTGCCACAGCGTCGGTCTGCGGGAAAGCGCCGAATTGTTGGTTGAGTGTGAACGCGGTTCGGCGCCAAATGAACTCTCTGTGGCTTTAACCAGTCAGCTGGTTAGGCCCTCGATTCCCGGAGTTCTGCGGCAATGGCTGATCATTCCGAACGACAAAGCGCGATCGACGCCCACGGCATCATTGGCGACATGCGCAGCGCAGCGCTGGTCAACGACAAGGGCAGCGTGGACTTTTTCTGCTGGCCGGAATTCGACAGCCCGTCGATCTTCTGCTCGCTGCTGGACAGCCCCGAAGCCGGCATCTTCCAATTGGCTCCGGACCTGCCCGACGCCCGCCGCGAGCAGATTTACCTGCCCGACACCAACGTCTTGCAAACCCGCTGGCTCAGCGATCATGCGGTGGTCGAAGTCACCGACCTGCTGCCCATCGGCGACAGCGAGGATGATTTGCCGATGTTGATGCGCCGGGTGCGCGTGGTCAGCGGTCAAGCGACGATTCAGATGTTGTGCAACCTGCGTCATGACTATGCGCGGGCTCACACCAAGGCGCGGGCGCGCGGCCGCAGTGTGTATTTCGAGGCCACCGGTCAGCCGCCCATGCAGCTGTGTGCGGATCAGCCCTTGCGCGTCGAGGGCAACGCAGCGATTGCCGAATTCACCCTCGAACAGGGCCAGAGCGCCGAGTTTTTGCTCGGCGGCGTTGACGATCCGCGCTTCAAGGAAGGCGCCGCCGATCTGTGCCTGGAGCGCACCCTGAAGTTCTGGCGCGACTGGATCGGCCAGTCCAATTACCGCGGGCGCTGGCGGGAAATGGTCAATCGCTCGGCCCTGGCGCTGAAGCTGCTGACCTCGCGCAAACACGGCGCCATCCTCGCCGCCGCCACCTTCGGTCTGCCGGAAACACCTGGCGGCACACGCAACTGGGACTACCGCTACACCTGGATCCGCGACGCCTCGTTCACCGTCTACGCCTTCATGCGCCTGGGCTTCGTCGAGGAAGCCAACGCCTACATGCGCTGGCTGCGCGGCAGGGTCAGTGATTGCCGGGGTAAACCGATGAAACTCAATATTCTCTACGCCATCGATGGCCGCCAGGAACTGCCGGAAACCGAACTTTCGCACCTGTCCGGCCATGGCGGCGCGACGCCGGTGCGCATCGGCAATCAGGCCTACGAACAAATCCAGCTCGACATCTTCGGCGAGCTGATGGACGCGGTGTACCTGGTCAACAAGTACGGTGAGGCGATCTCCCACGAAGGCTGGAAACACACCGTGGAAGTGGTCGATCAGGTCTGCGAAACCTGGCAGCAAAAGGACGTTGGCATCTGGGAAATGCGCGGCGAGCAGCATCATTTCCTGCACTCGCGACTGATGTGCTGGGTAGCGCTGGATCGGGCCATCCGGCTGGCCTCCAAACGCTCGCTGCCCGCCCCTTTTGCCCGTTGGGACCAGACCCGTCAAGCGATCTACGCCGACATCTGGAGCAACTTCTGGAACGAAGAACGCGGGCATTTCGTCCAGCACATCGGCGGCACCGGCCTCGACGGCTCAATGCTGCTGATGCCGCTGGTGCGCTTCGTCAGCGCCAAGGATCCGCGCTGGATCGCGACCCTCGAAGCCATCGAAAAACACCTGGTGCGCGCGGGCATGGTCTACCGCTACCGCAACGACGACAGCCAGATCGACGGCCTGCCCGGCACCGAAGGCGCCTTCGCTGCCTGTTCGTTCTGGTACGTCGAATGCCTGGCCCGCGCCGGCCAGGTAGAAAAGGCGCAGCTGGAGTTCGAGCAATTGCTGCGGTACGCCAACCCGTTGGGGCTGTACGCCGAAGAGCTAGACAGCCACGCGCGGCACTTGGGCAACACACCACAAGCACTGACGCACCTGGCGCTGATCAGCGCGGCGAGCTTTCTGGATCGGAAGTTGAGTGGGGAGAAGAACTTCTGGCAGCCTTGAGACTGAGGTGACTGCTTCGCGGGCAAGCCTCGCTCCTACAGATGTATACCGTTCAACTGTGGGTGGCGCTGGCTTCGGTACCGCCGTTGTGACTACCGCCAAAACTCGTCAGAAATATCCACTTTTACGACACTTTTTGTAGGATCAAGACCTACCCGCGATGAACTTAAACACACTCTGCCTGGCAGGACTGACCTCCTGTGGCGAGGGAGCTTGCTCCCGTTGGGGCGCGCAGCGGCCCTGAAATCTGCAACCACATTCCTCCAGAAGCACCGTATTTACTGGCTTAGCGACTGCTGCGCAGCCGAACGGGGGCAAGCCCCTTCGCCACAGGATTGCGTAGGCCAATCGCCTACATTCACTAAACAAACCAGCCCAATCAACACCTGGTAACTGATTCCTACATCCGGAAATACCTTGTTGCCAGCACCTACATCCATCCCTACCATCCACGCTCAACGGGCACAGCGGAGCTGTCCAACAAAACCCGAATTCAAGGAACCAGAATGACCCAGCGCATCCATCGCAGCATCAACGTCCCACTCCGATCAGGCCTGAATCGGACTGAACTGTGGGAAGGCCCCGACAAAGGCTTGATCAAATGCTGGGAAATCGGCCGTCAGCGCGCCGCCCGCTTCCCCGACCTCGCCCACCAATGCCTCACCGGCGAACTCCCGGTGCTGGGTTGGAAAGGTGGCGTCAGCCGCAGCCTGAAGAAACTCGAAAAATACGGATCCCTCAAATACCTCGCCCAATGGCAAGGGTTACGCGGGGAAGATCTGGATATTGATCTGAGCGCAGAACGGGCGTTGACCTGTTCCAGGACCAAAATGGTCGTGACATTTACGCCGGATCGGTCGAAGTACTTCAATCAGATGGACGTGGAAGCCTGAGGAAAGAGCCCGGGTCGATCTGAATCAGCTGTTGATAGACAGCCCATGGAGCATCGAATGCAGATCCAACATGTCCTGACGCCAAACCTCGATATTGCCTGCGAAACACACGGCCCCAGCACCGGTGACCCAGTCATCCTTCTGCACGGTTTCCCCTACTCCCCCCGCGCCTACGACGACATCGCGCCAGCCCTCGCCGCAAAGGGCTACCGTGTGATCGTCCCGTACCTGCGCGGCTACGGCCCGACCCGTTTCAACTCCCCCGCCACCCTGCGCTCTGGCCAGCAGGCCGCCCTCGCCCAGGATTTACTGGACCTGATGGACGCCCTCGCCATCAAACAGGCCGCGCTGTGCGGTTACGACTGGGGTGGTCGGGCGGCGTGCATTGTCGCGGCGCTAAGGCCGGAGCGGGTGCGCTGCCTGGTGACCGGGGACGGTTACAACCTGCAGAACATCCCCCGCTCCACCCAGCCTCTGGATCCGCAGACTGAACATCGTCTCTGGTATCAGTATTACTTCCACACCCCGCGCGGCGTGGAAGGCTTGACCCAAAACCGCCGGGCCCTGTGCGAACTGCTCTGGCGCCTGTGGTCACCGACCTGGGCGCAAAATGCCGAACGATATCCCTTGAGCGCGCCAGCCTTCGATAATCCGGATTTCGTCGACGTAGTAATTCACTCGTACCGGCACCGGTTCATGTATGCGCCCGGCGACCCGACGCTGGAATGGATGGAAGAAGCGCTGACCCGACAACCGGCAATCAGCGTGCCGACAATTTCCCTGTGCGGTGCCGATGACGGTGTGGGACCCGCGCCTGAAGTCGATGAAGACGCCGAGCATTTTACCGGCCCCTACGAACGCCGAGTGTTGGCGGGCGTCGGGCATGACATTCCCGAGGAAGCGCCCGAGGCGACACTCAAGGCAATACTGGATCTGCTGAAGGGCTGACGGAAAACCGCTCGCGATAAGCCTGCGGTGTCACGCCCATGGCCCGCAGAAAACTGCGGCGCAGGGTCTCTTCGCTACCAAACCCGCATTGCATCGCGACCCGTTTGATCGGTACGCCGGTGTCGCTGAGCAGTCGTCGCGCGGTCTCGACCCGAATCAGTTCTATGGCCCGCGCCGGGGTCTGGCCGGTGTCGGCGCGGTAGTGACGGACGAAGCTGCGCTCGCTCATCCCGGCCTGCAAGGCCAAGGTCGGGATGCCAAGGTCCTTGGTGAGGTTTTCGCTGATCCAGGCGTGAAGCTCGTCGAATCGGTTGCCTTCTTTCTGCAAAGACAGGGTCACGCTGAACTGCGACTGGCCCCCCGGACGCTTGAGAAACACAACCAGTTGCCGGGCGACTTCGAGGGCCATGGTTCGGCCGAGGTCTTGTTCGACCATGGCCAGCGCCAGGTCAATGCCCGCGGTAACCCCGGCCGAGGTCCAGACCGGACCGTCGTTGATGAAGATCGGGTTGGGTTCGACCTGCAGTTTGGGATGCTGCTGCGCCAATTGCTCGCAGCGGGTCCAGTGCGTCACCACCCGTCGACCATCAAGCCAGCCGCTGGCCGCCAGCAAAAACGCCCCGGTACACACTGACGACACCCGCCGGCAATCTCGCGCATGCTCACGCACCCACCCCACCAGCGACGCGTCCTGCGCCGCCGCGTAAACGCCCCAGCCACCGGCAATGATCAAGGTGTCGCTGCCCCGATCCGGCAGCGGTTCTGCCAACAGTGCCAACCCCGCCGACGACATCACCGCCCCGCCACCGCTGGCAATCACTGACGGCGCATAGGGCGGCGGCAGACCTTGCTGGCGGGCAATGTCGTTGGCCGAGGCAAACACCTGCAACGGCCCGGTGACATCGAGCACTTGCACGTTGGCGAAGGCCAGCACATGAATGGTTTTCGGGTGGTTTGGCATGATTGGCGTAATTCGTGGGGTTATTGGCGTATTCGCCAAATCCTACGAGCCTACAGTGAAGCCGTCCACCCCAATCAGGAGAAAAACGCCATGACGTTGCAGATCGGTTTACTGTTGTTTCCACAGGTTCAACAATTGGACCTGACCGGCCCTTATGACGTGCTGGCCTCGCTGCCGGACGTGAAGGTGCACCTGATCTGGAAGGACCTGGTGCCCGTCACCGCGAGTACCGGGCTGGTGTTGAAACCGACCATCACCTTCGACGATTGCCCGCCGCTGGATGTGATCTGCATTCCCGGAGGTGGCGGCGTCGGCCCATTGATGGAGGATGAACAAACCCTGGCCTTCATCAAGACTCAGGCCGCCACGGCGCGGTATGTCACCTCGGTCTGCACCGGTGCCCTGGTGCTTGGCGCGGCAGGGCTGCTCAAGGGCAAGCGCGCCACCACGCACTGGGCGTATCACGAGTTGCTCGGGCTGTTGGGGGCGATCCCGGTGAAGGATCGGGTGGTGCGCGACGGCAATCTGCTGACCGGTGGCGGGATCACCGCGGGAATCGATTTTGCCCTGACCCTGGCCGCTGAATTGTTCGATAAGGACACCGCGCAACTGGTGCAATTGCAGCTGGAATACGCCCCAGCACCGCCGTTTGCTTCGGGCAGCCCCGAGACAGCGCCAGCCGGCGTACTGGAGGAAGCCCGTAAACGCGCTGCCGGGTCGTTGAAATTACGTACGGAAATCACCGAACGTGCAGCGGCGAAACTCGACCTCCAGTGAAAGAGATGGCCGCGGGGGGCTATCCCCCCGCAGCCAGTCACTCACGCCGGCCATTCGGCACAAACAGCTCGAACGAGTCATCGCCATAAGCCCGCTCCACTTTAGCGATCACCACTTGATAACCCGCATACCACTTGCGGTACTGGCGCTTGGCCTCCAGGTGCCTGGGGTGGCTGGCGAATTCCCGGATAGAGGTTTCGTCCTGCCAGTAGTAACTGGCGTTGACCAGTTCGCCATCGGCCGAGCACCAGGACTGGGTACCGACGAACCCTTCGATGCTGATCGCGACTTCGTCGATCAACGTGCTCAACAGGTTGAACTCCTCGTCTCGTTGCCCGGGTTTGTAGATAAACGATGCGATGTACATGCAGAGGTTCCTTTTCAGTGAATGAGTCAGGCCGGACGTGTCATCAGGGCCAGCCTGACGGCGAGCAACAGCAATACCGCGGCCAGCCCCAATGACTGCCATGTGGCGAATGTCGACGTGCTGGAAATACGCCGGCTGACCGTGCTGCCGAAAACCCCGAGCAGGGTGTGAAACACGCCACTGACCAGGGTCAGCACCATGCCCAGCAGCACCAGCTGTACGGCAATCGAGCCTCGTTGCGCGTTAACGAATTGCGGCAGGAACACCATGAAAAACAGCAAGGCCTTGGGGTTCAGCAGGCTGTTGAGCATCGCCCGGATCAGCAGGGTCTTGAGCGGCACCTGCGCAACATCCGACGTGCCGCTGGCCGATGGCTTTTGCAACGCCTTGAACGCCAGCCACAGCAGATACAGAACGCCGGCATAACGGATCAGGTCGAAGGCCGGTGGCCAACTGGCAACCAGTGCCGTAACCCCCATCGCGGTCAGCGCCGTCAGGATCAGATCGGCCAGGCCAATGCCCAATCCCGACGCCACACCGCCGCGCCAGCCATAACTGGCACCATGGCTGATTACGAAGGCCATGTTCGGCCCGGGTGACAGCAGCAACAGCATCACCGCGCCGACGAAAATCGATAAGGTCGCAGGGTCAATCACAGCGAAGTCTCCGTCCTGGAAAGCCTGTAGATTAGAGCGCCAATCTGATACAAACAAAAAATTGATCCAGATACAAAGAGCGCTCACCCATGACCCGTATTCGCTACAAACGCCTGGTGGATCAGTTCGCCGGGAAGATTCGCAGCGGTGAACTGCCACCCGCCACACAATTGCCGACCATTCGCGCGTTGATGCAGAGCGAACGGATCGCCCTGGCCACGGCTTTGCGGGTCTATCACGAGTTGGAGGCGATCGGCCTGGTGGTCGGCGAGACCGGCCGTGGCACCTTTGTGCGCGACACGTCCTTGCCTCGCGGACTGGGGTTGGAACAGCAACCACTGGGCATCGGCACGGTGGACCTGACCTTCAATTACCCGTCGGTACCCGGTCAGGACGAGTTATTGCGCGAGGGTTTGCGAGCGATTGCCGCCTCCGGGGATATCGATGCGCTATTGCATTCCGCGCCTCAGGGCGGGCGGCCGCATGAACGGCAGACGGCGGCCCGGCATTTACGCAATCGGGACATTCGGGTGGGGGGCGATCAGGTTCTGATCGTCAACGGCGCCCAGCAAGGTCTTGCCGTGACGCTGATGGCACTGCTCAAGCCGGGAGATATTCTGGCCCTCGACGCCCTCACCTACCCCGGCCTGAAAACCTTGGCCCAGGCCCATCGGCTGGACCTCGAAGCCCTCCCGCAAATCGCCGGGCACACCGACCTCGACGCCCTGGAAGCGCTGTGCAAGCGGCGCCCCGTGCGGGCGCTCTACAGCATGCCGACGATGCACAATCCGTTGGGGACGGTGATGTCCATCGCCGACCGTGAACGCCTGGTGCAATTGGCCGAGCGATACGACTTTCTGATCATCGAAGACGGCGCCTATGCCTTCCTCGCAGAACCGGCACCCAAACCGCTGTTTACCCTGGCCCCGCAGCGCACGCTGTACATCAGCGGCCTGTCGAAAAGCGTTGCCTCGGGCCTGCGCATCGGTTTCATCGTTGCACCGAAAGCGATGATGCCGGCGCTGGAGCAAGCCATCCGAGTGTCGACATGGAGCACCCCGTCGCTGACCGTCGCGCTGGCCTGCCGCTGGATCGATAGCGGCGAAGTCGACAACCTCGAAGAGCAAAAACGCCTGGACGCCCGGCAGCGACAGGACCTGGCTCGGCAAATCCTGAAAAACTGCGAACTGGTGGCGCATCCCGCTTCCTACTACCTCTGGCTCAGATTGCCCGAAGGCTTGCGGGCCGAAACGGTGGTTGCCGAGCTGGAACGAAAAGGCGTGCAGGTGACCAGCGCCGCACCCTTTGCCACGACCACTCATGTGCCTCCTGCACTGCGGGTGGCCATGGGATCGATCAGCCTCGACGTGTTGAAGCGCGCCCTGGGAGACTCTGCATGAAGTCGTGGACATCTGACGGACTTTTCTGACACCCATAAAAAAACCCGCCTAAGCGGGTTTCTCAAGACCATTGCGACATCCTGTCGGTAGCCATCCTGGCGTATGGTCGATCATCCGTGATCCTGAACACGTCCTGTGTTCAGTTGATGGATCCAGATTAAACACATTGGCGAAGCTTCAAAAGACGACATAACAGCGGCTGCGTGTAAGCCATTGACCATTCAGCACCTGAAAGCAGCCCCTGTAGCAGCTGCCGAAGGCTGCGTTCGGCAGCTGCTACTAGTACGGGTACAGGTACGGGCGATCGGTCGCAGTTTCCTGCAGACGAAAAAAAACCCGCCGAAGCGGGTTTTCCCAAGACCATATCGACTCCCTGTCGGCAGCAATCCTTGCTTATGGTCGATCATCCGTGACCCTGAGCACTTCCTGTGCTTCAGTTGATGGGGCTAGATTACGCTTCGGATCCAATCAGCAATAGACGATATAGCTACTACCGCGTGTAAGACATTCGCTATAGCCACCCTTCCGAAAACCCTTGGACGTATCAACCATCATGGGCCGAAGCCGCGAATTTCGCGGCTTGCAGCCATCAACTTCCCTGACGCTCGTGGGCCTTGGTGTTTTCTGCCAGAAACTGTTCGATGTTGTTCATCTGCTCATCCCAGCCACGGCTGTCCATGCGGAAAGCCTTGAGCCTGCGCGACTGGGGAACGTGATCGAAACCGGACTCGACGACCGTCAACAGCGTGCCTTCGTCCATGTCCTGGAGTTCGAATTTCACCAGCGTGGTGGGCTCCTGAGAGTAATCGACTTCCGGCTCCACCGCATACGGGTGCCAGCGAAACGAAAACACCCGCTCCGGCTCGACCCGCTCCACCAGTACATTCCACAACAAGTGCTCATAACCAGGATACGTAATCTGCCCCTGGGTCCACTCGCCGGCGACAAAGCGCTTGCCTTCGAGTGCCACGCCGAACCATTGTCCGAACATTTCGGCATTGGCCAGCATGCGCCAGACCCGCGAGCGCGGCGCCTTGAGCAGGATCTTCCTTTCGATGCGATCTGATGCTGGGTTCATAAGTCACCTCCTGTATTGAACAGTAGGCCCGTAAAGACCAGAAGACCAACCTAAAAGTTGTATCAAACGGCCGCTGCAATCAACCGTACCTGAAATATTCGGCCTCGATTTTGGCCATAAGTTCTGGTTTGAAAGGCACAGTCAACGGATTGAAACTGCTAACGTTTGCAACGACGTGCAACCTTACAAGGAAGATTCATGCAGCCTTCACTCACGGAGCGTTATCGCGCAACCCTGTTTGGGCTTGCTTGCGCAGATGCTATCGGCACCAGTGTCGAATTCCAGCCACGCGGCTCGTTCGAGCCCCTGACCGATATGGTTGGCGGCGGCCCGTTCAATCTGAAGCCGGGGCAATGGACCGATGACACATCCATGGCACTTTGCCTGGCTGAAAGTCTGCTGAACAAAAAAGGTTTTGATGCGGCTGACCAGATGGGCCGTTACCTCAACTGGTGGCAATGGGGTTACCAGAGTTCGACCGGCGAATGCTTCGACATTGGCATGACCGTACGTGACGCGCTGGCTCGTTATCAGAAAACCGGTCAGCCATTCGCAGGCTCCTCCGATCCCGACACGGCGGGCAACGGTTCGCTGATGCGGCTGGCGCCGGTAGTCTTGTACTACTTTCCCGACCGCGACCGGATCAGGACGTTTTCCGTAGACAGTTCGCGTACTACCCATGCCGCGCCGGAGGCACTTGAATGCTGTCAGTTGCTTGCCGAACTGCTCCGCAAGGCATTGCTAGGCGCCACCAAGCCGGATTTGCAGCGCCTGCCAGAGACAATATTCCTGGAACCAAAAGTCATGGCCATCGCCCGAGGCGACTACCTCGACAAGTCCAAAGACGATATCCGGGGCAGCGGCTACTGCGTTGCATCACTGGAAGCGGCCTTGTGGTGCTTTCACCACACTGACAGTTTTGCAGCCGCCATCCTCGAAGCCGCGAACCTGGGTGACGACGCCGATACCACTGCCGCCATCGTCGGTCAGTTGGCCGGGGCTCACTATGGTGCGCAGGCCATCCCTGAAGGCTGGCTGGCGAAGTTGCACAGGCGCGCTGACATCCAGGTTTGTGCGGACCAGTTACTCGCGGCTTCAGGCGCCCTTTCTACAAGCTGAAGCCTGCGTCTTCGCTACACTGCAACCTCCTCTTTTCAATTGTCACAGCGAGAATTCCCATGCACCCACGCTTGCTCCTGGCACTGACGCCGCTGCTGTTCACCCCTCTTGCGCATGCCGTCGACTGCGACAACGCCACCGACCAGACAACGATGAATCAGTGCGCGGCGCAGCAGAACAAAGCGGCCGACAAGGAGCTGAATGCGCTTTACCAGCAGATCACCACGCGATTGAAGGACAGCCCTGACGCCAAGAAGCTGTTGGTCGGTGCCCAGCGCTCATGGATTGCGTTTCGCGATGCCGAGTGCAAGTTCTCGGCGTCCGGAGTGGAGGGAGGCAGTGTTTACCCGCTGATCTATAGCAACTGCACCACGGCGCTGACCAAGGCGCGGGTCGAAGCCTTCAAGACTTACTTGAAGTGCAAGGAAGGGGATTTGAGTTGCCCGGTGCCTGAGGCTTGATGCTGCGGCGTTCTTGATGCCGCCGCGTGCCAGCTTAACGATCACTATAAAAATCAATCAGTTACTTGAAATAACTGGCTTATGGGCGCGTCTGAACGAGATCGCCCGCGTCTAATATCGCGATACCTGTTGCAGTGTGAGACAAGCATAGAGGCCCCCGGCCGGAACACTTCATCGCCCGGCGATTGACGATGCTGCAGTGCAGGCGCGAAATGTGGGTTCACCGATTGCCAGTCAGAGGGTAAGAACATGGCAAGCATAACGGTCCTGGCGGGGGACTTTCTGCAGGGTGATGGAGAGTACACAGACGGCGTTTTCACGCTCAGGACGTCGCTTCACCCGTGGCCCGGCATCACCCTCCCGCTCTCATTGTTCAAGAGTGTAGAAGTGGCCAACGAGGATTCGATCAACAACATCAAGGATGTCATCGGCTTCGGCGTGGCGGGGGCCATGTTGCTGGGGCCTATCGGCGCAATTGCCGGCTTCATGTTGGCTGGCAAGGAAACCGAGGTAACCTTTCTGGCCACACTCAAGGATGGAAGAAGGTTGCTGGCGGCTGTAGACAACGACACGTTCGATGAGATTTCCCGAAAAATCCCGTCCTGACATGACAGACGCACGCCGCACCATCGACAGGTGCGGCGTGACATCGGTTCAGCTGTAGAACGTCGGGTGAACGCCTTTGTGAGCCTCGATTTCCAACCGCATATCAGCCACCAGCGATGCAATTGCATGGGGACTGTCCAGTGTCCATACCGGTACGTGAGTGGCCACCAGATCCACTTTGCCGGTCATGCAATCGCAGACCCGAATCGTCAGGAACTGGTCTGCCTCCATGCTACAGGTGCACACGGCGGGCAGAAAACTTTGCTCGATGATGTTTTGGATTTCCAGGGGTGATAGGAACATCGCTACCTCCCTCACGCCAGATGGATGCCGGGCAAATGCTCCGTCATTTCACCCTTTAGCCTGAAAATTCTAATCCTCATTAGCGGGTGTCTCAAGGCTGTGACAGGTTGCTCGTCGTCTCATCGGGCTGTCGCGATTTGCGACACCTCCAAGCGAGTCGCCCGCCCCCTCGCATCACTCAAAACCCCGCCGACACTGGGCGATCAGCCCCTTCCCGGCACTTGGCACAGTCATTGCCAAACATTGAGCAAGCCCCCGTTTTCACGCACAACAAGAGGTCTTGCCATGCCCCTCCCTTATCTGCTTCCCGCCACCTCGGCGTTCATCCAGCGCGCACCGCGCATGCTCATCGGCGGTGACTGGGTCGAGGCCGCCGACGGCCAGACCATGCCCCTGCGCCAAGGGTGATGTCTTGCAGGCCGCTGCCCTTGATACGGTCGGCGCGAACTTCGACGGCGAGGATGGTGGCGTCGGAATTGGCGAGGATGATCAGCCCTTCCTTGCCTTGGCGATCGGCCAGATAGTCGATGGCCGGCATCGCCGCATCGATCAACAACCGATTGCTCGCCAGCAGCCCGTCGAGACTGGCGCTCGAGAGTGTCGAGCTTAGCCTTTCAATACCCGCGCCAGCGTCGACTTCACTTTGCCCATGCCATCATGCAGTGCCTGTTCAATCTCGGCCATGGTAATGACCGCCGTCGATTTGCCCGCCGCGGGGTTCACCACCAGCGCCAGACAGGCATAGTCCAGTTCCAGTTCACGCGCCAATGCAGCTTCCGGCATACCGGTCATGCCGACGATGTCGCAACCGTCACGTTCCAGCCTCGCGATTTCAGCAACTGTTTCCAGACGTGGCCCTTGAGTGCAGGCGTACACGCCATGGCTGCTATAGCCGACGCCTTCAGCCGCCAACGCCGCGATTAATCGCTGACGCAGGGGTTCGCTGTAGGGATAGCTGAAGTCGATGTGTGTAACGTGTTCCAGGTCATCGGCGAAATAGGTGTGTTCGCGACCGCTGGTGTAGTCGATCAATTGATGCGGCACGCAGAAATGCCCGGTGCCCATCGCGGCATGAATCCCGCCCACGGCGTTGACCGCGAGAATCGCTTCAGCTCCGGCCTGCTTCAAGGCCCACAGATTGGCGCGGTAGTTCACCTGATGCGGCGGGAAGCGGTGCGGGTGGCCGTGACGTGCGAGAAACAGCACTTCCTTGCCGGCGTACTCACCGATCTGCACCTCGGCCGAAGGCGCACCGTAAGGGGTGTCCACCGCCAATGACTGACGAATGCTCAAGCCTTCGAGTTGAGTCAGGCCGGTGCCACCGATAATCGCGTAAACCGTCATAACGAAAAGTCCTTAATCAATCAATTGAGCTTCTTTGAGCGCGCCGACGGCCGTCAGCCAGCGCGGGTCTTGACGGTATTCGGTGCTGGCGTACGCCTGCCCACGCATCCGCGCGATACGCGCCGAAGGCTTGACCTTCAACCGCTGGGCGGCACTCAAAGCCAACTCGGCAGCCGCACGGTCGTTGCACACCAGGCCCATGTCGCAACCGGCGGTCAATGCCGCTTCGATGCGACTGGCGGCATCGCCCACCACGTGCGCACCGGCCATCGACAGGTCGTCACTGAAGATCACGCCATCAAACTGCAGCTCGCCGCGCAGGATGTCCTGCAACCAGCGACGGGAGAAGCCGGCAGGCTGGGAATCGACTTGTGGATAAATAACGTGGGCCGGCATGACGGCGGCCAATTGCTTGCTTAATCGCGCGAATGGCACCAGGTCGTTGGCGCGGATCTCTTCGAGGCTGCGCTCGTCGTTGGGAATCGCAACGTGGGAATCGGCCTCGGCCCAGCCATGACCGGGGAAATGCTTGCCGGTGGCAGCCATCCCGGCGCTGTTCATGCCGCGGATGAATGCACCGGCGAGCAAGGCTGCGCGCTCGGGATCACCTTCGAACGAACGGGTACCGACCACCGCACTGCGCTGGTAATCCAGATCCAGCACCGGGGCGAAGCTCAGGTCGAGACCGACCGCGAGCACTTCGGTCGCCATGATCCAGCCGCACTGTTCGGCCAGGTATTCGGCATTCGGGTTGTCGGCGATGGCGCGCATGGCGGGCAGTCGCACGAAGCCCTGACGCAGCCGCTGAACCCGACCGCCCTCCTGGTCGACCGCCAGCAGCAGATCGGGACGAATGGCGCGGATCGCGGCGCTCAATTCGCGCACCTGACGCGGGTGTTCGATGTTGCGGGCAAAAATGATCAGGCCGCCCACTTCGGGCTGGCGCAACAATTGGCGATCTTCAGACGTCAGCCAGGTACCGGCGACGTCCACCATCAACGAGCCTTGCAGGCCAGCAGTCATGGAAATTCCTTGAATACGATAAACCCGGCTCGCACGAATTCGCCGCCATGGGCTGAGCCCGGCAGGTCGGCGATATCAATGAGGGGGTTCAAAACGAGAGTCGGCATGGGCGCCTAGCTTAGCGGATGTCCGCCACCGCGCCCACCCGTGTGCGGTTAAACCTTGGCGGCTACCGGAGTCGATTTACTGCGCGGACGCAATTGCGCGGCGGCCATGGCGGTGTCGGTGACGCCGGTTTCGGCACGCATGCCCGCAGCCAGGAATGGCACCATCAGACGCATCACTTGCTCGATGGAAGTGTTGACGCCGAAATCGGTCTCGGCAATCGCACGCAAGGCCTTGATCCCCGACATGCTGAATGCCGCTGCACCGAGCATGAAGTGCACGCGCCAGAACAGTTCGATCGGAGGAATGCGTGGCGCGGCTTCGTTGACCAGCAGCATGTAGCGGCGGAAAACCTTGCCGTACATGTCTTCCAGATAACGACGCAAGTGCCCTTGGCTCTGACTGAAAGCCAGCCCCAGCAAACGCATGAAGATGGACAGGTCGTTGCCGCTGCGTGGTTGCACCACCAGGGCTTGCTCGACGAGGATCTCCAGCAATTCTTCGAGGGTCGGTTTGTTCTCGGGTTTGGCCTGACGGCGCTCCAGCTCTTTATCGAGACTGAGGCAGAACGGCCCGAGAAAACGCGAGAAGACCGCTTGAATCAGCGCCTTCTTCGATCCGAAGTGATAGTTCACCGCCGCCAGATTGACACCGGCCTTGCTGGTGATCAGACGCAACGAGGTTTCAGCGAAACCTTTTTCCGCGAACAATTGCTCGGCAGCATCGAGAATGCGTTCAACGGTTTCCGACTGGGCCATGGCTACTCCGCCTGACAAACACTTGTTTGAAACATACGTTTCAGCCCAGGCCTTGTCAAGTCTGGCGGGTTCGTTTTGGGAATGGTCGGTCAGCTATTTAACCATACAACACTGGCGCTTCAATCGGCGAGCTGAATGACCGTCCAGCGGCCGGCAAAAAAAGGGGCATTGCCAAGACCGGTTCACTGTATATAATCCCAGTCACTGTATAAAAAGACAGAGCGATCAATATGCTAAAGCTGACGCCACGCCAAGCAGAGATTCTGGCCTTCATCAAACGCTGCCTCGAAGACAACGGCTACCCGCCAACCCGCGCGGAAATCGCTCAGGAACTGGGCTTCAAGTCGCCCAACGCGGCGGAAGAACACCTCAAGGCACTGGCCCGCAAGGGCGCGATCGAGATGACCCCGGGCGCCTCCCGTGGCATTCGCATCCCCGGCTTCGAAGCCAAGGCCGACGATTCTACCCTGCCGATCATCGGCCGAGTGGCAGCAGGCGCTCCGATCCTCGCCCAGCAGCACATCGAAGAATCCTGCAACATCAACCCTTCGTTCTTCCACCCTCGCGCTGACTATCTGTTGCGGGTCCATGGCATGAGCATGAAGGACGTCGGCATTTTCGACGGAGACCTACTGGCCGTCCATACCACCCGCGAAGCCCGTAACGGTCAGATCGTGGTGGCGCGGATTGGCGACGAAGTGACCGTCAAGCGCTTCAAGCGCGACGGCAGCAAAGTCTGGCTGATTGCCGAAAACCCTGAATTTGCCCCTATCGAAGTCAACCTGAAAGATCAGGAACTGGTGATCGAAGGCTTGAGCGTCGGCGTGATTCGCCGCTAAAGGAGGCTTTATGCAGTTCCCACACACTTCACAGCAAGCCCAACTGCCGTTGTTCGAGGCATTCATGGCGCAGCCGCTGGCGCCGATCCTGAAAGAAGTGGTCGAGTCGCCTTGGAGCGCCGAGCCCGAAGTCTTCAGCGAGCTGTCATTGCGTGGCGCGGCCGGGAACTGCCTGAACCTTCTGGCACCAATCCTCAGGGAGCTGAGCCAGGATCAGGACGCTCGCTGGCTGACTCTGATCGCCCCGCCCGCCAGCCTGACCCAGTCCTGGCTACGAGACGCCGGCCTGAACCGTGAACGCATTCTGCTGCTGCAACCACGCGGCACACAGAGCGCTCAGCAGCTGACCTGTGAAGCTTTGCGACTTGGCCGCAGCCATACGGTCGTCAGCTGGCTAAACCCGTTGAGCACATCGTCGCGGCAACAGCTGATCAGCGCCGCCCGTACCGGGGATGCGCAAAGTCTGAATATTCGGTTGGGTTAACTGACAAAACAGTGTTTGCACTGAACAGCGCGGGGCTTCTCCAAGGATAGAGAAGCCGGTCTGTAGAGGTATCCGCAAAATCCGACGGGCGGGATCAATGAAGAACCCGTGGCCCCTCTTCCTTATCAAATTCGCCTTCAACCAGGCGTCCTGCCATCTGAACACCGACGCTCAACATCGCCTTGGCGACTTCCACGTGCTGGCCTTGCAGGAAAGCCTTGGCATCCTCGGAGAAATCCAAAGTAACCAGAGAACCCTCGTCCTCGGCCCTACGCAGCTCGATTCGGCCGTCTGGTAACTCGACAATTTCTAGAAAGGACGTTGGCATAAAGGACTGTTCTCCACGAAAGGCAGGGATTATATAGGCATCGGCCAAGCTTCGCTCAGGATCTTGACCAGATGCCATCACGAAGAGAAATTTCTGACATCACGCTTCCTTGAGCGGACCATTCACCGAGCACTCAATCTTTCAGCACTCGTTCAGCCCGTCGCGAAACCGGATCGCCAAGCTTTTCAGATTCTGGCGCCAGCTCTCCAGTTCTTCCCGGCTCAGCTCTTCAGACGCCTCTTCTTCGTCCAGGTTGACGGCCAGAATAAGCGGCTGCGTCACATCACCCTTGGGCTTGTGTGGAGCACGAGGCGGTTGAAACAGTGCGGCATAAGCCGACAGCAGCTTGGCCAGCCAGGTTTCAGGGTTTTGCGCCAACTCGACCATCTCGGCCATTTCCGGAATAGCGATGGTTTCGAGTACTTCGCGGGTCAGCAGCATCTCTGCCCGTGGCGCATTGGCCTGAGGCAAGCGATAGAAACCGGCGATTTCATGGCACAGCCCCAACAGCGCCCCGTACAGGTGAAACAACGCCGATTCGCGACCGGCCTGAATCAGCGCCAGGGAGTTCATCGCTCGCCCCTCTTCGGCCTTGGCGAGCGCTTCCAGCGACAAGCCGGCGAAATAAATTTTCTGGTTGGTACGGGTATAGAGTTCGTGGGCCATGACGGCAGCCTCCACAACGAAATAATTGCTTCACGCAGGTCTGACAGTGTCATGGATCACCCAAGCTCACCGCAAGCCCAAAACAAAAAGGCCGCATGAAAACCCGAGGGTTGTCATGCGGCCTTTTTATGTGCAGCGGCTTTTAAGCCTTGGCTGCTGGACGCTTGTCTTCAACCGTCCACTTGCCACCATCGTAATACGCTTTCCAGCCAGTCGGCTTACCGTCGACTTCCGTCTGCACGTATTGCTCTTTGGTCTTGCGGCTGTAACGGATCACTGCTGGCAGACCGTCAGGATCTTTCTTCGGTGCTTCGCAGAGGAAGTGGTACTTCGGATCGATCTCATCCTTGTGCGGCACGATCTCGACGACCAATGGCGCACGGGTCTCGCGGTTTTTCGGGAACTGGCTGGCCGCCAGGAACAGGCCGGAAGCACCGTCACGCAGGATATAGGTGTCGTTGACCTTTTCGCATTTGAGCTCAGGCATCTTCACCGGATCCATCTTCGGCGGCGCCGCATCACCGCTTTTCAGCAGCTTGCGGGTGTTCTTGCAGGTTGCGTTGGTGCAACCGAAGAACTTGCCGAAACGGCCGGTCTTGAGCTGCATCTCGCTGCCGCACTTGTCGCATTCCAGGCTCGGACCTTCGTAGCCCTTGATGCGGTAAGCGCCCTCTTCGATCTCGTAGCCTGCGCAATCCGGGTTGTTACCGCAGATGTGCAGCTTGCGCTTCTCGTCGAGCAGGTAAGCGTCCATCGCCGTGCTGCAGATCGGGCAACGGTGCTTGCCGCGCAGAACCAGCGACTCCGACTCGCCCTCGTCGTCCGCAGCGATTTCGTCGCCCGGCACCAGGTTGACGGTGGCCTTGCAGCGCTCTTTTGGCGGCAGGCTGTAGCCCGAGCAACCGAGGAACACGCCGGTCGATGCAGTACGAATCTGCATCGGACGACCGCACACCACACATGGAATATCAGTCATTACCGGCTGGTTGGCGCGCATGCCGCCTTCGGCGCTTTCGGCCACTTCGAGTTTCTTCTTGAAGTCGCCGTAGAACTCGTCGAGCACGTTTTTCCAGTCGCGCTCGCCCTGGGCCACGTCATCGAGATTCTCTTCCATGCCGGCGGTGAAGCCGTAGTCCATGAGATTGGAGAAGCTCTCGGCCAGACGCTCGGTGACGATGTCGCCCATCTTTTCCGAATAGAAACGACGGTTGTGCAGCGCCACGTAGCCGCGGTCCTGGATGGTCGAAATGATCGCCGCGTAGGTCGAAGGACGACCGATGCCGCGTTTTTCCATTTCCTTTACCAGGCTCGCTTCCGAGTAACGCGCCGGCGGCTTGGTGAAGTGCTGGGTCGGATCAAGCTTGATCAGCTTCATCGCATCGCCCTGGGCCATGTCCGGCAGCACATCGTCATCACCAGGCTTGGTGATTTGCGGCATGACGCGGGTGTAACCGTCGAACTTCAGGATGCGGCCCTTGGCGCGCAACTCGAAGTCACCGGCACCGACGGTGACCGTGGTCGACAGGTATTGGGCCGGCAGCATCTGGCAGGCGAGGAACTGGCGCCAGATCAGCTCGTAAAGCCGCTCGGCATCACGCTCCATGCCCGACAGCTTGCTTGGCTCGGTATTGGCGTCAGACGGACGAATCGCTTCGTGAGCCTCTTGTGCGCCTTCCTTGCTGCTGTAGACGTTCGGGGTTTCCGGCAGGTACTTCTTGCCGAATTCGCCTTCAATATAAGTACGCGCCATCGTCACGGCATCGGCCGAGAGGTTGGTGGAGTCGGTACGCATATAAGTGATGTAGCCGGCTTCGTACAGACGCTGGGCCATCATCATGGTTTTCTTCACACCGAAGCCCAGGCGGTTGCTCGCGGCCTGCTGCAGGGTGGAGGTGATGAACGGTGCCGACGGCTTGCTGCTGGTCGGTTTGTCTTCGCGCTTGACGATGCTGTAGCTGGAAGCCTTGAGCTTCTCCAGCGCGGCCATGGCCTGGGCTTCGTTGAGCGGCTTGAAGGCTTCGCCTTTCTCGCGAGCCACGTCGAAGCGCACAGTCGCGCCCTTGGCGGTGCCGAGGTCAGCGTGAACTTCCCAGTACTCTTCCGGGTTGAACGCGCGGATTTCGCGCTCACGCTCAACCACCAGCTTCACGGCAACCGATTGCACGCGACCGGCGGACAGGCCACGAGCAACCTTGGCCCACAGCAGCGGCGAAACCATGTAACCCACCACGCGGTCGAGGAAGCGACGCGCCTGCTGAGCGTTTACGCGATCGATGTCCAGCTCGCCCGGCTGGGAGAAAGCTTCCTGGATCGCTTTTTTGGTGATTTCGTTGAACACCACGCGCTTGTAGCGGCTGTCGTCACCACCGATGGCTTCGCGCAGGTGCCAGGCAATGGCTTCCCCCTCGCGATCCAAGTCGGTTGCGAGATAGATGGTGTCAGCATCTTTGGCGAGCCGGCGCAGCTCTTCGATAACCTTTTCCTTGCCCGGGAGGATCTCGTACTTGGCTTTCCAGCCATGATCGGGATCGACACCCATGCGCGAGACCAGCTGCTTGCGCGCTTTCTCTTTCGGCGTGAGCACCGGACCTTCGCCTGCGGCGGCCTTGCCACGCTTGGCGGCAGGCTCTTTGCTGGCGCTAGCCGAACCGCTGGTGGGCAGGTCTCGGATATGGCCGATACTCGACTTCACCACGTATTGGTTACCCAGATACTTGTTGATGGTCTTGGCCTTAGCCGGGGATTCCACAATGACCAGCGATTTGCCCATGGATCAGAAAATTCCTGAATTCTAGAAGTGAAAGGCGGTTGGCGCCTGACGCGGCACCGCTATATATAGTGGCTACAAGGTGAGGTCAAGCGCAGGGTTCTGCGCGCACTCCCCTTATGGCTGCGGAAAAATGCTCGGTTCGGCTTGCACCAAAGCAAAGCGTGGCACCTGTTCGCCGTCAACCTCGACCGACTCCAGGAACATGCTCAAGGGACGTACCCAAAAGCCGTAATCGCCATACAGGGCTTGGTAGAAGACTACTTCTTCTTCGGTCTCCGAATGCCGCGCAACACTGAATACGCGGTACTGCGGACCTTTGTAATGTTGGTAGAGCCCAGGTTGTATCGGCATGCTTTGGCCCTCACTCAAATTTTTTCAAAATAAAAACAAAATAAATTCGGAAAAACAAAAACCGGGGCACTTGGCCCCGGCTTCCATCGACGAAACGCTTAAACGCGTTCGAAGACGGTGGAGATACCTTGGCCGAGACCAATGCACATGGTAGCCACCCCAAAGGTGCCGCCATTCTGCTTCATCACGTTCAGCAAGGTGCCCGAAATACGTGCACCGGAGCAACCGAACGGGTGACCCAGGGCGATCGCGCCGCCGTGCAGGTTAACCTTCTCGTTCATCTTGTCGAGCACTTTCAAATCTTTCAGCACTGGCAGGGCCTGTGCAGCGAAAGCTTCGTTGAGCTCGAAGAAGTCGATATCGTTGATGCCAAGACCCGCGCGCTTCAATGCTTTCTGCGTTGCCGGTACTGGACCATAGCCCATGATCGCCGGGTCCACACCTGCCACTGCCATCGAGCGAATCACCGCCAGCGGCTGGATGCCCAGGTCCTGGGCACGCTGTGCCGACATCACGATCATGCACGAAGCACCGTCGGTGATCTGCGACGAAGTACCAGCGGTCACGGTGCCGCCCTTCGGATTAAACGCTGGTTTCAGAGCCGCCAGGCTTTCCAGGGTGGTTTCCGGACGAATGGTTTCGTCGTAGTCGAACAGTTTCAGGAAACCGTTCTCGTCGTAGCCCTGCATCGGGATGATTTCGTCCTTGAACTTGCCTTCCACGGTCGCCTTGTGGGCGAGTTGGTGGGAGCGCACGCCAAAGGCGTCCTGCTGTTCGCGAGTAATGCCGTGCATTTTGCCGAGCATTTCCGCAGTCAGGCCCATCATGCCCGAGGCTTTCGCCGCGTACAGGGACATGTGCGGGTTCGGATCGACACCGTGCATCATGCTCACATGACCCATATGCTCGACGCCGCCAACGACGAACACGTCACCGTTGCCGGTCATGATCGCTTGCGCGGCAGTGTGCAGCGCACTCATCGACGAGCCACACAGACGGCTGACGGTCTGGCCGGCCGAGGTGTGTGGAATCTGAGTCATCAGGGACGCCATGCGGGCGATGTTCCAGCCCTGCTCCAGGGTCTGGTTAACGCAGCCCCAGATCACGTCTTCGACTTCGCTCGGGTCGACCTTGACGTTGCGTTCCAGCAATTTGCTGATCAGGTGTGCCGACATGTCTTCGGCGCGGGTGTTGCGGTGCATGCCGCCCTTGGAGCGGCCCATCGGCGTACGACCGAAGTCGACAATCACGACGTCTCTAGGATTCAAGCTCATATACTTTCACTCTCGCTCTAGTGTGGGCGCTTAACCGAAGAAGCTCTGACCGTTCTTGGCCATTTCACGCAGCTTCGCGGTCGGGTGGTACAGCGCGCCCAAATCAGCGTACTGGTCAGCCAGGGCAACGAACTCTGCAACACCGATCGAATCGATGTAGCGCAGCGCACCGCCACGGAATGGAGGGAAACCAATACCGTAGACCAGACCCATGTCGGCTTCGGCGGCGGTTTCGACGATGCCGTCTTCCAGGCAGCGCACGGTTTCCAGGCACAGCGGGATCATCATCCAGTTGATGATGTCTTCGTCAGTGACTTCGAGCTGTTGGAAAACGATCGGCTTGAGCACTTCCAGCACCGACGGATCGGCGACTTTCTTCTGCTTGCCGCGCTTGTCGGTCTCGTAGGCGTAGAAACCCTTGCCATTTTTCTGGCCCAGGCGCTTGGCTTCATAGAGCACGTCGACGGCCGAACGGCGATCGTCCTTCATGCGATCCGGGAAGCCTTCAGCCATGACGTCACGACCATGGTGGCCGGTGTCGATGCCGACCACGTCCATCAGGTATGCCGGGCCCATTGGCCAGCCGAACTTCTCCATGACCTTGTCGATGCGGACGAAGTCCACGCCGGCGCTGACCAGCTTGGCGAAACCGCCGAAGTACGGGAACAGCACACGGTTGACCAGGAAGCCCGGGCAGTCGTTGACGACGATCGGGTTCTTGCCCATTTTCTTGGCGTAGGCAACGGTGGTGGCAACGGCTACTTCGCTGGACTTCTCGCCACGGATCACTTCAACCAGCGGCATCATGTGCACCGGGTTGAAGAAGTGCATGCCGACGAAGTTTTCCGGACGCTTGAGGGCTTTGGCCAGCAAGGTGATGGAAATGGTCGAGGTGTTGGACGCCAGAATGGTGTCCTCTTTGACCTTGTCTTCGACTTCGGCCAGAACGGCTTGCTTGACCTTCGGGTTCTCGACCACGGCTTCGACCACCAGATCGACGTGACCGAAATCGCCGTAGGACAGGGTCGGACGAATGCCGTTGAGCACTTCGGCCATCTTCGCCGGGGTCATGCGACCTTTATCAACGCGGCCAACCAGCAGCTTGGCGGCTTCGGCCAGACCTTGCTCGATACCGTGCTCGTTGATGTCCTTCATCAGGATCGGCGTGCCTTTGGAGGCCGACTGATAAGCGATACCGCCACCCATGATGCCGGCGCCCAATACGGCGGCCTGCTTCACTTCCTTGGCGATTTCGTCGTAGGCCTTGGCCTTTTTCTTCAGCTCCTGATCGTTCAGGAACAGACCGATCAAGCTCTGTGCGGCAGAGGTCTTGGCCAGTTTGACGAAACCGGCGGCTTCGACTTCCAAGGCCTTGTCGCGACCGAAGTTCGCAGCTTTCTGGATGGTCTTGATCGCTTCGACCGGCGCCGGGTAGTTCGGGCCCGCTTGGCCGGCCACGAAACCTTTGGCGGTTTCGAACGACATCATTTGTTCGATGGCGTTGAGCTTGAGCTTTTCGAGCTTCGGCTGACGCTTGGCCTTGTAGTCAAACGTACCGGAGATGGCGCCTTTGATCAGGTTCAGCGCCGCTTCGTGCAACTTCTGCGAGTCGACCACCGCGTCGACGGCACCGACTTTCAGTGCGTCTTCAGCGCGGTTTTCCTTACCGGCGGCAATCCATTCGATGGCGTTGTCGGCACCGATGATACGCGGCAGGCGCACGGTACCGCCGAAGCCTGGGTAGATGCCCAGCTTGACTTCCGGCAGACCGATTTTGGCGGTGCTGGCCATGACGCGGAAATCCGCCGCCAGGCACATTTCCAGACCGCCACCCAGTGCGATGCCATTGATCGCGGCAACAGTCGGGACGTTGAGGTCTTCGAAATCGCTGAAAATCTTGTTGGCTTCGAGGTTGCCAGCAACAAGCTCGGCATCCGGCAGCTTGAAGTTGTCGACGAATTCGGTGATGTCGGCGCCGACGATGAATACGTCCTTGCCACTGCTGACGATCACACCCTTGATCGAAGCATCTGCCTTGATGGTGTCTACAGCCTGACGCAGCTCGTTCAGGGTAAGACGGTTGAACTTGTTGACGGACTCACCCTTGAGGTCGAACTTCAGTTCGACGATGCCACTTTCAAGAGCCTTAACCGTGATGGCTTTACCTTCGTAAATCATCAACTGATCTCCACGATATGGAAGCTGAACAGTACACGTCGGACGCAGGCGGCTGGCTCGGCAGGGACGTTTATCGTCAATGCTAACGCCAACTCACCCGGCACACCCGCCAACGCGATAGTCGGGATTCTGTAGGAGCAGTCTGTAATACAAACGCTCAATTCATACGCCCGTTTGATTTGGGTGTGTCACCTTCACGGAATTTCCGGCAATTGTCAATCGCCCAAAATACTGGTTGAAACGCGACTTTCCGGTCACTTCCGTACCACGAAGCCCTGCAACATGCAGATGCATGTGAGGCCATTCATAGAATCAATAGTTAGAAAAGTCGCCCTAATTCGCGGCAACCTGTGTTTAACAGGCTACGCTGGCGGGATCCTGAAGAAAAAATTGAACGCTTTTGACGAATGCCAAGCGTAAGATCTGTGCCACAAAGAATTACCGGCCTGCCTGGCCAACCTCAGCCCGATGATGATGTCGGGCTTTTTATTGCCTTCCGTAACAGATCGGGGTTCAGGCGAGTGCCTTGAGCGTAGCGTCGATCTGTTGCAGAACCTCGGCTTCGCCCTTCTCGCCCCAATACAGGGCAATCATTTGCTTGTCTGCCTCGACCTTGTAGACGTTGGCAGGCAGTTTTTCGAAATGATTCAGAAGCACTCCATCCTCGCAGACTTCCTGCCACTGATTGACCCACACACCCGGCGCCTTCTGCCAATAGCTCCAGCACGCTGGCTGAGTGCCACGGCGCGGTCGGTGGTACTGGGCGCAAGGGCTTGGCGGCTCCTGGCTCAGCCAGTGCGGCCACTCCTGGGGCGCCAATTGCATGGCAAGGCCGATGCGCCGCGCCTCCATGCGCAGAGCCATGCGACCGCTCTGGACACGAGACGGTCGCAACCAGGCCAGCGGGCTCAGCACCACCAGCAGGATTGACACCACTATCCAGACCGTCATATCTGTACTCCCGATTCTTGATGAGCCCATTGGGTCACGTTGAAACCAATGCGCTTGAAACCAGCCATACTTACCAATATTGCAATCCTCAGGAGGAGCACCTCATGCCCTACCACCATATTCTGGTCGCTGTAGATCTAACCGAAGAGTGCGATCCTGTAATCCACCGCGCCCGCGAACTTTCGGTGAGCAATGGCGCAAAGCTGTCCCTGGTGCATATCGTCGAGCCGATGGCCATGGCCTTTGGCGGCGACGTGCCGATGGACCTTTCCCAATTGCAACAGCAACAGTTCGATCAGGCCAAGGAGCGCCTTGAGCGATTGATCCTGAAATACCCGGAGCTCTCCAAGGAATACAGCCACTTGACCTACGGCCAGCCGCGACAGGAGATTCACCATCTCGCCAAGGAGCAAACGTGCGACCTGATCGTGGTGGGCAGTCATGGCCGGCATGGCCTGGCACTGTTGCTCGGCTCCACTGCCAATGACGTGCTGCACGGCGCGCCTTGCGATGTACTTGCCGTGCGCCTGCAAAAAAGCTGACAACAAGCAACAATAAACCCCTTACGAAAAGCCCGGCATTCACACGAGTGAAGCCGGGCTTTTTTATAGCCGGATCAATCAGGCATCCAGTTCGGCCCAGCGCTCGACCATCACGTCGAGTTCAGCCTGTAACTGCTCAAGCTGAGCGATCACTGCAGCCGTCTCGGCAGGAGGACGCTGATAGAAGCCGGCGTCCGCCATCTGCGCTTCAACCACCGCGATCTGCTGCTCCATGGCTTCGATCTGGCCAGGCAAGGCTTCCAGCTCACGCTGCAACTTGTAGCTGAGTTTCTTTTTCGCCACCGGCGCTGGCGTTTCCACTGCAGCAACCGGCGCAGGTTCGGCCGTCACGACAGCCGAATTCAGGTCGGCTTTGCCGGACTTGCTCTCGGTCACACCCAGCAGGCGCGGCGAGCCGCCCTGACGCAGCCAGTCCTGATAACCACCGACATATTCGCGAACCTTGCCTTCACCTTCGAAGACCAGGGTGCTGGTGACCACGTTGTCGAGGAATGCCCGGTCGTGGCTGACCATCAGCACAGTGCCGTTGAAGGTCAGCAAGACCTCTTCCAGCAGTTCTAGGGTTTCCACGTCGAGGTCGTTGGTCGGTTCGTCGAGCACCAGCAGGTTCGCCGGTTTGCTGAACAGTTTGGCCAGCAGCAGACGCGCACGCTCACCACCGGACAACGCCTTGACCGGCGTGCGGGCACGCTGCGGGCTGAACAGGAAGTCGCCAAGGTAGCTCAGCACGTGACGGCTCTGGCCATCGATATCGATGAAGTCGCGACCTTCAGCGACGTTGTCGATCACGGTCTTTTCCAGGTCCAACTGATGGCGCAACTGGTCGAAATAGGCCACGTCGATGCGCGTCCCCTCTTCCACTGTGCCGCTGGTCGGTTGCAGACCGTTGAGCATCAGCTTCAACAGCGTGGTCTTGCCGGTACCGTTGGCGCCGAGCAGACCGATGCGGTCGCCGCGCTGCAGGACCATCGAGAAATCCTTGATCAGGAACGGGCCGCCCGGGTGAGCGAAACTCACGTTCTCGAGCACCATCACCTGCTTGCCGGACTTGTCGGCGGTATCGAGCTGAATGTTGGCCTTGCCGGTACGCTCACGACGCTCGCTACGCTCGACGCGCAGGGCTTTCAGTGCACGGACACGGCCTTCGTTACGGGTGCGACGCGCCTTGATGCCCTGGCGGATCCAGACTTCTTCCTGGGCCAGTTTTTTATCGAACAGCGCGTTGGCGGTTTCTTCAGCGGCCAGTGTGGCCTCTTTGTGCACGAGGAAGCTGGCGTAATCGCCGTTCCAGTCGATCAAGCCGCCGCGATCCAGTTCCAGGATACGGGTTGCAAGGTTCTGCAGGAATGAACGGTCGTGCGTGATGAACAGTACGGCGCCCTGGAAATCCTTCAGCGCTTCTTCAAGCCAGGCGATGGCACCGATGTCCAGGTGGTTGGTCGGTTCGTCGAGCAGCAGCAGGTCCGGTTCGGAAACCAGCGCCTGAGCCAACAGGACGCGACGACGCCAGCCGCCGGACAATTCGGCGAGGGTCTTGTCGGCAGGCAACTGCAGACGGCTCAAGGTGCTGTCGACCAGTTGCTGCAAGCGCCAGCCATCTCGGGCTTCGAGGTCGTGCTGGACGTGCATCAGCTTGTCCAGATCGGCGTCAGTGACGATGTTCTGGCTCAGATGGTGATATTCGGCAAGCAACGCACCAACGCCGTCGAGGCCTTCGGCGACCACGTCGAACACGGTCCGCTCGTCGGCTACCGGCAATTCTTGCGGCAATTCACCAATCTTGAGGCCGGGTGCGCGCCAAACGGAGCCATCGTCGGGCTTCTGGTCGCCCTTGACGAGCTTCATCATGCTGGACTTGCCAGTGCCGTTGCGGCCGATGATGCACACCCGCTCACCACGGGCGATCTGCCAGGACACCTTGTCCAACAACGGCATAGCGCCGAAAGCAAGGGACACATCGCTGAATTTGAGCAGGGTCATGAGCTTCTCCAAAAACCGGGCGCGCATTCTACCTGACTTGAGGCTACAGAAGGCCGGCAATTTCAATGTCGAAGCACTCTGCACAACAATTGTTGCGAACTTATGCTGGCATGTCGGCAAAGCTTTCACCCGCTGCTGGCAAAAGGCTAAGCTACATATAATTAGGTGCCGGTCTTACCAGCACTTGTCATGATTTTTCTGCCCGGATGTCTCATGCGCAGTCGCCTTTTCAGTCTTTTTTCATGTTTGCTTCTTACAGCCGCTGCCGTTCAATCCGCCCAGGCGGTAGACCTGTCTACCCAACGCCAGTATTACGACGAAGCCAAGCGTGCCTTGGCCAAGGGCGATTCCGGCCCTTATTTCCGTTATAGCCAGGCGCTCAGCGATTATCCGCTGACCCCCTACCTGGCTTATGACGAACTGACCGCGCGGCTGAAAACCGCAAACAATGCCGAAATCGAGAACTTCCTCGCCGAACACGGCGACCTGCCACAAGCCAACTGGATGAAATTGCGCTGGTTGCGCTGGCTGGCCGAACGCGGCGATTGGGAAACGTTCGTCAAATATTATGACCCCAAGCTCAATTTCACCGAACTGGACTGCCTGAACGCGCAGTATCAGATCAGCCATAACCGTAAGACCGAAGGTTACGCCAACGCCGACAAACTCTGGCTGAGCGGCAAAACCCGGCCCGAGGCATGCGATGCAGTGTTCGGCATGTGGGCCGCCGATGGTCAACTGACTGAACAGAAACGCTGGGAACGCACCAAGCTCGCCGCCCAGGCCGGCAACTACCCGCTGGCCAACAGCCTGATCAATGGCCTGACGACCCTCGCCCCGCGCGGTCGCCTGCTGGTGGATGTGGCGCAGAAACCCGAACTGCTGAATCAGCCGTCGCGCTTTACCCCGGCCGATGAGCCGATGTCCGACATCGTCAGCCTTGGCCTGCGCCGCCTGGCCCGTCAGGATCCGGACAGGGCCATGGCCCTGCTCGACGGCTACGCCAGCAGCATGCACTTCTCCCGGGACGAAAAAGTCGCGATCGCCCGGGAAATCGGGCTGACCCTCGCTCGACGATTCGACAGTCGCGCGCTGGACGTGATGACCAAATACGACCCGGAGCTGCGGGACAACACCGTTTCGGAATGGCGCTTGCGCCTGCTGTTGCGTCTGGCCCGTTGGGACGACGCCTATCAGTTGACCCGCCGCCTGCCTCAGGACCTGGCCACCACCAACCGCTGGCGTTATTGGCAGGCTCGCACCCTGGAGTTGGCGCAGCCACAGAATCCGCAAGCGCAAACGCTTTACAAGGGCCTGGCTCGCGAACGCGACTTCTACGGCTTCCTGGCGGCCGATCGCTCGCAGTCTCCCTATTCGCTGATCAACAAACCGCTGATGCTCAGCCAGGCGCTGATCAACAAGGTACGCAATACCCCCGGTGTGCGCCGCGCGCTGGAGTTCCATGCACGCGGGCAGATCGTCGACGGCCGACGCGAGTGGTACCACGTCAGCCGGCACTTCAGCCGTGATGAAATGGTTGCCCAGGCGAAACTGGCTTACGACCTGAAGTGGTATTTCCCGGCGATCCGCACCATCAGTCAGGCGCAGTACTGGGACGACCTGGACATCCGCTTCCCGATGGCTCACCGCGATACCCTGGTGCGTGAAGCCAAGGTCCGTGGCCTGCACTCGAGCTGGGTGTTCGCGATCACTCGTCAGGAAAGCGCCTTCATGGACGACGCCCGTTCCGGCGTTGGCGCCAGCGGCCTGATGCAACTGATGCCCGGCACCGCCAAGGAAACCGCGCGCAAGTTCAGCATTCCCCTGGCCTCGCCGCAGCAAGTGCTCGATCCGGACAAGAATATCCAGCTCGGCGCCGCTTATCTGAGCCAGGTCCATAGCCAGTTCAACGGCAACCGCGTGCTCGCCTCCGCTGCCTACAACGCCGGCCCCGGCCGCGTGCGTCAATGGTTGCGCGGCGCCGACCACCTGAGCTTCGATGTGTGGGTGGAAAGCATCCCGTTCGACGAAACCCGCCAGTACGTGCAGAACGTGCTGTCGTATTCGGTGATCTACGGCCAGAAGCTCAATTCACCGCAGCCGCTGGTGGATTGGCATGAACGTTACTTTGACGATCAATGAGCCTGCTTTGAAACGCTGACAAAAATGCCCGCATCGATTGATGCGGGCTTTTTTTATGGTGCTCGACTTGGTCGGTTACTTATTCGGTTACTTGGTCAGTTGGGGCATGGAGCCCATCACTAAACTGCAACGCAGCCAATCGCGCATACAACGCATTGCTCGCAATCAACTCCTGATGCGTCCCCACCGCCACCAGTTTCCCTTGGTCCATCACCGCGATTCGGTCAGCGTTTTTCACTGTCGCCAGTCGATGGGCGATGACCAGCGTGGTGCGGTTTTTCATCAGGCTGGGCAGGGCTTGCTGGATCAGGTGCTCGCTCTGGGCGTCGAGGGCGCTGGTGGCTTCGTCCAGCAGCAGGATCGGCGCGTCCACCAGCAGCGCCCGGGCGATAGCCAGGCGTTGGCGTTGACCGCCGGACAAACCGAGACCCGCGTCGCCGAGGTGGGTCTGGTAGCCGTTGGGCATTTGCTCGATGAAGTCGTGGGCGTAGGCAATTTTGGCGGCTTCCTGGACCTGGGCCAAAGTCGCCGTCGGGTGGCCGTAGCGAATGTTCTCTTCGATGCTGCCGAAGAACAGCGCCGGGGTTTGCGAGACGAGGGCGAAGCAGCGACGCAGGTCCAGAGGGTCGAGTTGGGTCAGCGGCACACCGTCCAGCAGGATGCGTCCTTCAGCGGGGTCGTAAAAGCGCAACAGCAGGTCATACACCGTCGATTTGCCGGCACCTGACGGCCCGACCAGAGCGAGGGTTTCGCCGGCATTGATCGTCAGACTCAAACCATCGACGGCATAGCTCTCAGGACGCGACGGGTAGGAAAAGCGCAGATCTTGCAGCACCAGATCGCCCTTCACCCGTTCAGGCAGGGTCACCAGCCCATGGGTCGGTGGCTGGATGATGTTTTCCGAACGCAACAGCTCGGCAATCCGCTCCGCCGCCCCTGCTGCTCGCTGCAGTTCGCCGATCACTTCACTCAATGTGCCAAAGGCGCCACCGACGATCAGGCTGTAAAAGACGAACGCTGCCAACTCACCCGCGGAAATCCGCCCGGCGATGACGTCCATTCCGCCGACCCAGAGCATCACCCCGACCGCGCCCAACACCAGCAGGATCACCAGGGTGATCAACCAGGCTCGCTGGAAAATGCGTTTGCGGGCGGTATTGAAAGCCTCTTCCACGGTCGCGGCAAAACGCTGTTCGTCCTGCACCTGATGGTTGTAGGCCTGCACGGTTTTGATCTGACTCAGGGTTTCGGACACATAACTGCCGATATCGGCAACCCGATCCTGGCTCTGGCGCGACAGGGTGCGTACCCGGCGGCCAAAAATCAGGATCGGCGCGACCACCAACGGCAATGCGACCACTACGATGCTGGTCAGCTTGGGGTTGGTGATAAACAACAAGACAATCCCGCCGATCACCATCAGCCCGTTGCGCAGGAACAGCGATAGCGAAGAGCCGATCACCGATTGCAGCAGCGTGGTGTCGGCAGTCAGTCGTGACTGGATCTCGGAGCTGCGGTTGTCTTCATAAAAACCCGGATGCAGATAGACCAGGTGGTTGAACACCCGACGGCGAATGTCCGCGACAACGCGCTCGCCAATCCACGACACCAGGTAAAAGCGCACAAAGGTGCCAATCGCCAGACCGATCACCAGCAACATGAACAGGCCGATGGATTGATTGAGCAAATGCGTCGACTGGGTCATGAAACCCTGATCCACCAACAGGCGAATCCCCTGCCCCATGGACAAGGTGATGCCGGCAGTGACAATCAACGCCAGCAAGGCGCCGAAGGCCGGCCAGCGATAAGGCGTGATGAAACGGCTGGCCAGGCGAATGGCGCGGCGGTGACGGGCAGAAAGCATGAAGATCATCCGAAGGCGTAACCCATGGTTTTGACCCGATCAAGCCTACACTGCTCAATCGGATTGAACGCTGTAAATCACAATGAGTCGGGTTAATTATGACCGCCTAGACTAGTGGCTAGAGAATATTGGTCTAAAGTCCGGGTGGAAACATCAGGGTATTTCTGATGGACTGAAGAGGCCGACCTGAAAGATCGCAGGGAATTGTCACAGCCCGGTCACCTGGCGGTTTTACAGTAAGCGCACAACCTGATGAGGAGACAGGCCATGTCCTTGCAAAACAGCAGCGATGACAAGATTCAAGTGATCCGCACACAGCCAGACCAGTCTCTGGGTTGCTCGATTATCGATGAGGATGGGCGTGAAGTACCGATCACTGAAAGCATGATCCAGGACGCTTGTCGCGAACTGGAAAAGCGATTGGTCAAGCCTGCCGAACAAAAGTGATATAGCCACCGTCTTCTTGACCCGGCCCTGTTGGCCGGGTTTTTTATGGGTGCCTGTTTTGTGTGGCTTTGTAGGAATCCGGTCAGTTTGCTAGGCCGAGGTTGCGCCTAAGGCCGCCACGATCTGCTGCAACGCCGGCGAATGCCCTTCAATTCGCACTTTCAACCCATCGATCTCACGCCGCAGCGGGTAATGCTTGCGCAGCGCATCGAACGCCGCACGCTGTTCACTCACATTGCCTACGAGGCTGCGACGGAAATCCGCGTCATCACGGCGCGGGTCGTACACGCCACGGCACAACATCGCCAGCGCCCAGGCCGGATCGGTATCAGCATTCAACGTAACAGCCGACAGCCATGGCGCTGGCAGCAAATCGTTCAGGCTGACCTGTTCCGGTTGCCCAAGAAATTTGCAAAACGCCTGATAGATCTGCGCCGTCCCGCGCTGTTTGCCGTCGAGGCTGTAGCCGGCAATGTGCGGCGTCGCGATGACACACAACTCCGCCAGCGCTACATCGACTTCAGGCTCAGCCTCCCAGACATCCAGCACCGCTTGCAGATCTTCACGTTGCAACAGCACCTGACGCAGGGCGGCGTTGTCGATCACCGGGCCACGACTTGCGTTGATCAGCCAGGTGCCGGGTTTGAGTTGGTTCAAACGGTTTTTATCGAACAGATGCCAGGTTGCCTGAGGGCCTTGCTTGTCCAGCGGCGTATGCAGGCTGATGACATCGCATTGCTCGATGATCTGCTCGAGACTGACGTAATCGCCCCCTTCAGCGGCTTGCCGTGGCGGATCGCAAACCAGCACATTCCAGCCCAGGCCTTGCAGAACCTTGACCAGCCGCCCGCCCACCTCGCCGGCGCCGACCACGCCGTAAGTGCGCTGAGCCAGGTCGACCCCTTCGATTTCGGCCAGGGTCAGCAGACTCCCCAGCACGTAATCGACCACACCCCGGGCATTGCAGCCTGGCGCACTGGACCAGGTGATGCCGGCCTGCTGAAAGTAGTCCAGGTCCAAATGATCGGTGCCGATGGTGCACGTGCCGACAAAGCGCACGTTGCTGCCTTCGAGCAATGCACGGTTGACGTTGGTCACTGAGCGCACCAGCAGTACATCGGCCTGCTCGACGGTGGCGCGGTCGATGGAACGTCCCGGCACTCGGCGGATTTCACCGAAACCTTCGAAGAAGGCATCGAGCAACGGGATATTTTCGTCGGCAACAATCAACATGGCAGGCTCCTTTGGCGGACCGGCAGTTTAGGCGCAGATGGAGGTGATGGGCCAGCAGGTATTAAGCACCTTAGTCGCCCCCCTGTGGCGAGGGAGCTTGCTCCCGTCCGACTGCAAAGCAGTCGCAAAGACTGATGCCGCGGTGTGTCTGAAGGAGCTGGACAGCTGCTTTTGGGGCTGCTGCGCAGCCCAGCGGGAGCAAGCTCCCTCGCCACAGGGAGTGGGGGATGCCTGTAAAACCGATTACAAATCCGCAACACAGGATTTTTCCTGACCATTGCGTCAAGGCGTAGAATGCGCCGCCTCGCGCATCAAAATCCTTTGGACGTTTCGCCTTGAATTCCGTGACTGACCCCACCGCCGCTATTTCCCTCAACCGCCCGGCCCGGGTTCGCCTGGAGCTGAAAAACCTGCTCGGCCTGGCGTTGCCGATCATGATCGCGCAACTGGCGACCACCGCCATGGGCTTCGTCGATGCGGTGATGGCGGGACGGGTCGGGCCTCGCGATCTTGCGGCCGTCGCGCTGGGCAACTCGATCTGGGTGCCGGTGTTTCTGTTGATGACCGGTACGCTGCTGGCCACCACCCCGAAAGTCGCTCAGCGCTTCGGTGCCGGCACTCACAGCGAGATTGGCCCGATCGTGCGTCAGGCCTTGTGGTTGGCGCTGGTGGTGGGTTTGATGGCGACCGGCCTACTGTTCAGCGCCGAACCGATCCTGCATTTCATGAAGGTCGATCCCGAGCTGATCGGCCCGTGCATGCAGTACCTGCACGGCATCGCCAGCGGCCTGCCCGCCGTCGCGTTCTATCACGTATTGCGCTGTTTCAGTGATGGCCTGGGTCGCACGCGTCCGGCCATGGTCCTTGGTTTGTGCGGGCTCGCGCTGAATATTCCGCTCAATTACATTTTCATCTATGGCCACTTTGGTGTGCCGGCGATGGGCGGTGTCGGCTGCGGCTGGGCCACGGCAATCGTGATGTGGGTGATGGCGCTGGGGATGGCCGGCTGGGAACGGTGGGCGCCGGCCTATCAGTCGAGCCAGTTGTTCAGCCGATTCGACTGGCCCCAGTGGGCGGTGATCAAACGCTTGCTGGGCATCGGCCTGCCGATCGGCATCGCCGTTTTCGCCGAGTCGAGCATCTTTGCGGTGATCGCCCTGCTGATCGGCAGCCTCGGCGCCACTGTGGTCGCCGGGCACCAGATCGCCCTGAATTTCAGCTCACTGGTGTTCATGATCCCCTACTCCCTGGGCATGGCCGTGACCGTGCGGGTCGGCCAGGCACTGGGCCGCGAAGAACCACGCGAAGCACGCTTCGCCGCCGGAGTCGGCATGGGCACGGCACTGGCTTATGCGTGTATTTCCGCAAGCATGATGCTGTTGCTGCGTGAACCCATCGCCGCGATCTACACCGCCGACCCGACGGTGATTCACGTGGCCGCGATGCTGATTGTGTACTCGGCGCTGTTCCAGTTTTCCGATGCGATCCAGGTGACGGCGGCCGGTGCACTGCGCGGCTATCAAGACACGCGAGTGACGATGATCCTGACGCTGTTCGCTTATTGGGGCATCGGTTTGCCGGTGGGTTACGCCTTGGGCCTGACCGATTGGTTCGGCGCGCCGAGCGGCCCGAGCGGGCTGTGGCAGGGTTTGATCGTCGGTTTGAGTTGCGCGGCGCTGATGCTGTCGATCCGCCTGGCGCGCAGCGCACGCAAGCGGATCCGCATCAGCCGTTCGGCCGGTTAAGCGAGCGCAAAAAAAGGGCCTGCACATGCAGGCCTTTTTTGTGCCCGTTAAGCGAGCTTCTTGCGGATCCAGTACAGGTAGGTGCCTGCCTCTTCATGCTGCGCGACGAGTTCGTGGTCGAGGAACACGCAGAACTTGGGAATATCGCGACGGGTCGACGGGTCAGTGGCGATCACCTTCAGCAGGCCGCCAGGCACCAGGTCACGGATGTGCTGGTGCAGCATCATCACCGGTTCCGGGCAATTGAGGCCGGTGGCATCGAGGGTGCCGTCAACCGGCGTATCGATCATTTCACTCATGGTTTACTCCTGAAACTTGCCGGCATTGTCGCGCATTGCCGGGTGTTCGGTCACCTATGGGAGCGGGACCGTATGAATCAGCGGGATTTCGGTTTTTTCACGTCAAGCCGGCGCAAATGGCAGGTCACTTCTTCACGGTCGTGATACAGCTGCTTGCAGCCGATTTCAACCCGAATGCCCCGCGCCTTGAACCCCTCGGCAATACGCTCCAGCAAGCGCTTCACTTCGGCATAACGCTGTTTCATCGGCAGCTTGAGGTTGACCACCGCTTCCCGGCAATGCCCCTCGCCAATCCATTCTTCCAGCATCGCCGCGTTGCGCGCCGGCTTCTCGACGATGTCGCAGACCATCCAGTCCACCGGCTGTTTGGGCTTGAAGGTGAAACCGTCGGCCATCAAGTGCTGCACCAGACCGGTATCCATCAGGCTTTCGGCCATCGGGCCGTTGTCGATGGCGGTCACCAGCATGCCGCGGTTGACCAGTTGCCAGGTCCAGCCGCCAGGGGCGGCGCCGAGGTCGACACCGGTCATGTCGCTGTGCAGACGCTCATCCCACTGGTCGCGGGGAATGAAGTGATGCCACGCCTCTTCCAGCTTCAACGTCGAACGGCTCGGCGCTTCACGGGGGAACTTCAGGCGCGGAATGCCCATCGGCCACATCGCCGAGTTGTTCGACTCCGCCAGCCCCATGAACACTTCGCGGCCGCTCTTGAAGGTCAGCAGCAGGCGCGGCTTGTTGGGGTCTTCCACCAGTTTGCCGGCCGCCATCAACGCCTTGCGCAGGTGCACTTCAAACTTCTTGCAGAAGTTCGACAGCTCTTTGCCATCGTTGGTGTCGACCATTTCCAGCCACAGGCTGCCGCACAGTGGGAAGTCCGCCATGTGGGCGAGGATCACGCTGATGCGGTCGGTTTCCGGCAGATCAATAAAGATCCCACGGGCCCACTGGCGCGGGAAGATCAGGTCGGCGAAACGCTGGCCACGCATCAGGCGTTCGGCGCCGTCTTCTTCGGTGCAGATGAATTCGGCATAGGCGCTGGCGGTTTTGGCCTTGGCATAACCGGCCACGTTCAGCCGCGCGGCATGTTCGGAAATCTCGGAACAGACTTCGCCTTCGAAGCCCGGTCGGCAATGCATAAAGAGGGTGTTCATTCTTACTCCTGGGCAGTTGGCGGAAAAATTGCGCCACTGCGCGATGCCCAGGCTTGCGTTGAAGCAAAGCCTGTCACGAAAACCGGCGCATGATAGCCGAGTTCGGAACCTTGGACTTGCCCTTAGGGTCCAGTTATTAGCCTTAAGCACCAAACAGGACTAGGTTTAAACATCTGCCCGTCCCTCAGTCCGTAGCCGTGTGGACTTAAAGGAGTCATTTCAATGCCGTCCCTCGATAGCCTGAAAACCCTTAAAACCTTACAAGTCGACGACAAGACCTATCACTACTTCAGCTTGCCCGAAGCCGCCAAGAGCCTGGGTGATCTCGACAAGCTGCCCATGTCGTTGAAAGTGTTGCTGGAAAACCTGCTGCGCTGGGAGGACGAGAAAACCGTCACCGGCGCCGACCTCAAGGCGATTGCCGCCTGGCTCAAGGAGCGTCGCTCCGACCGCGAAATCCAATACCGCCCCGCGCGGGTATTGATGCAGGACTTTACCGGCGTCCCGGCCGTGGTCGACCTGGCCGCCATGCGCGCCGCCATGGCCAAGGCCGGTGGCGACCCACAGCGCATCAATCCGCTGTCGCCGGTGGACCTGGTGATCGACCACTCGGTGATGGTCGACAAGTTCGCCAGCTCAAGCGCCTTCGAACAGAACGTCGACATCGAAATGCAGCGCAACCACGAGCGGTACGCCTTCCTGCGCTGGGGTCAGAGCGCCTTCGCCAACTTCAGCGTGGTGCCGCCGGGCACCGGTATCTGTCACCAGGTCAACCTTGAATACCTAGGACGCACGGTCTGGACCAAGGATGAGGACGGCCGCACCTATGCTTTCCCCGACACCCTGGTCGGCACTGACTCCCACACCACCATGATCAACGGCCTCGGCGTACTCGGCTGGGGCGTCGGCGGGATCGAAGCGGAAGCGGCGATGCTGGGTCAACCGGTGTCGATGCTGATTCCGGAAGTGATCGGTTTCAAACTCACTGGCAAGCTCAAGGAAGGCATCACCGCCACCGACCTGGTGCTGACCGTCACCCAGATGCTGCGCAAGAAAGGCGTGGTCGGCAAATTCGTCGAGTTCTACGGCGACGGCCTCGCCGACCTGCCGCTGGCCGACCGCGCGACCATTGCGAACATGGCTCCGGAATACGGCGCCACCTGCGGCTTCTTCCCGGTGGACGAGGTGACCCTGGAGTACCTGCGCCTGTCCGGCCGTACCTCGGAAACCGTGAAACTGGTGGAGGCCTACAGCAAGACCCAGGGCCTGTGGCGCCTGCCCGGCAAGGAGCCGGTGTTCACCGACAGCCTGGCCCTGGACATGGGCAGCGTCGAAGCCAGCCTCGCCGGACCGAAACGCCCACAAGACCGCGTCTCGTTGCCGAATGTGGCGCAAGCGTTCACTGACTTTCTCGGCCTGCAAATCAAACCGACCAGCAAGGAAGAAGGTCGCCTCGAAAGTGAGGGCGGCGGTGGCGTCGCGGTAGGCAACGCCGATCTGATCGGTGAAGCGGACTACGCTCACGAAGGCCATACGCATCGGCTGAAAAACGGTGCGGTGGTGATTGCCGCGATCACCTCCTGCACCAACACCTCCAATCCCAGTGTGATGATGGCAGCCGGACTGGTGGCGAAAAAAGCCGTGGAAAAAGGCCTCAAGCGCAAACCCTGGGTCAAGAGCTCCCTGGCCCCCGGCTCGAAAGTGGTCACCGACTATTACAAGGCAGCCGGTCTGACCCAATACCTCGACCAACTCGGTTTTGCCCTGGTCGGTTATGGCTGCACCACCTGCATCGGCAACTCCGGGCCGTTGCCGGAGCCGATTGAAAAAGCCATCCAGAAAGCCGACCTGACCGTCGCCTCGGTGCTGTCGGGCAACCGCAACTTCGAAGGCCGCGTGCATCCGCTGGTGAAAACCAACTGGCTGGCCTCCCCGCCCCTGGTCGTCGCCTACGCGCTGGCCGGCACGGTGCGCATCGACATCAGCAGCGAGCCCTTGGGAAACGACAAGGACGGCCACCCGGTTTACCTGCGAGACATCTGGCCGAGCACCAAGGAAATCGCCGACGCGGTAACTCAGGTGAACACCGCAATGTTCCACAAGGAGTACGCCGAAGTGTTCGCCGGCGACGAGCAGTGGCAAGCCATCGAAGTGCCGCAAGCAGCGACTTATGTCTGGAACAACGATTCGACGTATATCCAGCACCCGCCCTTCTTCGATGACATTGGCGGCCCTGCGCCGGTGGTCAAGGATGTCGAAGGGGCGAAAGTCCTCGCGCTGCTCGGCGATTCGGTAACCACCGACCACATCTCCCCCGCCGGCAACATCAAGACCGACAGCCCTGCCGGCCGTTACCTGCGCGAACAAGGGGTGGAACCACGGGACTTCAACTCCTACGGCTCGCGTCGCGGTAACCACGAAGTGATGATGCGCGGCACCTTCGCCAACATCCGCATTCGCAACGAAATGCTCGGTGGTGAAGAAGGCGGCAACACGATTTACATTCCGACCGGGGAAAAACTGCCGATCTACGACGCGGCCATGCGTTACCAGGCATCGGGCACGCCGCTGGTGGTGATCGCCGGGCAAGAATACGGCACTGGATCGAGCCGTGACTGGGCGGCCAAGGGCACCAACCTGCTGGGGGTCAAAGCCGTCATCGCAGAAAGCTTCGAGCGGATTCACCGTTCAAATCTGGTGGGCATGGGCGTGTTGCCGCTGCAGTTCAAGCTGGATCAGAACCGCAAGAGCCTGAACCTCACTGGCAAGGAAACCCTGGACATTCTTGGCCTGACGGGCGTCGAACTGACTCCGCGGATGAACCTGACGCTGGTCATCACCCGTGAAGACGGCAGCCAGGAGAAGGTCGAGGTATTGTGCCGGATCGATACCCTGAACGAAGTGGAGTACTTCAAGGCCGGAGGGATTTTGCATTACGTGTTGCGGCAGTTGATTGCCTCGTAACGCCTCCGCCGACAACGACACCGCCTTCGGGCGGTGTTTTTGTTTGGGCGGTGTATGTCTCTATAATTGCGCGCCCCAAGAAAACAGGCACCTCCGCCCTCAAGGACTTCAAATGATCGCTCTGCCATGGATCTATCTGGCACTTCTCTCGCTCGGCTACAGCCTGGCTTTGATCTACGGCCATCTCGGCTGGCTGGCTGCCATTTCTTTCGGGTTACTGCTGATCGCCGGTTTCGCCGTTCGCCAACAACAGATCCCCCTCGGCCGCTACCTCGGCCACGGCTTGTTCATCGTCTTGGCGGTGGCGCTGGCGACACACTGGCTTCCCGGTTTCTACAACGGTCGCGCTATCGATCCCCTGCGTTTCACCGACGATGCCGTGCGGTTCGCCATGTACCTGAATCAGGACAAACCCCTGATCGGCTTCTGGCTGTTACTGGTCTGCCCATGGATTGTCGGCCGGCGCTCCCTGCGCCTGTCGGTGTATGCCACCGCCCTCGCCCTGACCGTGAGTGCCGTACTGGCTCTGGGTGGTGCGCTATTGCTGGGGGTGATCAGTTGGGCACCGAAATGGCCGGATCAGGCCTGGCTGTGGATGCTGAACAATCTGTTGCTGGTGACGCTGGTGGAAGAAGCGCTGTTTCGCGGCTACATCCAGGGCGGTCTGAGCCGGCAGTTTAAACACCTGCCTTATGGTGAAAGCCTCGCGCTGGTGCTCGCATCATTGCTATTTGGCCTCGTTCATCTGGGCGCTGGCTGGCAATGGGTGTTGCTGGCCAGCCTGGCCGGTGTCGGCTATGGCCTGGCCTACCGGTTCGGTGGGCTGGGTGCGGCCATCGCCACCCATTTTGGTTTGAATCTGCTGCATTTCGGCTTGTTCACGTATCCGATGCTCGCGGGATGATGACGCAGCGGTCGTTTTGCGACGCGTTACTGATTTATTGAAAAAAAACTTCAATAAATGCCCAACGATGCCGATACACCATCAAAGCCTTGCGGATTGAAAAAGCCATGCGTAACAACCAGCCCATTACACAACGCGAACGGACCTTCCCGGCGCAGCAACGGTTGATTTCCACCACCGATGCCAAGGGCATGATCACCTACTGCAACGATGCTTTCGTCGAAATCAGCGGGTTTTCGCGTGAAGAACTGATCCGTGCGCCGCATAACCTGGTTCGTCATCCCGACGTCCCGTCTGCGGTGTTCGCGCACATGTGGGGCACACTGAAACAAGGCTTGCCATGGATGGGCATTGTCAAGAATCGCTGCAAGACCGGTGACCACTACTGGGTTAACGCCTATGTCACACCGGTGTTCGAAGGCAATCAGGTGATCGGTTACGAGTCGGTGCGGGTCAAGCCCACCGCCGAGCAGATCCGCCGTGCCGAAGCGCTCTACCAACGCATCAATCAGGGCAAGTCAGCCGTTCCTCAAAGGGATAAGTGGTTGCCGGTGCTTCAGGACTGGCTGCCGTTCATTCTGGTCAGCCAGTTGAGCTTCATGATCGGCGCCACCCTGACGTCGCAATGGGGCTTCGCCCTCGCCGCCGGTCTTTCGGTGCCGTTGGGCTTGATGGGCTTGAGCTGGCAACAGCGCGGCATCAAGCGCTTGCTGCGCCTGGCCGAACAGACCACGTCCGACCCGCTGATCGCGCAGATGTACACCGACAGCCGCGGTGCCCAGGCACGCTTGGAAATGTCCATTCTCAGCCAGGAAGCTCGCCTGAAAACCTGCCTGACGCGCCTGCAAGACACCGCCGAGCATCTGAACGAACAAGCGAAACAGTCCGACACGCTGGCCCATAACAGCTCCACCGGCCTGGAACGTCAGCGCGTCGAAACCGAGCAAGTGGCGACCGCCGTCAATCAGATGGCCGCTACCACTCAGGAAGTCGCCAGTCACGTGCAGCGCACCGCCGACGCCACTCAGGAAGCCAATCGCCTGACCGGTCGCGGTCGCGACATCGCAGGTGAAACCCGCGAAGCCATTCAACGCCTGTCGGTGGTGGTCGGTGAAACCGGTCTGACGGTCACTCAACTGGCCAAGGACAGCGACGAAATCGGTGGCGTGGTCGATGTGATCAAAGGCATTGCCGACCAGACCAACCTGCTCGCCTTGAACGCTGCGATCGAAGCCGCCCGTGCCGGTGAGATGGGCCGTGGTTTTGCGGTGGTGGCCGACGAAGTGCGCCAATTGGCGCAGCGCACCAGCGAATCCACCGGGCAGATCCACGCCCTGATCGCCAAGCTGCAACAAACCGCCAGCACGGCGGTGCAAACCATGGAGGCCGGCCATCGCCAGGCTGAAGAAGGTGTGGCGCGGGTATTGGAAGCGGATCAGGCGCTGGTGGGCATCAGCGAAGCGGTAGCCCACATCACCGACATGACCACCCAAATCGCTGCCGCGACCGAAGAGCAAAGTTCGGTGGCCGAAGAAATCAGCCGCAACATCAGTAACATCTCGCAACTGGCTGATCAGACCTCGGAACAGGCACAAAACTCGGCGCTGCTGAGTGAGGAACTGACCAAGACCGCGAATACCCAGTATTCGTTGGTGGAGCGGTTTAACCGCTGACAACAAAGTCAAAAGATCGCAGGCTGCGCCAGCTCCTACATTCGAACGGCGTCCACGCTGTAGGAGCTGCCAAGGGCTGCGATCTTTTGATCTTGCTTCTCACAGAAACCCGGCGACCTTCTTCGCTGCCGCGTCCAAATGCTGCTCATGCGTAAACCCCGAAGCCTTCAACGGCTTCAAATCATGATCCGCCGCCTCAAGCCAGAACACCTCGATACCCGGCGCCAACGTATAAGCCTCAACGGCCTCACGATTGCCCAGCGCATCGCGCTCGCCCTGCACAATCAACGTCCGTGTCTTTAGCGCAGCCAAATGCTCAACCCGAGGTTTCTCCGGTTTGCCGACGGCATAAAACGGATAACCGAGGCACACCAGCGCATCCGCTTCCAGCTCATCGGCCAAAAGACTGGCCATCCGCCCGCCCATGGACTTGCCACCAATGGCCAGACGCCCAGTGACATGGCGTCGCACCACGGCGTACACCTCACGCCAGCACTCCAGCAGTTTCGGCGCCGGGTTCGGTGGGCGCTTGCCGCCGTCCACTCGCCGTTGGGCCATGTACGGAAACTCGAAGCGCAGCACGTTGACGCCTTGCGTGGCAAGGCGCGCAGCCATGTCGCTCATCCAGCCGCTGTCCATCGGCGCACCGGCGCCATGGGCGAGAATCAGTGTCGCCGAGGCCGGCACCGAGGCGGCATTCCACAACCATCCGTGATCCCGCACGCACTGCGCCCATTGATCCCCGTCAATACTGGCCTTGTGCTGTTTGTCCATGCTTGCCTCGCTTTTAGTCTGCCTATAACTCCAGGCGAAGGGAGCGTCTGCCTTGCGCGGCTTACTCGCAAAGACGGGCCCTCACTTCGGCTGAACCGTGGATGGGGAACCATGAACACTTCTATCAGTACCGCCTACAACTACAAGGTGGTCCGCCAATTCGCCATTATGACGGTGGTGTGGGGCATCGTCGGCATGGGGCTCGGGGTTTTTCTCGCCGCCCAGTTGGTCTGGCCCGAACTCAACTTCAATCTGCCATGGACCAGTTTCGGCCGGTTGCGCCCGCTGCACACCAACGCGGTGATCTTCGCCTTCGGCGGCTGTGCGTTGTTCGCCAGTTCGTTCTACTCGGTACAGCGTACCTGCCAGACTCGATTGTTTGCGCCGAAAATCGCCGCGTTCTGCTTCTGGGGCTGGCAACTGGTGATCCTGTTGGCGGCGATCAGCCTGCCGCTGGGTTACACCAGCTCCAAGGAATACGCCGAACTGGAATGGCCGATCGACATCCTGATCACCATCGTCTGGGTGGCTTACGCCATCGTGTTCTTCGGCACGATCATGCAGCGCAAGACCAAGCACATCTATGTCGGTAACTGGTTCTTCGGTGGATTCATCATCACCGTGGCAATCCTGCACATCGTCAACAACCTGGAATTGCCGGTGAGTCTGACCAAGTCCTACTCGCTGTACTCCGGTGCGACCGATGCCATGGTGCAGTGGTGGTACGGCCACAACGCCGTAGGCTTTTTCCTCACCGCCGGTTTCCTCGGGATGATGTACTACTTCGTGCCGAAACAGGCCGAACGCCCGGTGTATTCCTATCGCTTGTCGATCGTGCACTTCTGGGCGCTGATCACCCTGTACATCTGGGCCGGTCCCCACCACTTGCACTACACCGCGCTGCCAGACTGGGCACAGTCGTTGGGCATGGTGATGTCGCTGATCCTGCTGGCGCCGAGCTGGGGCGGGATGATCAACGGCATGATGACCCTGTCGGGTGCCTGGCATAAGTTGCGCAGCGACCCGATCCTGCGTTTCCTCGTGGTGTCCCTGGCGTTCTACGGCATGTCGACCTTCGAAGGGCCCATGATGGCGATCAAGACGGTCAACGCCCTCTCCCACTACACCGACTGGACCATCGGCCACGTTCACGCCGGCGCGCTCGGCTGGGTGGCAATGATTTCCATCGGTGCGCTGTACCACATGATCCCGAAAGTCTTCGGCCGCGAGCAGATGCACAGCATCGGCCTGATCAACGCGCACTTCTGGCTCGCCACCATCGGCACCGTGCTGTACATCGCCTCGATGTGGGTCAACGGCATCGCCCAGGGCCTGATGTGGCGCGCAGTCAACGAGGACGGCACGCTGACCTACTCCTTCGTCGAAACCCTGGTGGCCAGCCATCCTGGCTTCATCGTGCGACTGGTGGGCGGCGCGATCTTCCTCAGCGGCATGCTGCTGATGGCTTACAACACCTGGCGCACCGTGCGGGCCTCGCAGCCTGCCGAAGCCGTCGCTGCCGCGCAGATCGCCTGAGGAGTCCGCCATGAAACACGAAACAATCGAGAAAAACGTCGGCCTGCTGATGTTGCTGATGGTGTTCGCCGTGAGCATCGGCGGCCTGACCCAGATCGTCCCGCTGTTCTTCCAGGACGTGACCAACAAACCGGTGGAAGGCATGAAGCCCTACACCGCGCTGCAACTGGAAGGTCGCGACATTTACATCCGCGAAGGCTGCGTCGGTTGCCACTCGCAGATGATCCGCCCGTTCCGCGCCGAAACCGAACGCTACGGCCATTACTCGGTGGCCGGGGAAAGCGTGTGGGATCACCCGTTCCTCTGGGGCTCCAAGCGCACCGGGCCGGACCTGGCGCGAGTCGGCGGGCGCTACTCCGAAGACTGGCACCGCGCGCACTTGTACAACCCGCGCAACGTGGTGCCGGAATCGAAGATGCCGGCGTATCCATGGCTGGTGGCCAACCCGCTCGACAGCAGCCACACCGAAACCAAGATCCGCGCCATGCGCACCCTCGGCGTGCCGTACACCGACGAAGACATTGCAGGCTCGGTCGCTTCGCTGAAGGGCAAGACCGAGATGGACGCGCTGGTTGCCTACCTGCAAGTGCTCGGCACTGCCATCAAGAGCAAGAGGTGAGTCATGGTCATTGATATGAGCACAGGCCTGATCCGCGGCCTCGGCACAGTCGTGGTGTTCGTGGCCTTCGTCGGTCTGACACTGTGGGTGTTCAACAGCAAGCGCAATCCGCAATTCGCCGAAGCGCGCCTGCTGCCGTTCGCTGACGAGCCGCAACCCGAAACTACCCAAGAATCTGCAACAACAAGGAGTGCCCGGCCATGACCACCTTCTGGAGTGCGTGGATCTGCGTACTGACCATCGGCAGCCTGATCGGCCTGACCTGGCTGCTGATCGGCACCCGCCGGGGCGAAACCAAGGGCAGCGTCGACCAGACCATGGGCCACAGCTTCGACGGCATCGAGGAGTACGACAACCCGCTGCCGCAGTGGTGGTTCATGCTGTTCGCCGGCACCCTGGTGTTCTCGGTCGGCTACCTGATTCTTTATCCGGGCCTGGGCAACTGGAAAGGCATCCTGCCCGGTTATGAAAACGGCTGGACTGGTGTCCATGAATGGGAAAAGGAGATGAGCAAGGCAGACGCAAAGTTCGGACCGATCTTCGCCAAATTCGCGGCAATGCCGGTGGAAGAAGTAGCGAAAGACCCGCAAGCGCTGAAAATGGGCGGCCGCCTGTTCGCCTCCAACTGCTCGGTGTGCCACGGCTCGGACGCCAAGGGCGCATTCGGCTTCCCCAACCTGGCCGACAGCGATTGGCGCTGGGGCGGCAGTGCCGAGACCATCAAGACCACCATCATGGGTGGCCGGATGGCGGCCATGCCAGCCTGGGGTGAAGTGTTGGGTGAGACCGGGGTGAAGAACGTCGCCGCGTACGTGCGTCACGAATTGGCCGGCCTGCCGCTACCAGCCGACAGTGGTGCCGACGTGCAAGCCGGACAGCAACTGTTCAGCACCACCTGCGTAGCCTGTCATGGGGCAAACGGCCAGGGCACTGAAGCCATGGGCGCGCCGAATCTGACGCACCCGGCCGGTTTTATCTACGGTACCAGCCTGGCGCAACTGCAACAGACTATTCGCCATGGCCGCCAGGGCCATATGCCGGCGCAAAACGAACTGCTGGGCAACGACAAGGTGCAATTGCTGGCCGCTTATGTGTACAGCTTGTCCCACGGAGTCGGCACCGAGCGTTTGCAGGCACAAGGCAAAAGCGAATAATTTTTGACCGCTCTGCTGCCGCATTCTGCGGAATGCGGCAGTTCCCTGCCTCTTTGCGACCCATTGTCGCACCCTGCCGTTCCCCTTCCTTTCGGTTCACCAGATTCGGGTCTAAGCTTCCTCGGTGCGGACTGGCATGAGCCGGTTCCAGGTCGATTTTACCCGATGTGTTCGACGATTCTGTTCGATGACAGGCCGCAAAGGCTGGTAGATACCGGCTGTCGCGCAAATTGCCGTCTGTCCCTCGATCGTTGCGTTTGAACACACCCCGTTACATCTGACTTGAACCCCTCGCCTTTTTCATCCGCTGCGACATTTTGTCAGAGGGCAATTTTGTCCTTACGCGGCGCATGGAAAGGCCGCAGAATCAGGTTTTGAAAGCATTGACCCAGGTCATGGCGCGTTGCAATGACCCCCCGCTTTCTCCATACTTGCGGCCGATTTTTACTCCTAATAAAACACCCAAACCGTGGAACCTTAGAATGAGCACAGCAATCAGTCCGACTGCTTATAACTATAAGGTAGTCCGCCAGTTCGCCATCATGACGGTGGTCTGGGGGATCCTTGGCATGGGGCTTGGTGTCTTCATCGCCTCACAGCTCGTATGGCCGGAATTGAACTTCGGTCTGCCGTGGACGACTTTTGGACGCTTACGCCCGTTGCACACCAACCTGGTGATTTTCGCCTTCGGTGGTTGTGCTCTGTTTGCCACTTCTTATTACGTCGTGCAGCGAACCTGCCAAACGCGACTGATCTCCGACAGCCTCGCGGCCTTCACCTTCTGGGGTTGGCAAGCGGTGATCGTCGGCGCGATCGTGACCTTGCCGATGGGTTTCACCACCACCAAGGAATACGCGGAACTGGAATGGCCCCTGGCTATTCTGCTGGCCATCGTCTGGGTCACCTACGGTCTGGTGTTCTTCGGCACCATCGTCAAGCGCAAGACCAAGCACATCTATGTCGGTAACTGGTTCTACGGTGCCTTCATCGTCGTGACCGCGATGCTGCACATCGTCAACCACATGTCGCTACCGGTCAGCCTGTTCAAGTCCTACTCGGCCTACGCGGGTGCGACCGACGCGATGATCCAGTGGTGGTACGGCCACAACGCCGTGGGCTTCTTCCTGACCACCGGTTTCCTGGGGATGATGTACTACTTCGTGCCGAAGCAGGCCGAGCGTCCGATCTACTCCTATCGCCTGTCGATCGTGCACTTCTGGGCGCTGATCACCCTGTACATCTGGGCCGGTCCGCACCACCTGCACTACACCGCACTGCCGGACTGGGCTCAGTCCCTGGGCATGGCGATGTCGATCATCCTGCTGGCTCCGAGCTGGGGCGGCATGATCAACGGCATGATGACCCTGTCGGGCGCCTGGCATAAGCTGCGCACCGACCCGATCCTGCGTTTCCTGGTGGTGTCGCTGGCGTTCTACGGCATGTCGACCTTCGAAGGCCCGATGATGGCCATCAAGACCGTCAACTCGCTCTCGCACTACACCGACTGGACCATCGGCCACGTGCACGCCGGCGCCTTGGGCTGGGTAGCGATGATCTCGATCGGCGCCATCTACCACATGATCCCGAAACTGTTCGGCCGTGCACAAATGCACAGCACCGGTCTGATCAATGCGCACTTCTGGCTCGCGACCATCGGTACCGTGTTGTACATCGCTTCGATGTGGGTCAACGGCATCACCCAGGGCCTGATGTGGCGTGCAATCAACGACGACGGCACCCTCACCTACTCGTTCGTGGAAGCGCTGCAAGCCAGCCACCCTGGTTTCATCGTTCGTGCCCTGGGCGGCGCGTTCTTTGCCAGCGGCATGCTGTTGATGGCCTACAACGTGTTCCGTACCGTTCGTGCCTCGGACCCGGCTGAAGCTGAAGCCGCCGCCAAGATTGCTGTAGTTGGAGCTCACTGATGAAGCATGAAGCAGTCGAGAAGAATATTGGCCTGCTGGCCTTCTTCATGGTTATCGCCGTCAGCATCGGCGGCCTGACCCAGATCGTTCCGCTGTTTTTCCAGGACGTTACCAACAAGCCGGTCGAGGGCATGAAGCCTCGTACCGCCCTTGAACTGGAAGGCCGCGACATCTACATCGCCAACGGTTGTGTCGGCTGCCACTCGCAGATGATCCGTCCGTTCCGTGCTGAAACCGAACGCTACGGCCACTACTCGGTCGCCGGTGAAAGCGTCTGGGATCACCCGTTCCTGTGGGGTTCCAAGCGTACCGGTCCGGACCTGGCCCGTGTCGGCGGTCGTTACTCCGATGACTGGCAGCGTGCGCACTTGTACAACCCGCGCAACGTGGTGCCCGAGTCGAAAATGCCGGCTTACCCGTTCCTCGTGGAAAACAAGCTCGACGGCAAAGACACCGCCAAGAAAATGGAAGTCTTGCGCACGCTCGGCGTCCCTTACACCGACGAAGACATCGCCGGCGCCAAGGATGCTGTGAAGGGCAAAACCGAAATGGACGCGCTGGTGGCCTATCTGCAAGGCCTGGGCACCATCATCAAAAGCAAACGGTGATTTAGATGGATATCGGGATGATTCGTGGCCTGGGCACCGTTGTTGTGATGGTGGCCTTCATCGGTCTGGCGTTGTGGGTATTCAGCCCCAAGCGCAAGTCGGAGTTTGAAGACGCGACCTTGCTGCCTTTCGCGGATGATCCCGAAGCCATCAAGCACGTCGAGCAAGCTTCTAGGAGTAACAAAGAATGACTACGTTCTGGAGTCTGTACGTCACAGTCCTCAGTCTCGGCACCATCTTCGCCCTGACCTGGCTGCTGCTGTCCACCCGCAAGGGCCAGCGCGCCGAGCAGACCGACGAGACGGTCGGCCACTCCTTCGACGGGATCGAGGAGTACGACAACCCACTGCCGAAATGGTGGTTCATGCTGTTCGTGGGCACCATCATCTTCGCCCTTGGCTATCTGGTCCTGTACCCGGGCCTGGGTAACTGGAAAGGCCTGTTGCCAGGTTACAACTACCTGGATAACGAGAAGCAGACCGCGTTCGCCAACGGCCAGACCGGCTGGACCGGCGTCCACGAGTGGGAAAAGGAAATGGCCAGGTCGGACGCCAAGTTCGGCCCGATCTTCGCCAAGTTCGCTTCCATGCCAATCGAAGAAGTCGCCAAGGACCCGCAAGCCCTGAAGATGGGTGGCCGCCTGTTCGCCTCCAACTGCTCGGTCTGCCACGGTTCCGACGCCAAAGGCGCTTATGGCTTCCCTAACCTGACCGACGCCGACTGGCGCTGGGGCGGTGAAGCGGCAACCATCAAGACCACCATCATGGGCGGCCGTCACGCCGTGATGCCGGCCTGGGCCGAAGTGATCGGCGAACAAGGCGTCAGTGACGTTGCCGCTTACGTGCTGACCAGCCTCGATGGCCGCAAACTGCCGGAAGGCGCCAAGGCTGACCCGGTTGCCGGCCAGAAGCTGTTCGCTGCCAACTGCGTGGCTTGCCACGGTCCGGAAGGCAAAGGCACCCCGGCCATGGGCGCCCCTAACCTGACTCACCCGGCAGCGTTCATCTACGGTTCGAGCTTCGCTCAACTGCAGCAGACCATCCGTTACGGCCGTCAGGGCCAGATGCCTGCGCAAGAACAGCTGCAAGGCAACGACAAGGTTCACCTGCTGGCCGCTTACGTCTACAGCCTCTCTCACGGTGAGAAAGCGCCGGTGGCAGACACCCAGTAAGGCAAACGCTCGATGCAACAAAAAAGGCCCCGCCAGTGATCTGGCGGGGCCTTTTTCATGGGCGACTGGCGAAAATTGATTTCACCGGCACTTTCGCTACAGGCTTGCGGTTTTGCCACTGGTTGTTTTCGACCAGATCGACCTGCAGTTGCTTGCGATCCGCGGAAAAACTGGCAATCAGATAGGTCTCCTGGGAAGCGCTGCCACTGAGGAAAACGGGCACGTTCCCCCTATAGGACATGGAACCGCCGTTTTCATGAAGATGACCGGCGAATATGGCCGTCACTTCATATTTTGCGATCATGTCCCTGAAACGACTTTCCTGACTCCAGTCACCCTGCCAGTCATAGGGTTTATGCATGTTGATAATGATCGCGTAACCTTGGGCCCGGGCGACTCGTAAATCATTTTCAAGCCAATCCAGCGCAGCGGTAATGTTAAAAGTTGTAGGATTCAGGGGATGGGAAATTTTGGTTGCGTAAGTCGGCTCATTATTAAGCTGGACCAGATGAACCTCCCCTATATTTTTGGAATAGGCAAGACTGCCCGAATACATCTTATTGAACAAAAAGCCCGTAATCTTCAAATCGAAATCATCTACCTTGCCGGCATGATGCTCTTGATATTCGACAATACTGCCCGCCGCACAACTATTAGTAAAACAATCATCGACATTGTTCTGATAGTCATGATTACCCAAGCCGTACAGATAGTCTTTATTAAAGTACTTCTGCAGCGTCGAATTGATATACGAACGCTGCCAACCATGACCAAACGCCGTCATGTCACCGTTGATCATCAATGGCACTTGCGACTGACCGCCCATTTTGCTTCTGAAATCCGCAATACTCGCGAACTGGGTCTCCACCAGCCATTTGGCACGCTGTTCAAACTCTTTGTCGGATTCATATTCCTCACTGTCCGTTTTATCCGTCCACGGATACTGCGGATCAGACGCGAACACCATATGAATAGGTGTACCTTCATTTGAATGTGCGATAGATGCCAGCGACAGGATCCACATGCATGCGAATAACTTCGCACCTTTTACAATGTTCATAGAATTCCATTTCCGTAATATTAGATAGACACGCCGTTATTGAATAACTGCATACCAGAACAACTTATTCCAGAAAATAGAAAACCGCAAACATCAAACAGCGGGCAATTCAGTTAATATATTTCCGACTTACTTATAACAACTGACAGCGTTGCTTTCGCCAGGAGCATAGGACTCCCGTACAGGGAAACGCAATGCGCGCCTGGCTGAAGCGCCACCGCGTCCTACCGCCTTCGATGCCAGGATTTTGCCGGTCGATGCCACCGTAGCGCTCGAATGAGCTCACCGCCCCCTCAAAACCGTCCATAATTCACAAGTCAATTGATTCAAGTCATTACACTGTCAGTTGATTTCCACCAACGTGACCAAAGGTCGCACCCTTGAGTTAGAGCTACAGGCGTATCATTGCGCCACTGCAACACCTCTTTTTGACCGCGGTCGGCACGTACTGACCGAGGCATTTTTCCACTGCCGTGGGATGCAATGATGAGCAATCAGATTCCGGTACACGACGTCACTCCACCTGCCAAGAACGCGAACAACAGCGTCGACCTCTACGCCTCTCGAGAAAAGATCTACACCCGCGCCTTCACCGGCCTGTTCCGCAACCTGCGGATGACGGGTGGTGCCGCACTGTTTCTGCTGTATTTCGGCACGGTGTGGCTGAGTTGGGGCGGTCATCAGGCCGTCTGGTGGAACCTGCCGGAGCGTAAGTTCTTCATTTTTGGCGCGACCTTCTGGCCCCAGGACTTCATCCTGCTCTCGGGCATTCTGATCATCAGCGCCTTCGGCCTGTTCTTCATTACCGTGTATGCCGGTCGGGTCTGGTGCGGCTACACCTGCCCGCAAAGCGTCTGGACCTGGATCTTCATGTGGTGCGAAAAGGTCACCGAAGGCGACCGCAACCAGCGCATCAAGCTCGACAAGGCGCCGATGAGCGCCAACAAATTCCTGCGCAAATTCAGCAAGCACACGATGTGGCTGCTGATCGGCTTCGTGACCGGCATGACCTTCGTCGGCTACTTCTCGCCGATTCGTGAACTGGTGATCGACTTCTTCACCGGTGAAGCCGATGGCTGGTCGTATTTCTGGGTCGGTTTCTTCACCCTCGCCACCTACGGCAACGCCGGCTGGCTACGCGAACAGGTGTGCATTTACATGTGTCCGTACGCCCGCTTCCAGAGCGTGATGTTCGACAAGGACACGCTGATCGTCTCCTACGACCCGCGCCGTGGCGAAAGCCGTGGCCCGCGCAAGAAAGGCATCGACTACAAGGCTCAGGGCCTGGGCGATTGCATCGACTGCACCATGTGCGTCCAGGTCTGCCCCACCGGCATCGACATCCGCGACGGCCTGCAAATCGAATGCATCGGCTGTGCGGCCTGCATCGACGCCTGCGACAGCATCATGGACAAGATGGATTACCCGCGCGGCCTGATCAGCTACACCACTGAGCACAACCTGTCGGGGCAAAAAACCCATAAACTGCGCCCTCGCCTGATCGGCTACGCCCTGGTGTTGCTGACCATGATCGCGTTGCTGGTGACCGCGTTCTTCATGCGCTCGCTGGTCGGTTTCGATGTCAGCAAAGACCGCGTGCTGTACCGTGAGAACGCCGAAGGCCGGATCGAAAACGTCTACAGCCTGAAGATCATGAACAAGGACCAGCGCGACCACACCTACGTGCTCGAAGCCACCGGTCTACCGGACCTCAAGCTGCAAGGCAAGCGCGAGATCAAAGTCGCGGCCGGGGAAATTTTCAGCCAGCCGGTCGAGTTGTCCAGCTCGCCGGAGCAACTGCCGTCGAGCACCAACGAGGTGAAATTCATCCTCAAGGATGCCGATGACGCCAGCGTCCACGTTGAAGCCAAGAGCCGATTCATCGGCCCACAAATTCGTTGAGAGAAGTGATCATGCCCGCAGCAACTGCCGCAAGTCCCTGGTACAAGCACCTTTGGCCGTGGATCATCATCGCCATCCTGGCCTGCTCGGTGACCTTGACCCTGTCGATGGTGACCATCGCGGTGAATCACCCGGACAACCTGGTCAACGACAACTATTACGAGGCCGGCAAAGGCATCAACCGCTCCCTGGACCGTGAACTGCTGGCCCAGACCCTGCAACTGCGAGCCAGCGTGCACCTGGATGAGCTGACCGGCGAAGTCGACCTGCGCCTGAGCGGCAACAGCCAACCGAAAACCCTTGAGCTGAATCTGATTTCGCCGACCCAGCCGGAGAAGGATCGCAAGATCACCCTGGCCCGCAGCGAAACTGAACAGGGCCGCTACATTGGCCAGTTGAGCGACAAGGTCGAAGGCCGCCGCTTCGTCGAATTGCTGGGTGTGCAGGATGACAAGACCTGGCGCATGTTCGAAGAAGAACAGGTCAGCCATGCCAAGGATCTGCTGCTCGGTGATGAGCCGTTGCAAGGTGCCGAAGACCTGAAGAAATAGTCACAACGATCTCCTGTGGCGAGCGGGCTTGCCCGCGTTCGGTTGCGCAGCAGCCGCAAGTTGTCTACTCGATCTATCGAGAAGTTCGCGCTGACTGTCTTTGGGACCGCTGCGCGGTCCAACGGGGGCAAGCCCCCTCGCCACAGAGGCCTTTGGGCCTGCCACAATGGTTTTCATGGCAACAAACATGACCAGTCCAACCCCCTGCTACCACTGCGCACTGCCCGTCCCGGCCGGTAGCCGCTTCACCGCCGCTGTCCTCGGGGATACCCGCGAATTCTGCTGCCCGGGTTGCCAGGCGGTGGCCGAGGCCATCGTGGCCGGTGGGCTGGAAAGTTATTACCAGCATCGCAGCGAAGCCTCGGCCAACCCCGAAGCCTTGCCGGTGCAGTTGGTCGACGAGTTGGCGCTGTATGATCGCGCCGACGTGCAGCAACCCTTTGTCCGTCACGAAGGCGAACTCGCCGAAACCACTCTGTTGATGGAAGGCATCAGCTGCGCCGCCTGCGGCTGGCTGATCGAAAAGCATCTTCGCAGCCTGCCGGCGGTGGCCGAAGCACGCCTGAACCTGTCCAACCATCGCCTGCACGTGCGCTGGGCCGACGCGCAATTGCCGTTAAGCCAGGTGCTCAGCGAATTGCGCCACATCGGTTACGCCGCTCACCCTTATCAGGCCGACCGTGCCAGCGAACAACTGGCCAGCGAAAACCGTCTGGCCCTGCGCCAACTCGGGGTCGCCGGGTTGCTGTGGTTCCAGGCGATGATGGCGACCATGGCCACCTGGCCGGAATTCAACATTGACCTCAGCCCCGAACTGCACACCATCCTGCGTTGGGTCGCGTTGTTTCTCACCACGCCGATCGTGTTCTACAGCTGTGCGCCGTTCTTCAAAGGGGCGATGCGCGATCTGCGCACCCGGCACCTGACGATGGACGTCTCGGTGTCGCTCGCAATTGGCAGTGCCTATATCGCCGGGATCTGGACCTCGATCACCGGGGTCGGCGAGCTGTATTTCGATGCGGTGGGAATGTTTGCGCTGTTCCTGCTGGCTGGGCGCTACCTGGAACGCCGCGCCCGGGAACGAACCGCCGCCGCGACCGCACAACTGGTCAATCTGTTGCCCGCCTCCTGCCTGCGGCTGAGTGCCGACGGCCAGAGCGAGCGGATTCTGCTCAGCGAGCTGCGCGTGGGCGATCAGGTGCTGGTGCACCCCGGCGCGATCCTGCCGGCCGACGGCAAGATCCTCGACGGTCAGTCGAGCATTGACGAATCCCTGCTCACCGGCGAATACCTGCCGCAACCACGAACCCTGGGCGACGCTGTCACCGCTGGCACCTTGAACGTCGAGGGTGCGTTGACCGTGGAGGTCCTGGCGCTGGGTCAGGACACGCGCCTGTCGGCCATCGTCCGCCTGCTGGATCGCGCCCAGGCCGAAAAGCCACGGCTGGCGGAAATCGCCGACCGCGCCGCACAATGGTTCTTGCTGCTGACGCTTATCGCAGTGGCCGCCATCGGCCTGCTCTGGTGGGAGCTGGATTCATCGCGAGCGTTCTGGATTGTCCTGGCGATGCTGGTTGCAACCTGCCCGTGCGCCTTGTCCCTGGCCACGCCGACCGCTCTCACCGCCGCCACCGGCACGCTGCACAAACTGGGGCTTTTGCTGACGCGCGGCCATGTACTGGAAGGCCTGAACCAGATCGACACGGTGATTTTCGACAAGACCGGCACCCTCACCGAAGGTCGGCTGGCCTTGCGTTCGATCCGGCCGCTTGGGGCACTGGCGAGCGATCAATGCCTGAGCCTCGCCGCCGCCCTGGAAAACCGTTCCGAACACCCGATCGCCCGGGCTTTTGGCCGCGCGCCGCTGGCCGCCGAAGAGGTCCACAGCACGCCGGGCCTGGGCCTTGAAGGCTTGGTCGGCGCGCAACGCCTGCGCATTGGCCAACCGGGTTTTGTCTGCGAGCTCAGCGGTGCTCAAGTGCCGATGATGCCCGATGAACCCGGCCAATGGCTGCTGCTCGGCGACAGCCAGGGACCACTGGCGTGGTTCGTCCTCGACGACCGTTTGCGCGCCGACGCCCCCGCTCTGCTGGCGGCCTGCAAGGCTCGCGGCTGGCGCACCTTGCTGCTGTCCGGCGACAGCTCGCCGATGGTCGCCAGCGTCGCCGCCGAACTGGGCATCGACGAGGCCCGTGGCGGTTTGCGTCCGGACGATAAATTGCAGGTGCTGCAACAACTGCACCAGGAAGGCCGCAAGGTGTTGATGCTCGGTGACGGGGTCAACGACGTGCCGGTGCTGGCCGCCGCCGACATCAGCGTGGCGATGGGCTCGGCCACCGATCTGGCAAAAACCAGTGCCGACGCGGTGTTGCTGTCGAACCGCCTCGACGCGCTGGTGCAAGCCTTCAGCCTGGCCCGTCGCACCCGTCGGGTCATCATCGAGAACTTGCTGTGGGCAGCGCTGTACAATGGCCTCATGTTGCCATTCGCCGCCCTCGGCTGGATCACTCCGGTGTGGGCCGCGGTCGGCATGTCCATCAGTTCGTTGACCGTGGTGTTGAATGCTTTGCGCCTGACTCGCCTGCCGAGCGCGCCAGCTACCAGCGCCACGCCAGAAACCCGCCCGCTGCCGGCCTGAGCCGCGCGGGCATGGAGTCCAGATGCCAGCTCTCTACGTGATGATCCCGGCCGCGCTGCTGATCGTGGCCATCGCTATCTACATCTTCTTCTGGGCGGTCGACAGCGGTCAGTACGACGACCTCGACGGCCCGGCCCACAGCATCCTGTTCGACGACCAGGACCCGAAGCACACGGCAGCGGTCGACGAGGCCAGCGGCCATCCGGCCAAACCCGACGACAAGGCGCCACCCCATGCTTGAGTTGGCGCCACTGTTGGTCTCTGCGCTGATCCTCGGCCTGCTCGGTGGCGGCCATTGCCTGGGCATGTGCGGCGGTTTGATGGGCGCGTTGACCCTGGCGATCCCCAAGGAGCAGCGCAGCCGACGCTTGCGCTTGTTGCTGGCCTACAACCTGGGGCGGATTCTCAGCTACGCCGCGGCCGGCCTGCTGATCGGCCTGGCTGGCTGGGCCGTGGCCAATAGCCCGGCGGCGATGTTCATGCGCATCCTCGCCGGATTGCTGCTGATCGCCATGGGGCTGTACCTGGCCGGTTGGTGGAGCGGCTTGACCCGCATCGAAAGCCTCGGTCGCGGCCTGTGGCGGCATATCCAGCCGGTGGCCAACACACTGTTGCCAGTGTCGAACCTGCCCCGCGCCTTGCTGCTCGGCGCGCTGTGGGGCTGGCTGCCGTGCGGGCTGGTTTACAGCACATTGCTGTGGTCGGCAAGTCAGGGTAATGCGCTGGACAGTGCGTTGCTGATGCTGGCGTTCGGGTTGGGCACCTGGCCGGTGCTGCTCGCCACAGGCCTGGCCGCCGAGCGGGTCACGGCGTTGTTGCGTAAACGCAGCGTGCGCATGACCGGCGGCTTGTTGGTGATGGTGTTCGGCATCTGGACCTTGCCGGGGCCGCATCAGCATTGGCTCATGGGGCATTAGCCCCCTCGCCACAAAAACTATCGCTATCGCCAATCACCGTTGATGCAAATCAAGATGCCGCAACGCCGCACCCCCTAGACTCGCCGACACTGCCAGCCTATCCGGGGGAATGCCCGCATGCTCGACGCCATTCGTTGGGACACAGATCTGATCCGCCGTTACGACCTGGCGGGGCCGCGCTACACCTCGTATCCGACGGCCGTGCAATTCGACAGCCAGGTCGGCACCTTCGACCTGTTTCATGCCCTGCGCGACAGCCGCAAGGCGCTGCGGCCGTTATCCCTGTATGTGCACGTGCCGTTCTGCGCGAACATCTGCTACTACTGCGCCTGCAACAAAGTCATCACCAAGGACCGCGGCCGCGCCCTGCCCTATTTGCAGCGCCTGGAACAGGAAATCCAGCTGATCGCCTGCCACCTCGACCCCATGCAAAAAGTCGAGCAACTGCATTTCGGCGGCGGCACACCGACCTTTCTCAGCCACGATGAACTGCGTCAGCTGATGGCCCGGCTGCGCAAGCATTTCAATCTGCTGGACGACGATTCCGGCGACTACGGCATCGAGATCGACCCGCGCGAGGCCGACTGGTCGACCATGGGCCTGCTCCGGGAACTGGGCTTCAACCGGGTCAGCATCGGCCTGCAAGACCTTGACCCGGCGGTACAGCGGGCGGTCAATCGCCTGCAAAGCCTGGAAGAAACCCGCGCGGTGATCGACGCCGCCCGGACTCTACAATATCGCTCGATCAACATCGATCTGATCTACGGCCTGCCCAAGCAGACGCCCGAGAACTTCGCCCGCACCGTCGACGAAGTCATCAACCTGCAACCGGACCGGCTCTCGGTGTTCAACTACGCCCATCTGCCAGAGCGCTTCATGCCGCAACGGCGGATCAACAGCAACGATCTACCGGAACCGGCGCAGAAGCTGGAAATGCTCCAGCGCACCATCGAACAACTGACGGCCGCCGGTTACCGCTACATCGGCATGGACCACTTCGCCCTGCCCGATGATGAACTGGCGATTGCCCAGGAAGAGTCGACCTTGCAACGCAACTTCCAGGGCTACACCACCCACGGTCATTGCGATCTGATCGGTCTGGGGGTATCGGCCATCAGCCAGATCGGCGACCTGTACTGCCAGAACAGCAGCGACCTGACCCAGTACCAGAACGCTTTGGCGTCCGCGCAACTGGCCACCGCCCGTGGCCTGCTGTGCAATGCCGACGATCGCTTGCGCAGGGCGGTGATTCAGCAACTGATTTGCCATTTCAACCTGGAATTCGCGGAAATCGAGCAGGCCTTCAACATCGATTTTCGCGGTTACTTCGGCGAGCTCTGGCCACAGCTGCAGGACATGGCCAAGGACGGGTTGATCGAGCTCGACAATGAACGGATCACCGTACTCCCCGCAGGCCGACTGCTGGTGCGCTCGGTGTGCATGGTGTTCGATGCATACCTGGAACACACCAATCGCCAGCGCTTTTCACGAGTGATCTAATGCCTTGCGGTTAAATTGTCGCAGGCTGGCCCGAATGTCCTCCCGTGGGGTACCCTTACGGCTTATGTGTGTTTTTTCCCACAAGGATTAAAGAAATGTCCGAGCCAGTAAAACTGCGCGCTCATAACCAGGCCCATTGCAAGGATTGCAGCCTGGCCCCTCTCTGCCTGCCACTTTCTCTGAATCTGGAAGACATGGATGCGCTGGACGATATCGTCAAACGTGGTCGCCCGCTGAAAAAAGGCGAATTCCTGTTTCGCCAGGGCGACACGTTCGATTCCGTTTATGCAGTACGCTCCGGCGCCCTGAAGACCTTCAGCCTGAGCGATGGCGGCGAAGAACAACTCACCGGTTTCCATTTGCCGAGTGAATTGGTCGGCCTGTCGGGCATGGACACCGAAAAGCATCCGGTCTCGGCGCAAGCCCTGGAAACCACTTCGGTGTGCGAGATCCCGTTCGAGCGCCTCGACGAACTGGCCCTGCAACTGCCACAACTGCGCCGTCAGTTGATGCGCGTGATGAGCCGCGAGATTCGTGACGATCAGCAAATGATGTTGCTGCTGTCGAAGAAAACCGCCGACGAGCGCATCGCCACCTTCCTGGTCAACCTGTCGGCCCGTTTCCGCGCCCGGGGCTTCTCGGCCAATCAGTTCCGGTTGAGCATGTCGCGCAACGAAATCGGCAATTACCTGGGCCTGGCGGTGGAAACCGTGTCCCGGGTGTTCACCCGCTTCCAGCAAAACGAACTGATCGCCGCCGAGGGTAAGGAAGTGCACATCCTCGACCCGATCCAGCTCTGCGCCCTGGCCGGTGGCTCGATCGAAGGCTGACCCTGTTGACGGTGGCTGAGCGAAACGGTTCAGCCACCGTTATACTGCGACGTTTGCAGCCCGCCAGGACACTTCGACGATGGTCATCGACTCCTTCGACATCAAATCACTGATCCGCCCCGTGATCGACTTCCCCAAGCCGGGCGTGATCTTTCGCGACATCACCCCGCTGTTCCAGTCGCCCAAAGCCCTGCGCCTGGTGATGGACAGCTTCGCCCATCGCTACGTCGAGGCCGACTTCACCCACATCGGCGCCATGGACGCGCGCGGGTTCCTGATCGGTTCGATATTGGCGTATCAGCTGAACAAGCCATTGGTGTTGTTCCGCAAGCAGGGCAAATTGCCTGCCGACGTGCTGGCCGAAGGTTACGCGACCGAATACGGCGAAGCCTTCCTCGAAGTCCACGCCGACAGCCTGTGCGAGGGGGATTCGGTGGTGCTGTTCGATGACCTGATCGCCACCGGCGGCACGCTGATTGCGGCGGCCAACCTGGTTCGGCGCATGGGCGCGCGGGTGCATGAAGCGGCGGCGATCATTGACTTGCCGGAGCTGGGTGGTTCGCAACGGCTGGAAGACATGGGGATTGCGACTTTCTGTCTGACGCAGTTTGCGTTGAGCGATAAGTAAGCGGCGTCTGGAAGGACGCCTTCGCGAGCCGCCAAGTTTTCAAAAGAAGATTTGCAGATCTTTTGATTTTGATACGGTTACAGCGAAATCGGCTTACGCCCGGCAAACGAATGCGCCAATGTCCCGCCATCCACCAGTTCCAGCTCGCCACCCAACGGCACGCCGTGGGCAATGCGCGAGGCGATCAGGCCCTTGTTGCTGAGCAACTGGGCGATGTAATGCGCCGTGGCCTCGCCTTCCACCGTCGGGTTGGTGGCGAGGATGACTTCGGTAAACGTGCCCGCCTCTTCGATCCGCGCCATCAGTTGTGGAATGCCGATGGCTTCCGGCCCCAACCCGTCCAGAGGCGACAGGTGGCCCTTGAGCACAAAGTAGCGACCGCGGAAACCGGTCTGCTCCACGGCGTAAACGTCCATCGGACCTTCCACCACACACAGCAAGGTGTCGTCGCGGCGTGAGTCGGCGCATTGCGGGCACAGATCGTCTTCGGTCAGCGTGCGGCACAAACGGCAGTGGCCCACCCCTTCCATGGCCTGGCTCAGCGCCTGGGCCAGTCGCGAACCGCCGCTGCGATCGCGCTCAAGCAGTTGCAACGCCATGCGCTGGGCAGTTTTCTGACCCACACCCGGCAAAATTCGCAGGGCATCGATCAGTTGGCGAATCAAAGGGCTGAAGCTCATGGGGAAAAAGTCCGACATAACAACGAGACGCGGTTTATACCCGCGCCTCTGTTTAGCGTCAAATAGCAGCGCCAATTACTCAGTCGGCGCCACCCGCACCACCAGTTTGCCAAAGTTGCGTCCTTCCAGCAGGCCAATAAATGCCTCGGGCGCGTTCTCCAGGCCGTCGACCACGTCTTCACGGAATTTCACCTTGCCGTCACGCACCCAAGGCGCCATGGCGCTGATGAACTCTGGCTGACGGTCGCCGTAGTCGTCGAACACAATAAACCCCTGAATCCGCACGCGCTTGGTCAGCAGCGTGCGCTGCAATTGTGGCAAGCGATCCGGCCCACTCGGGGCTTCATGGGCATTGTAGGAAGCGATCAGACCACAAAGAGGAATCCGCGCCTTGGGGTTGAGCAGCGGCAACACCGCATCGAACACCTTGCCACCGACGTTTTCAAAGTAGATGTCGACGCCTTTGAAGCAGGCCAGCGCCAACTCGTCGGCGAAGTCCGGGCGCTTGTGGTCGATGCAGGCATCGAAGCCCAACTCCTCGACCACGTAGCGACATTTTTCCGCACCACCGGCCACGCCGACCACCCGCAGGCCTTTGAGCTTCGCCACTTGGCCGACCACCGAACCCACCGCGCCGGACGCGGCCGCCACTACCAGGGTTTCGCCCTCTTTGGGTTGGCCGATGTCCATCAGCCCCATGTAGGCGGTCATGCCGGGCATGCCCAGCACCCCCAGCGCCATCGATGGACTTGGCAGCCCGGACGGGACCGGAATGATGTTGCGCCCGTCGCTGATGCTGTGGCTCTGCCATCCCGTGGCGCCGACCACCAGATCGCCCTCCTGGAATTTCGGATTCAGCGAACGCTCGACACGACTGACAGCCCCACCGGTCATTACTTCGCCGATTTCTACCGGTGCCGCGTAGGACGGCGCGTCGCTCATACGACCGCGCATGTAGGGATCCAGCGACAGATACAGCGTCTTGAGCAGCACCTGACCGTCGGCCAGATCCGGCAACGCTACCCGTTCCAGGCGGAAATTCTCCGGTGTCGGCGCGCCCACCGGGCGAGACACCAGGACGATTCGTTGGTTGAGGGTCAATGCTTGTGGCATGTGAGCGTCTCCTTGATCGATGAATTTCGGCGGTATAGGGAGCAGACCGTTGTGGGGATGGCGCGTTCGATGTTTCTACTTTTCACTGTGGCGAAGGAGCTTGCTCCCGCTGGGGCGCGTAGCGGCCCCACTCTCTACCTGAAAAGAGGGGGACTGCTGCGCAGTCCAACGGGAGCAAGCTCCCTCGCCACAGGGATGGGCAAAAACCAGCCAGAAACAAAAATGCCAGGCGCGATGCCTGGCATTTTTTAACCCATCCGACGCGCGCTGGCGAATCAGAATGGCAATTTCATACCCGGTGGCAGTTGCATGCCAGCGGTCATGCTGCCCATTTTTTCCTGGCTGTTGGCTTCGATCTTGCGCACAGCATCGTTGACGGCGGCGGCGAATACAGCCTCCAGCATCTCTTTGTCGTCTTCGCTCAGGCCTTCGACCAGGCTTGGGTCGATGGTCACGCGCTTGACGTCGTGACGACCGGTCATTACCACGGTGACCATATCGCCACCGGCCTTACCGGTGACTTCGGCGTTGGCCAGCTCTTCCTGCATCTTGGCCATTTTTTCCTGCATCTGCTGCGCCTGCTTCATCAGGCCGGCCATGCCACCTTTCATCATGGGAATCACCTCAAAAGTACTTGGATAAAAACAGCGCCCGGCGAGTGCGGCCAAGCGCCTTCAGTTATTAGCCCTGACTGACCAGGGCTTCGACAGGTTCAATAGTATCGTGACGGACCACCGCCCCGAACTGCTGCATCATTTGCTGGATGAACGGATCGCCATGGATCGACTCCTCGGCCTCGCGCTGACGGTCGGCACGACGCCGGGACGCTGCCTGGGCCGGGGTTTCCTGCTCAGGCTTGATCAGCTCGATGCTCAGGGTCAGCGTGCGCCCGTGGTGCTGGTTCAGCGCATCGTTGAGGCGACGTTGTTGCGTCGCGTTGAACAGGGCGCTGTGAGCCGGGTCCAGATGCAACAGCCAATTGTCGCCATCGACGGCGATCAGCGTGCAGTTGGCGGCGATGCTGCCGGTCATGCCGGACACCGGCAATTTCGGGAACAACTCCAGCCATTGCAGGGCCAGGCCGGTGGCCGGCATCGCGGCCGGTTCAGGCTCGGGCTGCGCCGCAGGTTCGGCGGTGTGCTCACTGGCCAGATCGTCGAGGTAGCTGTAGGCCGAATCCATGTCCGGCTCGATGTAGTCCTCGTCCAGCGGCGGCTCGTCGTCCAGGTCGATGCCTGGCGTGGCGGCATCGACTTCGGCCACGGACGGTTCCGGAATCGGCGCAGCGGCCCACTCAGGCGCATCCGGCACCACGCTGTCCGGCGTCGGCATGGGCATCGGTGGTAATTCGGGTTGTTCGCCGGCCGTCTCCAGCATTGGCTCGACGGCGGGCTGCTGGACAACCTCGGGCTCTACCGGATCGTTCCAGGGCAGATCGACGACTTCTTCGACCGCTACAGGCTCGACCACGGGCTCGGGCTCAGGCACCGCCACCAGCGCAACAGGTTCAGGCGCAACGGCCGGGACAGGCGCGGGTGCTGGTGCAACCACGGGCGCCACTGGAACCGGTACCACGGCCGCAGCGACTACCGGCGCAATAGCCTGCGCGGCAGCCACTGAGTTTGCGGAATCAACTGTGGCCTGGCTGATCCCCACTGGCTTTAGCGGTTGCCTCGGAGCGTCCTCGGTGTCTGCTGGCCTGAATGCGAGCATTCGCAGCAGGACCATTTCGAAGCCGCCGCGCGGATCCGGTGCCAGCGGCAAATCCCGGCGACCAATCAGGCCCATCTGGTAATAGAACTGTACATCTTCGGCCGGCAGCGCCTGGGCCAGTGCCAATACGCGATCACGGTCGCCATGGCCATTGTCGACACCTTCAGGCAGGGCCTGGGCGATGGCAACACGGTGCAACACGTTGAGAATTTCCGAGAGCACGCCGTTCCAGTCCGGGCCTTGCTCGGCCAGATGGCGCACGGCTTCGAGCAATGCCTTGGCGTCGCCTTCGATCAGCGCATGCAGGACGTCGTAGACCTGGCCGTGATCGAGGGTGCCGAGCATCGCCCGCACGTCGGCGGCCAGAACCTTGCCTTCACCGAAGGCGATGGCCTGGTCGGTCAGGCTCATGGCATCGCGCATCGAACCGTCGGCGGCGCGACCCAGCAACCACAGCGCATCGTCTTCGAACGGCACGTTCTCGACGCTCAGCACATGGCTCAGATGCTCGACCACCCGCTCAGGGGTCATGTTCTTCAGGGAGAACTGCAGGCACCGCGAGAGAATCGTTGCAGGAAGTTTCTGCGGATCGGTGGTAGCCAGGATGAACTTGACGTAGGGAGGCGGCTCTTCGAGGGTTTTCAACAGCGCATTGAAGGAATGGCTGGAAAGCATGTGCACTTCGTCGATCAGGTAGACCTTGAAGCGCCCGCGGCTCGGCGCGTACTGCACGTTGTCGAGCAGTTCGCGGGTGTCTTCGACCTTGGTCCGGCTCGCGGCGTCGATCTCGATCAGGTCGACGAAGCGGCCTTCATCGATTTCGCGGCACACCGAGCACTCGCCACAAGGCGTCGAAGTGATACCTGTTTCACAATTCAGGCATTTGGCGATGATCCGCGCGATGGTGGTCTTGCCGACCCCGCGGGTACCGGTAAACAGGTAGGCGTGGTGCAGCCGCTGGCTGTCCAAGGCATTGATCAGAGCCTTGAGCACATGGGTCTGGCCGACCATTTCGCGGAACGAGCGCGGACGCCATTTACGTGCAAGAACCTGATAACTCATCGAAAACCGTCGCAGCGAAGGAAGCAGAAGCGGCTAATGCTAGCGGAGCAAGGCCAAAATTGCATCCGGTGCGCTCGTCTATTCTGGCTAAGCTGCACTTTGAGGAGCTTTTATCAGCTCAGGCTTGAGCCGTACCGGAGCATTTATGCACTTTGCCTTGGGGGCACTGCTATTCGTCAGCCTGAGCGTCGCGGCCGCCGAAGTACCGCTGCGCTTTGTCGTGCCGGACAGCTGGGCCATGCCCTTGGTGCAAATCGAGCGCGACCGGCCGACCCAGGGCATTCTGCACGACATCATGCTTAGCCTGGCGACTCAGGTCGGCGCGCCGGCGCAATTTCACGTGTTGCCTCGGCCGCGAGTACAGAACGCCATGGAACACGGCGAAGCCGATGTGCGCTGTTTCGTCTCACAAGACTGGTTGTCGACCCCGTCCGGCGACTATATCTGGAGCGTTCCGCTGCTGGTTCAGCGCGACATGCTGATTGGCCGGCAAGGCCCACCCGACTCTGTCAATCCAGCGGACCTGCCACGACAGTCGATCGGCACCGTGCTCGGCTATAGCTACCCGACCCTGCAACCGCTGTTCGACGCCGACCGGCTGCACCGCGAGGACGCACGCAATCAGGAACAGGTGCTGGAAAAGCTGCTGGCTGGACGCTATCGCTACGCGGTGAGCAACCAATGGACCCTGGACTGGTTCAACCAGCGCCTGCTGCCCGACCAGCAACTGAAAAGCGTAGCGCTGGTGCAGGAACAGCCTATCAGTTGTTACGTGCGCAATGACCCCAAAGTGCCGGTACAACGCATTTTGCGTACGTTGCAGCAAATGAAAACGTCGGGGGAGATCAATGACATCATCCGGCTCTATACCGGCAACCAGACCCCGTAGCAGCTGCCGAAGGCTGCCATATAGAGCGAGTCAGGCTATTTGATCGAGTGCCTGCCATTGCGACGGGGCGACAAACCCCGCCACCCAGGCCGGCACCTCGGAGGGTGGCATCGGACGGGCGATGAAATAGCCTTGAGCGACTTCGCACCCCAGCCGCAACAACAACTCACCGTGCTCAAGGCTTTCCAGCCCCTCGGCAATCACCTGCCGACCGAATGCGCGGGCCAGGCCAATCACCGCCGTGGTCAGGGCCAGATCATCCCGATCATTCAGAATGTCACGCACAAATGATTTGTCGATCTTGATAGTCTGGGTGCGTAAACGCTTGAGATAACTCAGGGACGAATAACCGGTGCCGAAATCCCCCAGGGAAAACTGCACCCCCAACGCCTGACAGGCCTGCAAACAGGCGCTGACATGCTGGATATTCTCGATCGCCACCGACTCGACGATTTCCAGGTCGAGCATCCGCGGGGCAACCTGAGCATGCCGAGCGAGTACCTGTCTGAGCCGGTCGACGAAATCCGCGCGCTGAAAATGTCGCGCCGCGATGTTGATACTGATCGGCCAGCCCTGCCCCACTTGCTGCCAGCGGTGCAACTGCGCCAGCACCTGGTCCATCACCCATTCGCCGATATCGATGATCAGGTCGGTATCCTCTACCAGCGGCAAAAACTCCCGGGGCGGCACCATGCCGTTTTGCGGGTGCTGCCAACGCAACAAGGCCTCGAAACCGACGACCTCGCCACGACGCATGTTCACCTTGGGCTGAAAGTGCAGGCGAAATTCACCGGCGACCAGCGCCTGACGCACCCGCTCGACGGTCTGGTGCGTGGCCTTGACCTCTTGATCCCGGGACACATCGAACAGATGAAAGCGGTTTCGCCCGCGCTGCTTGGCCACATACATTGCCTGGTCGGCGTGGCGCAGCAGGGTTTCGGCATCTTCGTTGTCGTGGGGAAACAGGGTGACGCCGATACTGGCAAACACATTGATGTCCTTGCCGTGCAATGTGTAAGGCGCCGAGATCGCCCCCAGCACGCGACTCAACGCCGCGCGCAATTCCGGCAGATCACGCACGTAACGCAACACCAGCACGAACTCGTCACCGGCCAATCGCGCCACCACATCTTCGCCGCGCACAATGTCACGCAGACGCTTGGCCACTTCCACCAGCAACATATCGCCACTGGCGTGACCGTAGCCGTCGTTGACCGCTTTGAACCCGTCGAGGTCAAGCATGCACACTGCCAGCGGAATGTTTTCCTGCCGGGAAAACTCCAGCGCCTGATCCAGCAAATCCGACAGGAACGCGCGATTGGGCAGCCCGGTCAGCACGTCATGCCCGACCCGCCATTGCAGGGATTGCAGCAATTGGCGTTTTTCGCTGATGTCGAAACGAATCGACAGGTATCGGTCAACGAGCCCGGTGGTGTCGTCGAGCACCGGCACCATTGTGCTGTCGACCCAATACAACCTGCCATCCTTGGCGCGATTACAGATTTCGCCCTTCCAGACATTGCCCAGAGCAATGGTGCGCCACATGGCAGCGAAGAAATCGGCGGAATGCAGGCCGGAGTTCAGCAGGCGATGGTTTTGCCCCAGCAATTCCTCGCGGCTGTAGCCGGACACGACGCAGAATTGATCGTTGACGTAAGTAATCCGGCCGTTGAGATCAGTCTCGGAAAAAATTGCGGCGGCATCCACGGCCCTGCGGTATTTCTCATCCATGAGTGAGGCTCACTGTCGCTAGCGGAGGTACCGCTCGACCAGTGCAGGATGCCCGGAAGAGATGTTTTGAGACGTACAGCGCAGAGACACGTTATCACTCCATGAACAGCATTTGATGGCCCCTGGACCGCCGAAGATCAACTAGTCTCGGGCAAGGTAGCAACACCGACTCTGGTAACATTTCGCGAGGGTTTCAGACCGCCAACGACTTCTCTGCACACCCGGCAAGGGAAGACAATGCTGGCTGTTTCATATCGCCTAAACTTCAGACAGCAGATCACCAAAACCCCCTCCGAAGCGGCGATTCTACGAAATGCATCACATTTTGCAAAGCAAGGTGATGGATCATGCAGTTGCCTAATGCAAAAATCTATCGTTAAGTTCTTGATTCTAAATGGGAATTGAGCGATGCAAATTTCAAGTTTGGGTCCAGCCATCCGACGCTACCGCAAGGTCGCAGGGCTTACTCAGGCTGAACTCGGCGAAAAAACCGGTTTTGACCCCAAAACCATCAGCCGCTTCGAAACTGGCACCTATACCCCCAGCGTGGAAGCATTGTTCCTGCTTGCCGACGTGCTGGGTGTGAAGCTGAAAGCCTTTTTCGCAGATCTAGGCGACGAGGATGAACAGCGAGCGTACCTGTTCAACGTCATACACAAAGCCACCCCGAAGGATCTGGGAAAGCTGATCGCAGCGGTTGACCAGGCCTTGTCCAAGCCTTGATGCTAACAAATAAAAAAAGGAGGCCGACCTGTCGAACGCGACAGATCGGCCTCCTTTTATATATCCCGCTGTTTCATTCGGAAACGACGAAAAGCCGCCCTGGATGAGCTCCATGGCAGGGAAAGAAAAACAGTATTTTTAGATAGAAAACACGAGAGAGGGTTCGTGTTGCGTTATGGAGGCAACCCCACCAGCCACACCCCGGCACACAATGTTCCCGCTGTGGCTGCTTCCTTCCGGATCTGACCAGGTTCACGGGTAATCGTTGCGGGGGGACCGATGGGGTCACCATAACGACGCTCACCTGACGGCGAGCCGCGCCATTGTACCTATCTGAGACGAAGTTACAACCGTTCGGGCAGATTAAAAAACATGAGCCGCTTCAAGGACATGCGCCGGCCTTCAAAAGATCGCGACCAGGCCGCGGTCTTTTGATCCTATTGCACCAACACTTCATCCGCCCGGCCGCCCTCTTGCTGGATCACCAGGTGAATGAAGTGCAGCCTGGCGATCACCGCCGGCGGCAAGACGAACGGATAGAAGTCCGGCTGGCCCATACTGCGTGACAACTCGTTGAGCATGCCGGCCAGTTCGATCCACGCGTTGACGAACGACAGGAACGCCGGCCCGCCGGGATGTTGCGGGTCGAACAGCGTACTGGGTGGAAACGGCTGATAGTCGAACTCCATTTCCTGGGCACTCATGCCAAAACCCAGGGCGGTGTCCACCGCATCCATCATGTGCAGGTAGTGAGCCCAGGTTTCCGCCCAGTCTTCCCAAGGGTGCATGGTGGCGTAGGCGCTGACGTAATGTTGCTGCCAGTCGAGCGGCGCACCTTGTTGATAATGCTGCTCAAGAGCCTCGGCGTAGCTGGCACGCTCGTCGCCGAACAGGCCGCGGAACGGTTCCAGCCAGGCACTGTTGGCGATCAGTCGGTCCCAGTAGTAATGCCCTGTCTCGTGCCGAAAGTGACCGAGCAGCGTGCGATAGGGTTCGTGCATCTGCACGCGAACCTGCTCGCGGTGGGCGTCGTCGGCTTCTTTGATATCGAGGGTGATCAGGCCGTTGGCGTGCCCGGTGGTCGGCGGCTTGCCTTCGAGGTCGATACCGATGAAATCGAAGGCCAGACCAGCCCCTTCGTCCACCGTTTTGGGAATGACCTGCAAGCCCAGGCTGAGCAACTGCGCCACCAGGCGACGCTTGGCGGTTTCCACTTTGCGCCAGCGTTCGTGATTCTCGGGAATCGACAGGTCGGGGATGGTGCGATTCAGGCTACAGGCGATGCACAACCCATCGTGATGATTGGCCGGCAATAACCAGTTGCACGCAGCCGGGGAATCGAGATTGGCGCAACGGCGGAAAATACCGGCGTCAGGGTCGGCATCGAGCAACCAGGTATCCGCTTGCGGGCCGGGTTGCAGCGATGACAAGCGACTTTGCTGCGGCTGATAGCCCAGTGCCGCCGAACAGGCCAGGCACTGGCTGTTGCGAAAGAACAGCGACTGCCCGCAGCGACAATGCCAGACCTTGCTGTTGCGCGAACGCTCACCCATGAAGGGCGCGGCGATGCGTGAACTGAGCTGTTCGAAGAAGCGGTACATGGCGATCTCTCTTTGGGGACTGCCAAGACTAGATCATTGCTCAGACATGATCGTTCCCACGCTCTGCGTGGGAATGCCGCCCCGGACGCTCCGCGTCCGCTGTGACGCAGAGCGTCACGGGATGCGTTACCACGCAGAGCGTGGGAACGATCAGTTAAACCGAAATATTGTGCTTGCCAAGAAACTCGACAAACGCCTCTTCATCCAGCACTTTCAACCCCAGTTCATTGGCCTTGGCCAGCTTCGAACCTGCGCCCGGCCCGGCGACCACGCAATGGGTCTTGGCCGACACCGAACCGGCCACCTTGGCCCCGAGACTTTCAAGTTTGTCCTTGGCAACGTCGCGACTCATCAGTTCCAGCGAACCGGTCAGCACCCAGGTCTGCCCAGCCAGCGGCAATCCTTCGACGACTTTTTTCTCGCTCTGCCAATGCATGCCGAAATCGCTCAGCTGCTTTTCAGCGGACTCAGCGAGCTGACGATTTTCTGCGACCGCAAAAAACTCACGCACCGAGGTCGCCTGCTTTTCCGGCAACGCCTGACGCATGTCCAGCCAGTCAGCATTCATCACCGCTTCAAGCGAGCCGAATTTGTCGGCAAGCTTCTGCGCCCCGCCCGGCCCGACCGAAGGAATGTTCAGCTTGTCGAGAAAACCGCCAAGCGTGGTGCTTGCAGCGAATTCAGCCCCCAACGCCCCCTGATCCTGAATCTGCAGGCCGTGCTTCAACAGATTGGCAATCACCTGCTGGTTATGCGGGTCTTCAAAGAAGCTGTGAATTTCGTGAGCCACTTCCAGCCCGACATCCGGCAAGTACGTGAGTACTTGCGGCAATGCCTGCTGAACCCGCTCCAGCGAGCCGAGAGACCGTGCAAGCACCTTGGCCGTCTCTTCGCCGACATCAGGGATACCCAAGGCATAGATGAACCGCGCCAGGCTCGGGCGCTTGCTGTCTTCGATGGCGCCGAGCAGGTTCTTGCTCGACAGCTCGGCAAAGCCTTCGAGGTCGACGATTTGTTCGAAGGTCAATGCGTACAAATCGGCTGGCGAATTCACCAGACCTTCGTCCACCAATTGCTCGACACTCTTCTCGCCCAGCCCTTCGATGTCCATGGCCCGGCGTGAAACGAAGTGAATGATCGCCTGCTTGAGTTGCGCACCGCAGGCCAGACGGCCGACGCAGCGATACACCGCGCCTTCGCTGACGGTCTCGCGACCCTTGCTGCGCTTGACCAGTTGCGTACGCTCGACATGCGAACCGCAGACCGGGCAATGCTCGGGAATCTGTACCGGCCGTGCATCCTCAGGACGACGCTCGATGACCACTTGCACCACTTGCGGAATCACGTCACCGGCGCGACGGATGATCACGGTGTCGCCGATCATCAGCCCCAATCGCGCGACCTCATCCATGTTGTGCAACGTCGCATTGGCCACGGTAACACCGGCGACCTTGACCGGTTTCAAGCGTGCCACCGGCGTCACGGCACCGGTGCGACCGACCTGAAACTCCACATCGAGCAACTCGGTGAGCTCTTCCATCGCCGGGAATTTATGCGCGATGGCCCAACGCGGTTCGCGGGCACGGAAACCCAACTCGCGCTGGGAGGCAATGCTGTTGACCTTGAACACCACGCCGTCGATTTCATAGGGCAGCGCATTGCGGCGTTCGCCGATGTCGCGGTAGTAATCCAGGCACTCATCGATGCCACGAGCCGATTTCAATTCATGACTGATCGGCATACCCCAGGCTTTGAGTTGCTGCAGATTGCCAATGTGCGTGTCGGCGATATCGGCGGAAACCTGGCCGATGCCGTAGCAGCAGAATTCCAGCGGACGGTTGGCGGTGATCTTTGAATCCAGCTGCCGCAAGCTACCCGCCGCCGCGTTCCGCGGGTTGGCGAAGGTCTTGCCGCCCATTTCCAGTTGCGTGGCGTTGAGCCGCTCGAAACCGGCCTTGGACATGAACACTTCGCCGCGCACTTCCAGGGTCGCCGGCCAGCCGCTGCCATGCAGCTTGAGCGGGATATTGCGCACGGTGCGCACGTTGACGCTGATGTCTTCGCCCGTGGTGCCATCGCCGCGAGTGGCGCCGCGCACCAGCATGCCGTCCTGATACAGCAGGCTGACCGCCAGGCCATCGAGCTTGGGTTCGCAGCTGTACTCCACCGCTGCGCCGCCACCGAACAGGTCGCCGACCGGCAAGTCCAGACCTTCCGTCACCCGGCGATCGAATTCGCGCATGTCGGTTTCTTCGAAGGCGTTGCCAAGGCTGAGCATCGGCACTTCATGACGCACCTGAGTGAACGCCGACAGCGCCGCACTGCCGACGCGCTGGGTCGGCGAGTCGCTGGTGATCAGTTCGGGATGGGCCGCTTCGAGCGCCTTGAGTTCATGGAACAAGCGATCGTATTCGGCGTCCGGAATGCTCGGCTCATCCAGCACATGGTAGCGATAGTTGTGCTGATCGAGCTCGGCGCGCAGCTCTAGAATGCGGGTTTCGGCGGCAGTCATGGGTGTTCTCTCATAAAGCAAAAGAGCAGCCGAGGCTGCTCAATCTTTTAAATACGGTAGCGCAAAGCTGTGGACACTGTGGCGAGGGAGCTTGCTCCCGCTCGGCGGCGAAGCCGTCGTAAATCCAGTGAATGCGGTGTATCTGGATGGGGCTGCTTCGCGGCCCAGCGGGAGCAAGCTCCCTCGCCACAGAAGCCTGCCCCAGTCATTCGTTTAGCGCTTCTGGGTCAATGCGCGGCGTTCGAACTCGACGATGCGCTGACGGTAGTGCTCAATCGTCTGGGCGGTCAGCACGCTGCGCTGGTCGTCCTTCAGTTCGCCGTTCAGCTCCTGGGACAGCTTGCGTGCCGCCGCCACCATCACGTCGAAGGCTTGCTTCGGATGACGCGGGCCTGGCAGACCGAGGAAGAAGCTCACCGCCGGGGTGCTGAAGTGGTCGATATCATCCAGATCGAAAACGCCCGGCTTGACCGCGTTGGCCATCGAGAACAGCACTTCGCCGTTACCGGCCATGCTTTCGTGGCGGTGGAAAATGTCCATCTCGCCGAAACGCAGACCGCTTTCCAGAATGTTCTGCAACAGCGCCGGGCCCTTGAAGCCGGCCGGGTCGCGGCAGATCACACTGATCACCAGCACTTCTTCGGCTTGTGGCTGATCTTTTTCAGGTGAGCTGGCGGACTTGCGGTCATCCGGGAAATCGTTGTCACGGCTGCTGAAGCTCGGGCCACCGTCCAGGTCCAGGCTGAGGTTCATATCGCCTTGCGACGGCTCGCCATGGCCACGCTTGCCGCGCTTGGAACCCGATTCGCGCGGTTCACGGGCAGGCATGCTCACCGACGGCAAGTCGTGCTCGTCCAGTTGCGGTTCTTTCTGGGTGTCCAGCACGCGGGGCGGGCCCAACAGCTCGGCGCTGGTGTCCTCGTCCGGCAGGTTGGACAGACTTCGGTCAAGACGGAATTTCAGTTTTCCCTTGCCGCCGCGCATGCGACGCCAGCCATCGAAAAGAATACCGGCAATGACAATAATGCCGATGACGATCAGCCACTCGCGCAGACCGATTTCCATGTAATCCCGTGCCTCTATAAAAAATGCTGAAAAATAAGGGGTTTACATTGTGTAAACCGCTTTAAAACGTGGCGCCAACTCTATGTTCTGACAGGCGTTTTGCCCACGTATACGAAAAATTGACATTAAACTAGCACGACCAAAGATAACTTTACACCGTCTGTCACAATGGCTTGCGCGAATATGTCGATTGGCCAGCAAGTCAAGCCAGGTAAAAAAGCCCTACAGCTTAAAATTACCTGTCCTACATGCAATGACTCAGGCGTCCACCATGGCCATCGCCTCCTCCACATCCACTGCCACCAGACGCGAGCAACCCGGTTCATGCATCGTCACCCCCATCAATTGATCGGCCATTTCCATGGCGATCTTGTTGTGGGTGATATAGATGAACTGCACCGTCTGCGACATCTCTTTGACCAGCCGTGCGTAGCGTCCAACGTTAGCGTCATCCAATGGCGCGTCAACTTCATCGAGCATGCAGAACGGCGCCGGATTCAACTTGAAGATGGCAAATACCAGGGCCAATGCGGTCAGGGCTTTTTCGCCACCGGAGAGCAAATGGATGGTGCTGTTCTTCTTTCCTGGCGGCCGCGCCATGATCGTTACCCCTGTATCGAGTAGATCTTCGCCCGTCAGTTCCAAATAGGCGCTGCCTCCACCGAAAACTTTTGGGAAAAGGGCCTGTAAACCGCCATTGATCTGATCAAAGGTATCTTTGAAGCGGTTTCGGGTTTCCTTGTCGATCTTGCGAATCACGTTCTCGAGAGTGTCCAGTGCTTCCACCAGATCGTCGTTCTGGGCATCCAGATAACGTTTACGCTCGGATTGTTGCTGGTATTCGTCGATGGCCGCGAGGTTGATCGCGCCGAGGCGCTGAATCCGCGCGGCAATACGCTCGAGTTCTTCTTCGGCGTCTTTCTCGCTGGCCCCGGCCACCAGTGTGGCGAGCACGCCATTGAGATCGTAGCCATCTTCGAGCAATTGATCCTGCAAGGTCTTGCGCCGCACCGTCAACGCTTGCCATTCCATGCGTTGCTGTTCAAGCTGGCTGCGAATCAACTGGGATTGCTGCTCGGCCTGAGTCCGGCGCTTTTCAGCATCGCGCAGTTCACGGTCGGCGTCTTCCATGGCGATTTGCGCGGTCTTGAGCTCTTCGTCGACGGTCATGCGTTTGTCGAGCAACTCTTCGAGCTTCAGCCGCAGCTCTTCCAGCGGTGCCTCGCCCTCTTCCAGATTGAGGCTCAGCTGTTCGCGCTTCTCGGTCAGGCGCTCTGCCTGCATTTCCAGCCGCTCAAGGGCCTGACGGGTGGAATCGTGTTGCGCCTTCAACGACCCCAGGCGCACCGCCAATTGATGCGCATGGTCCTTGTGCTGCCGGGCTTCCTGGCGCACCCGGTCGAGGCGTTCGCGCAGGCTGTCGCGCTGGGCCAGCAGCAACTCGCGCTGCTCGGTATCCACCGCCATGCTGTCGAGGGCTTCCTGCAATTGCAGGCGCGCTTCGCCGATGTTTTCGTGTTCCAGGGCGCGCTGCTCGCCGAGCTCGGTGAGTTCTTCATCGAGACGGCTGCGGCGCAGGGTCAACTGTTCGACCTTGGCTTTACCAGCCGACAACTGGGCTTTCAATTCGCCCTGCTGACGCGCTTCGTCTTGCAGCAGACGGCGCAAATGTTCGCGGCCGTTTTCCTGCTGACGCTGTTGCGCCCTGAGATTCTGAAGTTGGGTTTCCAGAGTTTCAACCGTGGCTTCGCGTTCTTCACGCTCCAGGCCCAGCCGTTGGATTTCCTGGCCACGGGCGAGTACGCCGCTTTCTGCCTCGCTAGCCCGACGTACGCGTAAAAAGTGCCTGCCAACCCAGTAGCCGTCGCGGCTGATCAGGCTTTGGCCGGCAGCCAATTGCCCGCGCAAGGCCAAGGCCTGTTCAAGGCTGTCGACCGGTTTGACCTGCCCCAGCCAAGGCGACAGGTCGATCTGCGCCTCGACCTTGTCGAGCAAACTGCCGGGCATGCGCACGCCATCGCTGGCCGGGCTGAGCAGGCGCAGATCGCCTTGGGCGAACCCGGCCAGATCGAAATCACCGAAGTCGTCCACCAGCACTGCTTGCAGGTCGGCACCGAGTACGGTTTCCACCGCCAGCTCCCACCCGGCCTCAACCTTCAGACCTTCGGCCAGACGCGGACGATCCGCCAGGTGCTGTTCGCGCAGCCATTCGGCGGTGCCGGTGCCCGGATCGAGCGCGGCTTGCTGCAAGGCTTCCAGCGAGGCCAGCCGACCGTTGAGCCGCTGCAAATCACCTTGGGCTTGCTGCTGCGCCGACAACGCTTGCTGCAACTCCTGACGCAGTTGCTCAAGACGTTCGACTTGCGCCTCTTCACTGGCCTGCAAGTCTTCCAGCGTCGCCTCGGACGCGGCCAACTGCTCGCTGAGCTCCATGATCGCCGCGTCTTCCGGGTCCGCCGAAAGCAGCGCGCGCTCTTCGGCCAGACGCTTCTGACGATCGGCCAATCGCTCCATGCTGGTTTCCAGCTGCTGGATCCGCGACTGCTGAACTTCAGCCTGGCGACGCGGCTCGGCGGCGGTGAGGTTGAAGGTGTCCCACTGCTCCTGCCAGCCATGCATGGTGGTTTCGGATTCTTCCAGTGCGGCGGCGGCCTCTTCGGCGGCGGCGCTGGTGACTTCCTGTTCCGGCGTGAGCATGTCCAGCTCTTCACCCAGGGTCAGCAGCAAGGTGCGATCGTGGCCCAGGTGAGACTCGGTTTCCAGCCGCGCGCGCTCGGCTTCTTTCAGGTCATCCTGCAATTGACGCAAGCGCTGCTGACCGTGCTGGATGCTCTGCTCGACCCGAGCGATGTCGCCGCCGACCGAATAGAAGCGCCCCTGCACCAGATTGAAGCGCTCGGACAGGTCGTGATGCCCGTCACGCAGGCGTTCAATGGCCGCGTCGGCATTGCGCTGCTCGGCCACCAGAGCTTCGAAGGTGATTTCCTGGGTGCCGATGATCGCTTCGCGCTGGCCGACCTGCTCGTTCAGCGCCTGCCAGCGCAGGGCTGACAACTGGGCCTTGAGCTGACGCTCTTCGCCCTTGTATTCCTGATACTTCTTGGCGGCCTCGGCCTGGCGGTGCAAGCGTTCAAGCTGACGCTCGAGCTCTTCGCGCAGGTCGGTCAGGCGGGCCAGGTTTTCGTGGGTGCGGCGGATGCGGTTTTCGGTTTCGCGTCGACGCTCCTTGTACTTGGAGATGCCCGCCGCTTCTTCGATAAAGTTGCGCAGGTCTTCCGGCTTGGCTTCGATCAGCTTGGAGATCATCCCCTGCTCGATGATCGAATAGCTGCGCGGGCCGAGACCGGTGCCGAGGAAAATGTCAGTGATGTCACGACGACGGCATTTGGCGCCGTTGAGGAAATAACTGTTCTGGCTGTCGCGGGTCACTTTGCGGCGGATGGAAATTTCCGCGTAGGCGGCGTATTCGCCGATCAAGGTGCCATCGGAGTTATCGAACACCAGCTCGATGCTCGCCTGGCTCACCGGTTTACGGCTGGTGGAGCCGTTGAAGATGACGTCGGTCATCGACTCGCCGCGCAAGTTCTTGGCCGAGCTCTCGCCCATCACCCAACGCACGGCGTCGATGATGTTCGACTTGCCACAGCCATTGGGACCGACCACCGCCGCCATGTTACTGGGGAAGTTCACCGTGGTCGGGTCGACGAAGGATTTGAACCCCGCCAGTTTGATGCACTTGAGCCGCACGCTTAAGCGACCGTCAAGGCAGAAACCACCAGATCGCAACTGCGCTGGGCATACGCCGTCAGCACCACGCGGATCTGCGCAAAGTCACGGGCCAGCACGGCGGCCAGCAGGCGTTCGAACAGTTCCAGGAACTCGCTCATCGAGGCCTTGCGCTGCTCCAACGCCAGGAAATACGCACGGCTCATGGCCGGCTGCAGATTCTCGACGGTTTCCTGCAAGTACGGGTTGTTGGCGAACGGATACGCGGCACGCATCACGCTGAAGCTGTCGTCGACGAACGTGCGGATGTCCTGGCGTTCGTAGCTGGCGGTCAGGCGCTGCTGGATCTGCAGAAATGGCGCCATGTCGGCCTGGACTTGCCAACCGCTGGCCACGGCGTTGCCGAGCAATATGTACAACTCGCTCATCAGCGTGCACAGGCTCTGCACCTTGTGCGCCGTCAGTTCAGTCACGTGGGCGCCACGTCGCGGTAAAATCGCGATCAAGTGGCGGCGCTCGAGGATCAGCAAGGCCTCACGGACTGAACCGCGGCTGACATTGAGGGCCAGCGTGACCTTCTGTTCCTGGATGCGCTCCCCCGGCTTCATTTCGCCGCGAATGATACGTTCGGCGAGGTGGTGAGCGATTTGCTCGGCGAGGCTGTCCGGCGCCTTGAACGTCATGGTTGTCCTTCAAACTCTTCGATCTGCACAAGCGGCGCAGTGTAGCGCAATTGATGGGTCATGGCGGAGTGCCCACCCAGCGGTTTTTGGCACGATTCAAGCAAAAAGCAGGCTATCCCGTGAGGGTCAATAATGAAGGAACGAGTCGTTGATCGACAAAATGCCATTTCCTGACCTTTAAGTCAGAAAATCATTGACCGAAAAGTCAGACCTGATAAATTCGGCTCATGTCGGTTAACAACAATAATGAGTTTGCGAGGCCATCCGTGATCCAGTTTTTATTAAACCAGGAACTCCGTAGCGAGCACGCCCTGGACCCGAACCTGACCGTGCTCAATTACTTGCGCGAACATGTGGGCAAACCCGGCACCAAAGAAGGCTGCGCCAGCGGTGACTGTGGCGCCTGCACCGTGGTGGTCGGCGAGTTGCAGACGGATGACGATGGCCGCGAACACATTCGCTATCGCAGCCTCAACTCGTGCCTGACCTTTGTTTCGTCGCTGCACGGCAAGCAACTGATCAGCGTCGAAGACCTCAAGCACCAAGGCCAACTGCACAGCGTGCAAAAAGCCATGGTCGAGTGCCACGGCTCGCAGTGCGGCTTCTGCACCCCGGGCTTTGTCATGTCGTTGTTCGCCCTGCAAAAGAACAGCGATCAACCGGACTCCCACAAGGCCCATGAAGCGCTGGCCGGCAACCTCTGCCGCTGTACCGGTTATCGGCCGATCCTGGCCGCCGCCGAGCAATCCTGCTGCGACAAGCAACCGGACCAGTTCGATGCTCGCGAAGCGCAAACCATCGCTCGCCTGAAAGCCATCGCCCCCACCGACATCGGTGAACTCAACAGTGGCGACAAACGTTGCCTGGTGCCCTTGACCGTGGCCGATCTGGCCGACCTCTACGACGCTTATCCACAGGCCCGCCTGCTGGCCGGCGGTACCGACCTTGCGCTGGAAGTCACGCAATTCCACCGCACCTTGCCGGTGATGATCTACGTCGGCAACGTCGCTGAAATGAAACGCATCGAGCGCTTCGACGATCGCCTGGAAATCGGCGCCGCCACCGCCCTCTCCGACTGTTACGACGCTTTGAAGGCCGAGTACCCGGACTTCGGCGAATTGCTGCAGCGCTTCGCTTCGTTGCAGATTCGCAACCAGGGCACCCTCGGCGGCAATATCGGCAACGCCTCGCCGATCGGTGACTCGCCACCGCTGCTGATCGCCCTTGGCGCGAAGATCGTGCTGTGCAAAGGCGAGGCTCGCCGCACCCTGGCCCTGGAAGATTACTTCATCGATTACCGGGTCACCGCGCGCCAGGAAAGCGAGTTCATCGAGAAGATCATCGTGCCCCGCGCCAGCGCTGAACAACTGTTCCGCGCCTACAAGGTGTCAAAGCGTCTGGACGACGACATTTCCGCAGTCTGCGCAGCCTTCAACCTGCGCATCGACAATGGCGTAGTCACCGACGCCCGCGTTGCTTTCGGCGGCATGGCGGCCATCCCGAAACGTGCGAAAAACTGCGAAGCCGCGCTGGTTGGCGCACCGTTCAACAACGCCACCATTGAACGCGCCTGCGCCGCACTGGCCGAAGATTTCACACCGCTCTCGGACTTCCGCGCCAGCAAGGAATACCGCCTGCTCAGCGCGCAGAACCTGCTGCGCAAATACTTCATCGAACTGCAAACACCGCACATCGAGACTCGGGTGACCGCTTATGTCTAATCATCACGCCGTAGAGAAGACCCAAGCCGAACTGGCTGAATTGTTCGCCAAGGACCTGACCACCGGCGTCGGCCGCAGCGTCAAGCACGACAGCGCCGCCAAGCATGTGTCCGGTGAAGCGCAGTACATCGACGATCGGCTGGAATTCCCCAATCAGCTGCACGTTTACGCACGGCTGTCGGACCGCGCCCACGCGAAAATCATCAGCATCGACACTAAGCCCTGCTATGCCTTTGAAGGTGTGCGAATCGCCATCACCCACGAAGACGTGCCGGGCCTGAAAGACATCGGCCCGCTGTTACCGGGCGATCCGCTGCTGGCCATCGATGACGTGCAGTTCGTCGGTCAACCGGTGCTCGCCGTCGCCGCGAAAGACCTGGAAACCGCGCGCAAAGCCGCGATGGCGGCGATCATCGAATACGAAGACCTCGAACCGGTTCTGGACGTGGTCGAAGCCCTGCGCAAACGCCATTTCGTGCTCGACAGCCACACCCACCAGCGTGGCGATTCGGCCAATGCCCTGGCCACTGCAGAGCATCGCATCCAGGGCACGCTGCACATCGGCGGCCAGGAACACTTTTATCTGGAAACCCAGATCTCCTCGGTGATGCCGACTGAAGACGGCGGGATGATCGTTTACTGCTCGACCCAGAACCCCACCGAAGTGCAGAAACTGGTGGCCGAAGTGCTGAACGTGTCGATGAACAAGATCGTCGTCGACATGCGCCGCATGGGCGGTGGTTTCGGCGGCAAGGAAACCCAGGCGGCAAGCCCGGCGTGCCTGTGCGCGGTGATCGCGCACCTGACCGGTCAACCCACAAAAATGCGCCTGCCGCGTGTCGAAGACATGCTGATGACCGGCAAGCGTCACCCGTTCTACGTCGAGTACGACGTGGGCTTCGACAGCACCGGCCGCCTGCACGGCATCGCCCTGGAGCTGGCCGGTAACTGCGGTTGCTCACCGGATTTGTCGGCGTCGATTGTCGACCGCGCGATGTTCCATGCCGACAACTCGTACTACCTGGGCGATGCGACCATCAATGGTCACCGCTGCAAGACCAATACCGCGTCGAACACCGCTTACCGTGGCTTCGGTGGCCCGCAAGGCATGGTTGCGATCGAAGAAGTGATGGACGCCATAGCCCGTCATCTGGCCCTCGATCCGCTGGCGGTGCGCAAGGCCAACTACTACGGCAAGACCGAGCGCAACGTCACCCATTACTACCAGACCGTCGAGCACAACATGCTCGAGGAAATGACCGCCGAACTGGAAGCCAGCAGCCAGTACGCCGAGCGTCGCGAAGCGATTCGTCGCTACAACGCCAACAGCCCGATCCTGAAAAAAGGCCTGGCGCTGACCCCGGTGAAATTCGGTATCTCCTTCACCGCCAGTTTCCTCAACCAGGCCGGTGCGCTGGTGCATGTCTACACCGACGGCAGCATCCACCTGAACCACGGCGGCACCGAGATGGGCCAGGGCCTGAACACCAAGGTTGCACAAGTGGTGGCTGAAGTATTCCAGGTGGAAATGGACCGGGTGCAGATCACCGCGACCAACACCGACAAAGTGCCGAACACCTCGCCGACCGCCGCTTCCAGCGGCGCCGACCTCAACGGTAAAGCCGCACAGAATGCCGCGGAAATCATCAAGAAACGCCTGGTGGAATTTGCTGCGCGGCAATACAAGGTCAGCGAAGAAGACGTGGAATTCCACAACGGTCATGTGCGGGTTCGCGATCACATCCTGACGTTCGAAGCGCTGATCCAGCAGGCGTATTTCGCCCAGGTGTCGTTGTCGAGCACTGGCTTCTACAAGACTCCGAAAATCTACTACGACCGCAGTCAGGCTCGCGGTCGGCCGTTCTACTACTACGCCTTCGGCGCGGCCTGCGCCGAGGTGATCGTCGACACCCTGACGGGCGAGTACAAGATGCTGCGCACCGACATCCTCCACGACGTCGGCGCCTCGTTGAACCCGGCCATCGACATCGGTCAGGTCGAGGGCGGTTTCATCCAGGGCATGGGCTGGCTGACCATGGAAGAACTGGTGTGGAACGACAAAGGCAAACTGATGACCAACGGCCCGGCCAGCTACAAGATCCCGGCCGTGGCGGACATGCCGTTGGACCTGCGGGTGAAGCTGGTGGAAAACCGCAAGAACCCGGAAGACACGGTGTTCCATTCCAAGGCTGTGGGTGAGCCGCCGTTCATGCTTGGCATCGCCGTCTGGTGCGCGATCAAGGACGCCGTGGCGAGTTTGGGCGACTACCGGCATCAACCGAAAATCGACGCGCCGGCGACGCCGGAGCGGGTGTTGTGGGGCTGTGAGCAGATGCGTCAGTTGAAGGCGGTGAAGGCCGTCGAAACTGAGTCGGAAGTAGTGGTTTGATCGTTCCCACGCTCTGCGTGGGAATACAGCCCGCGACGCTCTGCGTCGCATTGTGAACAGCGGACGCGGAGCGTCCAGAGATGCATTCCCACGCCGAGCGTGGGAACGATCTTGAGAGGTGAACATGTATAACTGGATCGACGCCCTCGCCGACCTGCAAAACCGGGGTGAACCCTGTGTGTTGGTGACCATCATCGAAGAGCTCGGCTCGACGCCGCGCAATGCCGGCTCCAAGATGGTCATCAGCGCCACGCAAACGTTCGACACCATTGGTGGCGGGCATCTGGAATACAAGGCCATGCAGATCGGCCGCGAGATGCTTGCCAGCGGCCGGCAGGACACCCATCTGGAGCGCTTCAGCCTCGGCGCCAGCCTGGGCCAGTGCTGCGGCGGCGTGACCGTGCTGCTGTTCGAACCGATGGGCCAGGTGCAAGCGCAGATTGCTGTATTCGGCGCCGGACACGTCGGTCGGGCGCTGGTGCCGCTGCTCGCCAGCCTGCCCTGCCGGGTGCGCTGGATCGATTCGCGGGAAGCCGAATTCCCCGAACAGATCCCCCACGGTGTGCGCAAAATCGTCACCGAAGAACCGCTGGATGAAGTCGATGACCTGCCCGCTGGCAGCTACTGCATTGTCATGACTCACAACCACCAGCTCGACCTCGAACTCACCGCCGCGATCCTCAAGCGCAACGACTTCGCCTACTTCGGCCTGATCGGTTCGAAAACCAAACGGGTGAAATTCGAACACCGCCTGCGTGATCGTGGTTTCGACAGCGCCGTGCTGCAACGCATGCGCTGCCCGATGGGGCTGGGCGAAGTCAAAGGCAAGTTACCTGTGGAAATCGCCATCTCCATCGCCGGCGAAATCATCGCCACCTATAACGCGAATTTCGGCCAGCACACCGCCAGCGCCGGATCATCGATCGCCAAACTGCTGCCTGCTTCGCGCCGCAGCCAAGCTTCTAACTGAAGAGCTTCGAACTGAAAAGCCTCGAATTGAAAAGCTTCGAACCAATTGAGAACCCAAGCCAATGACTCGCAAAGCCTACCGCGCCGCCATTCTGCACAGCATCGCCGACCCTGCCGAAGTGGGTATCGAAGCCTCGTATGAGTATTTCGAAGACGGCCTGCTGGTGGTCGAGAACGGCCAGATCAACGCCATCGGCCACGCCAGCGAATTGCTGCCAACGCTGCCGGCTGACATCGAGATCACCCATTATCAGGACGCACTGATCACTCCCGGCTTCATCGACACCCATATTCACCTGCCGCAAACCGGCATGGTCGGCGCCTACGGCGAGCAACTGCTGGACTGGCTGAACACCTACACCTTCCCGTGCGAAAGCCAGTTCGCCGACAAGGCTCACGCTGACGAAGTGGCGGATATTTTCATCAAGGAACTGCTGCGCAACGGCACCACCACCGCCCTGGTCTTCGGCAGCGTGCATCCGCAATCGGTGAACTCGTTTTTCGAGGCTGCCGAGCAACTGGATCTGCGGATGATCGCCGGCAAGGTGATGATGGATCGCAACGCGCCGGACTACCTGACTGACACTGCCGAATCGAGCTACGTCGAAAGCAAGGCGCTGATCGAACGCTGGCACGGCAAGGGCCGCCTGCATTACGCCGTCACCCCGCGCTTCGCCCCGACCAGCACCCCGGAGCAACTGACCCTCGCCGGCCAGTTGCTCAGCGAATACCCGGATCTGTACATGCAGACCCACATCAGCGAAAACCTCAAGGAAGTCGAGTGGGTCAAGGAACTGTTCCCGGAGCGCAAGGGCTACCTGGACGTCTACGATCACTACCAACTGCTCGGCGAGCGCTCGGTGTTCGCCCACGGCGTGCACCTGTGCGACGACGAATGCGCGCGCCTGGCGCAGACCGGATCGGCGATTGCGTTCTGCCCGACCTCGAACTTCTTCCTCGGCAGCGGCTTGTTCAACCTGCCGATGGCCGAGAAGCACAAACTGAATGTCGGACTGGGCACGGACGTCGGCGGCGGCACCAGTTTCTCGCTGCTGCAAACCCTGAACGAAGCGTACAAGGTCATGCAGCTGCAAGGCGCACGGCTGAGCCCGTTCAAGTCGCTTTACCTCGCCACCCTCGGCGGTGCCCGCGCGCTGCGCCTGGAAGACAAGATCGGCACCCTGCAACCGGGCACCGACGCGGACTTCCTGGTGCTGGACTACAACGCGACGCCGCTGCTGAGCTATCGCCTGAAGCAGGCCAATAACATAGCCGAGACGTTGTTTGTGTTGATGACGCTGGGGGATGATCGGACTGTGCTGCAGACGTACGCGGCGGGGCATCTGGTGCATCAGCGTTAAGGTTTTTCGGGCATAAAAAATCCCCCGCATTCATTGATTGCGGGGGATTTTTTTGTCGCCTGTCAGACCGCTATCGCGACTCGGCCCGATTTATAGCTTGGCAGTCGAACGCCCCGGTTTCTTGGTCTGCAACAGATGCGAGAACACCGCATGCAAATCATCCGACGCGCTTTCTTCGTCGAGGTTGAGTTTGCTGTCGATGTGGTCCATGTGATGCATCATCAAATCCACCGCCAGCGTCGCGTCCCGCGCTTCGATGGCGTCGATCAGCTGGGTGTGTTCATCGTAGGAACAGTGGGAACGGTTGCCGCTCTCATACTGGGCGATGATCAGCGATGTCTGGGACACCAGGCTGCGCTGGAAGCTGATCAGCGGCGCGTTCTTCGCCGCCTCGGCCAGTTTCAAGTGAAACTCGCCCGACAGACGAATACCGGCACCGCGATCGCCACGGGAGAAGCTGTCGCGCTCGTCGTTGACCATCTGCCGCAAGTCGGCAATCTGCTCGGCAGTGGCGTGCTGCACCGCCAACTCAGTGATCGCCCGCTCCACCAGCCGCCGCGCCATGAACACCTGGCGAGCCTCCTCGACACTCGGGCTGGCAACGACAGCGCCGCGATTCGGACGCAGCAACACCACGCCTTCATGGGCCAGACGCGACAGCGCGCGGCGAATGATGGTGCGGCTGACCCCGAAAATTTCCCCCAGCGCTTCTTCGCTCAACTTGGTGCCGGGCGCCAGACGCTGTTCGAGGATGGCCTCGAAGATATGCGCGTAGACAATATCGTCCTGGGTACCGCTGCGGCCGGCTTTGCCTGCTCGCGGTTGTTTCTTGAGGGGTTGCAACTGTTCGTTCATGGGCACTCGAGTCGGGAGAACTGCGGCGAATTGACCGTGACTGTAATACGGCACAGTGGGTCACTGGCAAGTATCGCGTAAAAAACACTGCAATTGTACACAATGGCGGGTGGCAACACGACTGTACGGCTGTTTGTCGCCTTTGCTGTATCGCAACGCCCGGTTACGTTTCAGTTTAGGCTTGAACGCGCAAACCTGTGGGCGGGAACTGAAGTGAAGAGACCATTGTGGCGAGGGAGCTTGCTCCCGCTCGGCGGCGAAGCCGTCGTTGATGCTGCTAACGCGCTTCATCTATCTGAGCGCATTGGATTGTTTGGGGGGCCGCTTCGCAGCCCAGCGGGAGCAAGCTCCCTCGCCACAAAAGCTCCCCGGAGTTGATTATTTCTATAAAACAAGGAACACCGCTGTCATGACCGACGCCACGCACACGCAGCTTCGTCCCCTGACCGACACGTCGCCCTCGGCCATCGTCGCCGGGTTCATCGCCATGATGACCGGTTACACCAGTTCGCTGGTGCTGATGTTCCAGGCAGGCCAAGCGGCGGGCCTGAGCAGCGGGCAGATTTCGTCGTGGATCTGGGCGATCTCCATCGGCATGGCGGTGTGCTCGATCGGCCTGTCCTTGCGCTATCGCACCCCGATTACCATTGCCTGGTCGACCCCCGGCGCGGCGTTGCTGATCACCAGCCTGGGCGGTGTCAGCTACGGCGAGGCCATCGGCGCCTACATTACTTGTGCAGTGTTGGTGACCGTGTGCGGCCTGACGGGCAGTTTCGAACGGCTGGTGAAAAAGATTCCGGCCTCGTTGGCGGCAGCGTTGCTGGCGGGGATTCTGTTCAAGATCGGCAGCGAGATTTTCGTCGCCGCCCAGCACCGCACCGCGCTGGTCCTGGGGATGTTCTTCACGTATCTGCTGGTCAAGCGCCTGTCGCCACGCTACGCCGTGCTTGCGGCACTGTTGATCGGCACCGCGCTGGCCGGTTTCATGGGGTTGCTGGATTTCAGTGGCTTTCACCTGGAAGTCGCGACGCCGGTCTGGACCACGCCGCATTTCTCCCTGGCCGCGACCATCAGCATCGGCATCCCGCTGTTTGTGGTGGCAATGACCTCGCAGAACATGCCGGGCATCGCCGTTTTGCGCGCCGACGGCTACAACGTCCCGGCCTCGCCGCTGATCACCACCACTGGGATTGCCTCGCTGCTGTTGGCACCGTTCGGCTCCCACGGCATCAACCTGGCCGCCATCAGCGCAGCGATCTGCACCGGGCCGCACGCCCATGAGGATCGCAACAAGCGCTACACGGCAGCGGTCTGGTGCGGGATTTTCTACGGGATTGCCGGGGTGTTCGGTGCAACTCTGGCGGCGTTGTTTGCCGCATTGCCTAAAGAACTGGTGCTGTCGATTGCCGCGCTGGCGCTGTTCGGCTCAATCATCAACGGTCTGAGCATTGCCATGGCGCAAGTGCAGGAACGGGAAGCGGCGCTGATTACCTTTATGGTGACGGCATCGGGGCTGACACTGTTTTCCATCGGTTCGGCGTTCTGGGGGATTGTCGCGGGGGTGTTGACGCTGGTGATTCTGAATTGGCGCAAGGACTGAAAAAAACGGCGACCCTTGGGTCGCCGTTTTTTTGAACATCAGGCTACCGGATTGATCGGCTTTTCCGGGTACCAGACGTCGATCAGCGGGCTGACTTCAGCGCTGGTCAATTCACTACGGCCCTTGAGCCAGGCTTCAACAGCGGCACGCTGTGCTTCGGTCACCGAGCCACGCTTCTGCAGGCAAACCAGACCGAAGTCATCGCCGCCCACATAACCCAGACCGTTGGCTTCCATGGCTTCTTTCAGGAACGCGTCGAGGAAAGCATCAATGGCTTCATCAGCCAAATCTTCTTTGAAATCCAGGTTCAGTTCGAAACCCAGCTCTTGAAATTCATCGACGCACAGTTTTTTGCGCAGACGCTGGGAACGGTTAGTCGCCATTGGAACAATCCTCATAAGTAATAACGGGCGGCACTTTAGCAGTTTAAGGCGCCGATTACCCGCCTCAGAACGGCGCGACGTCTACCGTCGGTAAAAAAATAGCGGATTAGTCGACCAAGGTGCGGCACAAGCCCTTGCACCTTGGGGCATAATGCCGGCACTTTCATGACCGCTGAGGGAATTTATCACCATGCCCTCGTCTTTTTTCCCCTCGGCTGTAGGGTTTTATTTCAGATGATCAAATCTTTGCGTCCATTGCTGCTGGCCAGCCTTCTTCTGCCCCTGGCCCTCCCCGTTTCCGCCGCACCGATCAACACCGCCCTGTCGCCCAACGTTGAAAAGGCCCTCAAGGCCAGCAAATTGCCGGACAGTGCCTTGTCGCTGGTGATGATCCCGCTTAATGGCCCGGGCACCCCAACCGTTTATAACGCTGACGTTTCGGTCAACCCGGCCTCGACCATGAAACTGGTCACCACCTATGCGGCGCTGGAAATGCTTGGCCCGAACCATCAGTGGAAAACCGAGTTCTACACCGACGGCACCCTCAGCGGTGGCATCCTCAACGGTAACCTCTACCTCAAGGGTGGCGGCGATCCGAAGCTGAACATGGAAAAACTCTGGCTGCTGATGCGCGACTTGCGCGCCAATGGCGTGACCCAGGTCACCGGTGACCTGGTGCTGGACCGCGGCTTCTTCGTGCAGCCGCAACTGCCCGAGTTCAACGACGACGGCAATGACGAGAACAAACCGTTCCTGGTCAAGCCCGACGCACTGCTGGTCAACCTCAAGGCCCTGCGTTTCGTGGCCCGCAACGATTCGGGCAAGGTCCTGGTGTCGGTCGAGCCGCCGATTGCCAGCATCCGCATCGACAATCAGGTCAAGGCGCTCAACTCCAAGCAATGCACCGGGGGCGTGCGCTACAACCCGGTGACCCAGGCTGATGGCAGCGTCACCGTGACCGTCGGCGGCCAGTTGGGCGAAGGTTGCAGCTCCCAGACCTACTTGTCGCTACTCGACCACGCGACCTACACCGCCGGCGCCGTGCGCGCGATCTGGAAGGAACTGGGCGGCAGCATCCAGGGCCAGGATCGTCTGGCACCGACGCCGAGCAGCGCCAAGGTGCTGGCCCGGGCCTACTCGCCAGACCTGGCGGAAATCATTCGCGACATCAACAAATACAGTAACAACACCATGGCTCAGCAGTTGTTCCTGAGCCTGGGCCAGAAGTTCCGCACCGACGCCGACAGTGATGACGCCAAAGCGGCCCAGCGCGTGGTGCGTCAGTGGCTGGCGCAGAAAGGCATCACCGCACCGCACCTGGTGATGGAGAACGGCTCCGGCCTGTCCCGCGCCGAACGGGTAAGCGCGCGTGAAATGGCCGCGATGCTGCAAGCCGCCTGGCGCAGCCCGTACGCCGCCGAGTTCATCAGCTCGATGCCGATTGCCGGCACCGACGGCACCATGCGCAAACGCCTGAAGCGCACGGCCATGACCGGTGAAGCCCACGTCAAGACTGGCACCCTGAACACCGTGCGTGCCATCTCCGGCTTCAGCCGCGATGTCAATGGCAATACCTGGGCGGTGGTGGCGATCCTTAACGACAAGGCTCCGTTTGGCGCGTCTTCGGTGCTGGATCAGGTGCTGCTGGACCTGTATCGCCAGCCGAAACTGCCGACCACGGCATCGGTGTTGTAACCGGATCCATAGAACACCTCAGATCCAATGTCGGAGATTCTATGTTGCAGGGCAACCCTGCAACATAGAATCTCCAACAGGGTCTGTATGCAGACCTAGCTCATCTGCCCTTCAACCCGATCCCTTCCCGCCTGCTTCGCCGCGTAAACCCCCGAATCCGCCCGCAACAGCAACGCATCCGCGCCTTCCCCGGCCCGCCAGCTGGCAATCCCGAAACTCGCGGTAACGATCCCCACCTCGTCGATCGGCGAACTGCGCAACCCTTGCCACAGTTCCAAGGCCAGCACATGAGCCTGCTCGCCGTCGATGTCCGGACAGAGCACCATGAACTCTTCGCCCCCCAGGCGACAGAACACATCGGTGCGCCGCAGGCGACGGCCAATACGCTCACACACCGCCTGCAATACCCGATCGCCCACGGCATGGCCGTGCTGGTCATTGATGCGTTTGAAGTGGTCGATGTCGAGCATGATCACCGACAACTCGCCACCGCCGCGCTCGACCCGGGCCATTTCGGTGGTCAGGCGCTCCTGGAAGTAGCGGCGGTTATAGATCCCGGTCAATGAGTCGGTCACCGACAGTGCGCGCAACTCCTCTTCCACCCGCTTGAGGTCGGAAATGTCCGAAATGTAGCCATGCCACAGCACACCGCCACCGGGCAGTTCCTCCGGCGTTGCTTCGCCGCGGACCCAGCGCAGGCCACGCTCGGGCAATTGCACGCGATACTCTTCGCGCCAGGGGCTGAGGTTGTCCGCCGACACCTGGATCGACGCGCGGACCCGGCGCGAGTCCTGAGGATGAATCCGCGAGAACACCGCTTCGGCATTGCTCAGCAGTACCTCCAATTCGAGTTCGTAGATCTCGCGCATCCCGTCGCTGGCGTAGATAATGCTGAAGCGCCCATCGAACTCCATCTTGAACTGGTAAATCCCGCCGGGCACATGGGCACTGAGCTTCTTCAACAACAGGTCCCGCGCCGCCAGAGCCTCGTGGACACGCTTGCGCTCGGTGACGTCGATACAGATCGCCAGGTGCCCAACCCACAGCCCTTGTTCGTCGAGAACTGGGGTCGCCAGCATGTTCACCGTCAAATGGCTACCGTCGCGGCGCACCAGCGTCCACTCCCGGGCTTCATGACCGCCCTCTTCCCCGCCTTCGACCAACATGGCCTGACAGGTCGGAATCGGCTTGCCATAGCGCGCGCTCAACTCCGCCGACCGCGCCTCGAGCTCCCGGGGCAGGTGCAGGTTTTCCAGGGTCATGTGGCCCACGGCCTGCGCACTGGAGTAACCGAGCATGTGCTCGGCACCGGCATTGAAAGTGCTGACGATCCCCCGCAGGTCGGTGGCGATGATCGCCACCTGAGTCGCAGCATCCAGCACGCCGCGCAATTGGCCATGCGTGCCGCGCAGCTCTTGCTCACGGGCGTGCAGTTCCTCGGTCCGTTGCTCGACCATTTTCAGCGCCCGTTGCCGCTGGCTGACCAACACATAGAGAAACACACTGAGCAACAAGCTGAGTAAACCACCCAGCACCACCTGGCTGGTCACTGAAGAATGGTTGGCTTGCAGGAACGCAGCACTGGGGCGCATATCCACTTGATAATCGTGGTCGGCCAGGCGCAGCAAGCGCGTGGAGGATAAGTCACTGGCCCCCGCCGGGTTGGTCGACTCGTACAGCACTTCGTGTTGGTCATCGGTGGACAAGTCGAGAATGCGCACCGAGAGAGAATCATGATTCTCTTCCGGCAGCCCGTCCGCCAGCAGCTGGCGCATGCTGATCACCGCCATCACATACCCGGCGGGCGTGGTGCCCGGCAGCTGCTGACGGCTGACCGGTGCCACCAGCAACACACCCCGTGAATAGGCAGGCTCAATGCCTACCAGATGCAATGGTTGCGAGACAACCATGCGGCCAGTTCGATCGGCACGCTCCAGGGTCGAACGGCGCAGGGGCTGGGCCAGCAGGTCGTAACCCAGCGGCGTGGGCAGTCGGCTCTGGGTTTGGGTATAGAGCACCGGCACGTACTCGTCCCGTTCCGCGGCCGGTTGCAACTGGCCGTCGGCGGTGAGTTCGCGAAAGGTGAAATTGCTCAAGCCTTCGTCATGCACGAAGCGTTCAAGCAAGGGGCGTTCGGCGCGGGAAACCCGTGGTGCCCAGGAATAGGCTTGAGTGCGCCGCAAAAGAGGTTTGGCGTAACCGTCGAATTCCTCGCGGGACACCGACTCGGAATTGGCGAAGAACCGGCGCAGGCCATCAAGGCGCTGCTCCTGATCTTCGAAACGTTCTACGATACGGCTGTAGCGTTCACTGGCGAGCAGTTGGAAACGTTGCCGCATTTGCTGATGAAACTGATTGAGTGTTGCCCAGGCCAGCAACCCCGTAAGAATCCCGCCGACGAGCAATACCAGCAGCGCGACCAGCCAGGCCGAGACATCTTCGCTGATAAAACCCAGGATCTTGGGGCGCACGGCGTGTAACGACATAAACGCAACTCATAACGCCAGGTGCCGGAAAGCCCATTGGCCATGAGTTGAGTTATAGCTATTAGCCACTAATTTGACCAGCACTGAAAGAACCAAAGAGCCTTTAAAAATCAAGGCTCTGTGGATCCAATCAGGCTTAAGTGTCAGCGAGCAGTGATCTTCCAGGCACGGTGGATCTTGCCATTACGGGCGAAATCCGGATCGATGGTCTGGGCCGTGATTTCCTCAACGGCATAACGCTCGGTGAGGTTTTCCTCGAGCTGGAACTTGCGGAAGTTGTTGGAGAAGTACAACACCCCACCCGGTGCCAGTCGCGCCATGGCCAGGTCGATCAACTGCACCTGGTCACGCTGCACGTCGAAGATCCCTTCCATGCGTTTGGAGTTGGAGAAGGTCGGCGGGTCGATGAAGATCAGGTCGTATTCGTCACGGCAGGCGTCGAGCCAGGCCATCACGTCGCCCTGCTCCAGACGGTTCTTGTCGGAGAAACCGTTCAGCGACAGATTGCGCCGCGCCCAGTCCAGGTAGGTTTTCGACAGATCGACGCTGGTGGTGCTGCGCGCACCGCCCTTGGCCGCATGCACGCTGGCGGTCGCGGTGTAGCAATACAGGTTGAGGAAGCGTTTGCCGGCCGCCTCTTTCTGAATCCGCATGCGCATCGGCCGGTGGTCGAGAAACAACCCGGTGTCGAGGTAGTCGGTGAGGTTCACCAGCAGCTTCACGCCGCCTTCATTGACCTCGTTGAACTTGCCCTGGGCGCTCTGGCGTTCGTACTGCTTGGTGCCGCTCTGACGTTCGCGACGCTTGACCACCACGCGGCTCTTGTCGATGTTCAACGCCTGCGGGATTGCCGCCAGGGCATCGAACATCCGCGCCGAGGCTTTTTCCGGATCGATGGATTTCGGCGCGGCGTATTCCTGAACGTGGACCCAGTCGTGATACAGGTCGATGGCCATGGAATATTCCGGCATGTCGGCATCGTAGACGCGGTAGCAGTCGATGCCTTCACGCTTGACCCACTTGCCCAGCGCCTTGACGTTCTTTTGCAGACGGTTGGCAAACATCTGCCCACCTTCGCTCAAGCGCGGTTGCTCAATCACCGGGGCGGGTGCCGGAGCCGGTTTGATCGGATTGCCGTTCTTGTTGTACTTGCGCTCTTGCGGCTCACTCGGTGCTTCATCGTAGGCCGCCTGTTCACGCTCGGCCTGACGCTGTTCCGGGGTGCGACGCTCGCCGGTGACGAACTGGTCTGGCGTGACCTTGATCAACAGCAATTTGCACGGCAACGCGCCGTTCCAGAACGAATACTGTTTGTGGCTGCGGATGCCCATGCGCTTGCCCAGATCCGGAGCGCCGGTGAACACCGCCGCCTCCCAGTTCAAGCACGCTTGACGCAGACGCTCGCCGAGGTTCTGGTAGAGGTAGAGCAGGCTCGCCTCATCGCCCAGACGCTCGCCGTACGGAGGGTTGCAGATCACCAGGCCTTTCTGGTTCTGGTCCGGACGCGGCTCGAACGTTGCCACTTCGCCCTGGTAAATCTTGATCCACTCGCTCAGGCCGGCACGTTCGACGTTGTTGCGGCCCGGTTGAATCAGGCGTGGGTCGGCTTCGTAACCGCGAATCCACAGCGGTGGCTTGGCCAGGCCAGCCGCAGCGCGTTCAGTGGCTTCTTCGTGGAGTTTTTTCCACAGCGCCGGCACGTGACCGAGCCAGGCGGTGAAGCCCCACTGCTCGCGGCGCAGGTTCGGCGCCATATCGGCGGCGATCATGGCGGCTTCCACCAGGAACGTGCCGACACCGCACATCGGGTCAGCCAGCGCGCCACCATCGGCGGCAATGCGCGGCCAGCCGGAACGGATCAGAATCGCTGCCGCGAGGTTTTCCTTCAGCGGCGCCGCGCCTTGCTGCAAGCGATAACCGCGCTGGTGCAGGCTGTGCCCGGACAGGTCGAGGGACAGGATGGCTTCGCCACGGTCCAGACGCAGGTGAACGCGCAGGTCGGGGTTGAGCTTGTCGATGGACGGGCGATCGCCTTGCGGGGTGCGCAGTTTGTCGACGATGGCATCCTTGACCTTCAAGGCGCCAAAGTGCGTGTTGTCGATGCCAGAGCCGTGACCGCTGAATTCGACGGCCAGGGTGCCGTCGTTGAGCATGTGGTCTTGCCAATCGATATCCAGCACACCGTGATAGAGATCTTCGGCGTCCTTCATCGGGAAGCGCTTGAGCACCAACAGCACCCGGTTCGCCAGACGCGACCACAGGCACAGGCGATAAGCGGTTTCCATGGTGGCCATGCCGCGCACAGCCGAGGTGTGCTCGCGTGCTTCCTCAAGGCCAAGCCCGACGGCTTCCTCGATGAGCAGACCTTCAAGGCCTTTGGGGCAAGTGAGGAAGAGTTCGAAACGATCGGACATGGTAATTCCAGAGCCTTTAGCTAAGTGAACCGGCAACGCGTTGCCGATCCGGTTTTCAATCAGGCGTTTTTCTAACAGAACGCCCGCGTGGCACGAAGGTGTGCCGTCCCACCCTGACTGCTCGGGTTAAAAGAGCTTAGATGCCAGGGCAGATAAAAAAGTTGATGAAACAAAATGTCATAAGTCGACCCTTCGTCGAATAATACCCAAGAGCAACGGGTGTCATTCTCGTTAAGGCGGAACCCCCAGCATCCCAGCGAAGGGCCGATCATACCGGGCTTTGGCCAATCAACACGGCACAAATATCGTGTTACTTATGGCCATACCATCTTTATGGTTACGTTCTTATGACAAAACGGTCATTCCCTCGATGTGACGCATTGGTTAGAACTCCACTCAGGTTGACGTCGCAACGGCGTCAACACCTTGGCTCGCGACGCCGGCAGCGAGCCACCAACGGCAGAATTTTTCTGCCTGACCTCGATTGAGGTCGACGCGATACATACAGTCAACAAGTGAGGGAAACACCCTATGAGAAGACTTAAGCGTGATCCGTTGGAAAGAGCATTTTTGCGCGGATATCAATATGGCGTTGGTGGTAAATCCCGTGAGCTTTGCCCTTTTACTCTACCGTCGGTACGCCAAGCCTGGATCAATGGCTGGCGAGAAGGACGCGGCGACAATTGGGACGGTATGACCGGCACTGCGGGAATCCACAGACTCAACGAACTTCACGCCGTCGGCTAATACAGGGCACACACTCCGACACGACAATCTGATTACGCTACGACTTAACCACGCACGTCCTATCCGGACGGCGGGCTTCGGCCCAGGGGCTCCTTCGGGGAGCCCTTTTTTATGCCTGCAAAGAAACTACGGTGGTGAGGTCGTTTCTGTGGCGAGGGAGCTTGCTCCCGCTGGGCTGCGATGCGGCCCCAAAACCAATCAACCCGGAGTGTCAGGTAAAACGCGGTTGCAGGATTTACGACTGCTTCGCAGCCGAGCGGGAGCAAGCTCCCTCGCCACAAAAGCCCCCACCATCAGGGCAAATCAGGCTTCAGCGCAACGCGGCGATGGCATCTACCGATTCACGAATCAGTGCCGGGCCTTTATAGATAAAGCCCGAATAGATCTGCACCAGGCTCGCACCCGCGGCGATTTTCTCAGCCGCGTGCTTGCCTTCGGTGATACCGCCCACGGCGATGATCGGCAAGCGACCGGCCAGTTCCGCCGCCAGCACCTTCACGGTGTGGGTGCTCTTGTCGCGAACCGGTGCGCCGGACAACCCGCCCGCCTCGTCACCGTGCTCCAGGCCTTCGACGCCGACGCGGCTCAGGGTGGTGTTGGTGGCGATCACCGCATCCATCCCGGTTTCGATCAACGCCTGGGCGACTTGAGCGGTTTCTTCATCGCTCATGTCCGGTGCGATCTTGATCGCCAAAGGCACATGTTTGCCGTGGCGCAGGGCCAATTCCGCCCGGCGCGTGGCCAGGTCGGCAAGCAATTGCTTGAGCGAATCGCCGAATTGCAGGCTGCGCAGGCCCGGTGTGTTCGGCGAGCTGACATTGACCGTCACGTAGCTGGCGTGTGCATAGACCTTGTCCAGGCAGATCAGGTAGTCGTCAACCGCACGTTCAACCGGCGTATCAAAGTTCTTGCCGATATTGATACCCAGCACGCCCTTGTACTTGGCCGCCGCCACGCGAGCGAGCAAGTGATCGACGCCGAGGTTGTTGAAACCCATGCGGTTGATGATCGCCTCGGCTTGCGGCAAGCGGAAAATCCGTGGTTTCGGATTACCCGGTTGCGGACGCGGGGTAATGGTACCGATTTCGACGAAACCGAAACCCAGTTGGGCAAACCCGTCGATCGCCGCGCCGTTCTTGTCCAGACCGGCCGCCAGCCCCACCGGGTTCGGGAATTCCAGGCCCATGACCGTCACCGGCATTTTCGCCGGCGCCTTGCACAGTAAGCCGTTGAGGCCCAAACGCCCGCCCGCGCCGATCAGGTCCAGGGACAGATCGTGGGAGGTTTCCGGGGAAAGTTTGAACAGCAGCTGACGGGCCAGGGTGTACATGGGCAGGCTTGACTCGGGTGGCGATGAGAGGCGGCGATTATAGCCGCGCATCGAGTCCACAGGCGAGGCGCACGACAAAATCAGCCAGCGATGGCATATGCCTTGCACCAACATGATCATCAGCACTCATGCCAACGACGGAATGAGTGGAAGGACAATGGCGTCGTCACCGGCTCTGCTCGCGCAGAGGCCATGGGACGACGTTTTTTTTGGAAGGTGCAAATCGATGAACGAACCATCAGCCGGCCCACTGGCCTGGGTCAACGGCAGCGATGCCCCGGAAAAAACCGAAATAAACCTTGGCTTCATGGCTCTGAGCGACTGCGCCTCAGTGGTGGTCGCCGCCACCCAGGGCTTCGCCCAGCCTTACGGTCTGACCCTGAACCTCAAGCGCCAGTCGTCCTGGGCCAACCTGCGGGACAAACTGGTCAGCGGCGAACTCGACGCCGCCCACAGCCTGTACGGCCTGATTTACGCCGTGCACCTGGGCATCGGCGGCGTAGCCTCCACCGACATGGCCGTGCTCATGGGCCTGAACCAGAACGGCCAGAGCATCAACCTCTCCCACGGCTTGCAGGCCTTGGGCGTGACCAGTCCTGAAGCACTGGACCATCACGTGCACCAAAGTCGCCCAAAACTGACCTTCGCCCAGACATTTCCCACAGGCACCCACGCCATGTGGCTGTATTACTGGCTGGCGAGCCAGGGCATTCATCCGTTGCAGGATGTCGACAGCGTGGTGGTGCCGCCGCCACAAATGGTCGCGCACCTGCAAGCCGGGCGCATCGACGGGTTCTGCGTCGGCGAACCGTGGGCTGCCAGTGCGGTGCGACAGAATCTCGGTTTCACCATGGCCACCACTCAGACCATCTGGCCCGACCACCCGGAAAAAGTCCTCGGCTGCACCCGCGCCTTCGTCGAGCAATACCCCAATACCGCCCGGGCCCTGGTGATGGCGATCCTCGAGGCCAGCCGCTTCATTGAAGCCAGCCGCGAAAATCGCCGCAGCACCGCGCAACTGTTGAGCGCACCCGAATACCTGGATGCCCCGCTCGATTGCATCGAACCGCGCTTGCTCGGTGACTATACCGACGGCCTGGGCAATCACTGGCAAGACCCGCACGCGATGCGTTTCCACAGTGGCGGCGAGGTCAATCTGCCGTATCTGTCCGACGGCATGTGGTTCATGACCCAGTTCCGTCGCTGGGGCTTATTGCGTGACGACCCGGATTACCTCGGCGTGGCCCGCCAAGTCCAGCAACTAGACTTATACAGTGAGGCCGCCGCCGCTGTCGGCGTGCCCGCCCGTGGTCAGGAAATGCGCAGCAGTCAACTGATCGACGGCAAGATCTGGGACGGTTCGGACCCGGTCGGCTATGCCCGCAGTTTTACGCTGCACGCCATGAGCGACAGCGCTCCCCTTCTCGCCAGCCGCTGACAGGAGCCTGCGAATATGTTGCGTATCCTGCTGATCAATGACACCGCGAAAAAAGTCGGGCGTCTGAAAGCGGCCCTGACCGAAGCCGGGTTCGAAGTCATCGACGAGTCCGGCCTGACCATTGACCTGCCCGCGCGCGTCGAAACGGTGCGTCCGGACGTGATTCTGATCGATACCGAGTCACCGAGCCGCGATGTGATGGAACAAGTGGTGCTGGTTACTCGCGACCAACCACGGCCAATCGTGATGTTCACCGACGAGCACGATCCCGGCGTGATGCGCCAGGCGATCAAGTCCGGCGTCAGTGCCTACATCGTCGAAGGCATTCACGCACAACGCTTGCAGCCGATTCTCGACGTGGCCATGGCTCGCTTTGAAAGCGATCAGGCCCTGCGCGCGCAACTGCACGCCCGCGACCAGCAACTGGCCGAGCGCAAGCGCATCGAGCTGGCCAAGGGGCTGCTGATGAAGATGAAGGACTGCAATGAAGAAGAGGCCTACACCCTGATGCGCCGCCAGGCCATGAGCCGCCAGCAGAAGCTGATACAGGTGGCGGAGCAAATCATTGCCATGAGTGAGTTGCTTGGCTGAAGGACGCTATCGCGGGCAAGCCTCGATCTCACGTGTTGGCACAGATCTCGCTAAGTAATCCCTGCAAGGTAACCAACGGCGGTTGCCCCACCTACGACAAAGACGTCGCTCACCTCATTCGCCCCCTTTTGCGAATCAGGTAGCGGCGTTTTTCCGTTTTGGCCCCAGAGACCGGGGCTGGTGGTGCGGCCGTTGCGGCGCCCCACCTGCAAGCTCATGACTCCTTCTTGATACGCCTGACAGCTGAGGTGCGCGATGAATTCAAGCTTCTGGAAATCCGGCCATACCCCGACACTGTTCGCAGCCTTCCTCTATTTCGATCTGAGCTTCATGGTCTGGTACCTGCTCGGCCCCCTGGCGGTGCAGATCGCCGCTGACCTGCACCTGACCACCCAACAGCGCGGGCTGGTGGTGGCCACGCCGATTCTGGCCGGTGCCGTACTGCGCTTTGCGATGGGCCTGCTGGCTGATCGCCTGTCGCCAAAAACCGCCGGGATCATCGGCCAGATAATCGTCATCAGCGCCCTGCTCGTTGCCTGGAAAGTCGGCATCCACAGTTACGAGCAGGCGCTGTTGCTGGGCCTGTTCCTCGGCATGGCCGGTGCGTCCTTCGCCGTCGCCCTGCCGCTGGCCTCGCAATGGTATCCGCCGCAGCACCAAGGCAAAGCCATGGGCATCGCCGGTGCCGGTAACTCGGGCACCGTGCTGGCCGCCCTGATCGCTCCGGTGCTGGCCGCCGCGTATGGCTGGAGCAACGTGTTCGGCTTCGCCCTGATTCCGTTGATCCTGACCCTGATCGTCTTCGCCTGGCTGGCCAAGAACGCCCCTGAGCGGCCGAAAGCCAAGTCCATGGCCGACTACCTCAAGGCCCTGGGTGACCGCGACAGCTGGTGGTTCATGTTTTTCTACAGCGTGACCTTCGGCGGCTTCATCGGCCTGGCCAGCGCCCTGCCCGGCTACTTCAATGACCAATACGGCCTGAGCCCGGTCACTGCCGGTTACTACACCGCTGCTTGCGTGTTCGGTGGCAGCCTGATGCGTCCGCTGGGCGGCGCGCTGGCGGATCGCTTCGGCGGGATTCGCACCCTGTTGGCGATGTACACCGTGGCAGCGATCTGCATTGCGACCGTGGGTTTCAATCTGCCGAGTTCCTACGCAGCGTTGGCGCTTTTCGTCTGCACTATGCTCGGTTTAGGTGCAGGTAACGGTGCCGTATTCCAGTTGGTCCCACAGCGTTTTCGTCGGGAGATCGGTGTGATGACCGGTTTGATCGGCATGGCCGGCGGCATCGGTGGCTTCGCACTGGCGGCCGGCATGGGCGCGATCAAGCAAAGTACCGGCAGCTATCAAATGGCCTTGTGGTTGTTCGCCAGCCTCGGCGTACTCGCCTGGTTCGGTCTGCACGGGGTGAAACGTCGCTGGAGAACCACTTGGGGTTCGGCAGCCGTCACCGCGGCTCGCGTGTGAGGATTGAATGAGCCTGCAACTGAGTTTTGCCGAAGCCAGCGCCATCGGGCCTCGCGAGGAGAACCAGGACGCTCTGCGCCTGGTCACTCCGGCCCCCGCACTGGCGGCGAGCAAGGGTTACCTGTTCGCCATCGCCGACGGCGTCAGCCAATGCGCCGATGGCGGTCTCGCGGCCCGTTCGACCTTGCAGGCGTTGGCGCTGGATTATTACGCCACACCGGAAACCTGGGGTGTCGCCCAGGCACTCGATCGCCTGCTGCTGGCGCAAAACCGCTGGCTGCAGGCCAACGGCGGCGGGCAACCGCTGCTGACCACGGTCAGTGCCCTGGTGATGCGCGGCAGGCGTTTCACCCTGGCGCATGTCGGCGATTGCCGGGTTTACCGCTGGCACGCCGACACCTTGCAACGGGTGAGCGAGGATCACGTCTGGGACCAGCCGGGCATGCAACATGTGCTCAAGCGGGCCCTGGGGCTGGATCAACATCTGGTGCTGGACTTTCTGGATGGCGAACTGCGCCTGAACGAGAGTTTCGTGCTGCTCAGCGACGGCATCTGGGCCGTGCTGGGCGACACCGCCATCGCGGCGATTCTGCGCGATCAACCTGACCTCAACAGTGCCGCGCAGACCCTGGTCAGCGCCGCGCACCTGGCCGGCAGCCAGGACAATGCCAGCGCCCTGCTGGTGCGGGTCGATGCCCTTGGCGAAACCAGCATTGGCGATGCACTGATTCACCTGCAGCAATGGCCTCTGCCGCCTGCACTGAAACCGGGCCAGACCTTCGAAGGCTGGCAGGTCGAAGGGATCCTCGGCCAGAGCCAGCAATCGCTGCTCTACCGGGTGCGCGATGCACAACAACAGCGCTGGCTGCTGAAAACCTTGCCCGGCGCTCTGCGTGACGATCACCAGGCCGGGCAGGCATTGTTGTCGGAGGAATGGTTTCTCAAGCGTGTAGCCGGTCGGCATTTCCCTGAAGTCCATGCCGCCAGTCAGCGTCAGCATTTGTATTACGTGATGCGTGAGTATTCCGGGTCGACCCTGGCTGAGTTGCATGAGCGCGTCACAACGCTGCCACTGGCGCAATGGCAGGACTTGGCCGAACGCTTGCTGCGGGCTGTCGGCATCCTGCATCGACGGCAGATCCTGCATCGCGATATCAAACCGGAGAATCTGCTGCTGGGGGACGACGGCGAGTTGCGCCTGCTGGATTTCGGCCTCGCCTACTGTCCGGGGCTGTCCGAAGATCAAGCCTTCGCCCTGCCTGGAACGCCCAGCTATATCGCGCCAGAAGCGTTCCGCGGCGACCTGCCGACACCACAACAGGATCTGTATGCCGTCGGCGTGACCTTGTACTACCTGCTCACCGGGCATTATCCCTACGGCGAAATCGAAGCGTTCCAGCGCCCACGGTTTGGCGTGCCTGTCAGCGCCAGTCGCTACCGGCCCGACCTGCCGGAATGGATCGCGCAAAGTCTGGAGCGCGCGGTGGCGGTAGCCCCGGATCAGCGCTTTGAAACGGCCGAAGAATGGTTGTTGCTGCTGGAACAGGGAGAACGACGCAGTTTGAGCGTGCGCCCCAGACCGTTGCTGGAGCGCGAGCCGTTGAAGGTTTGGCGGACGTTGGCACTGGTGTCGTTGCTGGTGAATCTGGTGCTGCTGTTTTTGTTGTTTCATGGCTAACACCCATTCTTTGTAGCAGCTACAGGGACCGCGCCAATTGCGGGCAACATGCATTGTTTCGGTGCACAAACATCCCAATCAAATACCGAGACCGCGACCAACCCCAGCAAATTCTGGCGTCTGAAGAACTTGGCACAACCACTGCATTACCTTTCCCAACAGACATAAAGCCCGGCCTTCAACGTAGAAGGCTGCGCTGCCCGAGAGAACGGGACAAGGACAAAGGCGTCCTCGCTAGTTAGCTAGCGGGACGCCTTTTTTTGTTTGCGCAAAATTTTGTCGAGCAAGGCCTGAATGCCCTGATGAGGCAGGCCCGAGCTCCCCGGAGAACCTGATGAAAAAACTAAAACTGGTGATGATCGGCAACGGCATGGCCGGGGTTCGTACCCTGGAAGAACTGCTCAAGCTGAGTAATGAGCTGTACGACATCACGGTCTTCGGCGCCGAACCGCATACCAACTACAACCGCATCCTGCTGTCCCCCGTACTGGCTGGCGAACAGACATTCGAAGAGATCGTGCTCAACGATCTGGACTGGTACCTGGAAAACAACATCAAGCTGCTGCTCAACCGCAAAGTGGTTGAGATCGACCGGGTCAAACGCCGGGTCATCGCCGAAGACGGTACCGAGGCTGAATACGACCGCCTGCTGATTGCCACCGGCTCGACCCCGTTCATCCTGCCGATCCCCGGCAATACCTTGCAGGGCGTGATCGGCTATCGCGACATTGCCGACACCCAGGTGATGATCGACACCGCCAAGACCCACAAGCACGCCGTGGTCATCGGTGGCGGCCTGCTGGGCCTTGAAGCCGCCAACGGCCTGATGCTGCGGGGCATGCACGTCACCGTGGTGCACATCGGCGAATGGCTGCTGGAGCGCCAACTGGACAAAACCAGCGGCCAACTCCTGCAAACCGCCCTGGAAGCCCGTGGCCTGCATTTCCGCCTGTGCGAACAGACCCAGGCCCTGCACGACGCCGGCAATGGCCGGGTCGGCTCAGTGCAGTTCAAGAACGGCGACATCATCCCCGCCGATCTGGTGGTGATGGCGGCCGGCATTCGCCCCAACACCGAACTGGCGGAAAAAGCCGGCATCCCTTGCAGCCGCGGGATTCTGGTCAACGACACAATGCAAACCTACGACCCTCGGGTGTACGCCATCGGTGAATGCGCCAGCCACCGCGGCACCGCCTACGGCCTGGTCGCTCCGCTGTTCGAACAAGCCAAGGTGTGCGCCAACCACCTCGCCCAACTGGGCTTCGCCACTTACAAGGGCTCGGTGACGTCGACCAAATTGAAAGTCACCGGCATCGACCTGTTCTCCGCCGGCGACTTCATGGGTGGCGAAGGCACCGAGACCATCACCCTCTCCGACCCGATTGGCGGGGTGTACAAAAAACTGGTGATCAAGGATGACGTGCTGGTCGGCGCCTGCCTGTACGGCGATACGGCAGACGGCGGCTGGTATTTCCGGCAGATCCGTGAGAACCATGCCATCGGCGAGATCCGCGATCACCTGATGTTTGGCGAAAATGCTTTAGGCGATGTAGGACATCAAGGCCAGGACAAAGCCATGAGCATGGCCGACACCGCCGAAGTCTGCGGCTGTAACGGCGTGTGCAAAGGCACCATCGTCAAAGCCATTCAGGAACACGGGCTGTTCAGCGTCGACGACGTGAAGAAACACACCAAGGCCGCCAGCTCCTGCGGCTCTTGTGCCGGCCTCGTCGAACAGATCCTGATCAACACCGTGGGCGGTGCGGCAGACGTCAAACCGAAAAGCGAAAAAGCCATCTGCGGGTGCAGCGACCTCAACCACGGGCAAATCCGCCAGGCCATCCGCGACCAGCATCTGCTGACCATCGCCGGCACCATGAGCTACCTGAACTGGCGCACGCCGAACGGCTGCGCCACCTGCCGCCCGGCGCTCAACTACTACCTGATTTCCACCTGGCCCGGCGAAGCCAAGGACGATCCGCAATCGCGCCTGATCAACGAACGCGCCCACGCCAACATTCAGAAAGACGGCACTTACTCTGTCGTCCCGCGGATGTGGGGCGGTGTGACCAATCCTTCAGAACTGCGGCGCATCGCCGACGTGGCCGACAAGTACAACGTGCCGATGGTCAAGGTCACCGGCGGCCAACGCATCGACTTGCTGGGGATCAAAAAGCAAGACTTGCCGGGCGTCTGGAAAGACCTGGACATGCCGTCCGGCCACGCCTACGGCAAATCCATCCGCACCGTGAAAACCTGTGTCGGCAGTGAGTTCTGCCGCTTCGGCACCCAGAATTCCACGCAACTGGGCATCGAGCTCGAACATGACCTGTTCAACATGTGGTCGCCACACAAAGTGAAACTGGCTGTCTCCGGTTGCCCACGCAACTGCTCGGAAGCGGGGATCAAGGACGTCGGAATTATCGGCGTGGATTCCGGCTGGGAGATGTACATCGGTGGCAACGGCGGGATCAAGACCGAAGTCGCTGAATTCTTCGTCAAGTTGAAAACCGCTGAAGAGGTGCGCGAATACAACGGCGCTTTCCTGCAGCTGTACCGTGAAGAAGCCTTCTACCTCGAGCGCACCGTGCATTACCTGCAACGGGTCGGCATGGAACACATCAAGAAAGCCGTGCTGGAAGACCCGGTACGGCGCAAGGCACTCAACGAACGCCTGCAATTCTCCCTGTCGTTCGAACAGGACCCGTGGAAAGAACGCCTCGAGCAACCACTGCTGAAAAAAGAATTCGAAGTCATTCCCGTGAAGAACCTGGAGGTGTCGGTATGAACTGGCTGGATATCTGCGCACTGGAAGAGATCAACACCCTTGGCTCGCGGATCGTCGCCGGCCCGAAAGGCGACATTGCGATTTTTCGTACGAGCGACGATGAGGTTTTCGCCCTCGACGACCGCTGCCCGCATAAGGGCGGGCCGCTGTCCCAGGGGTTGATCTACGGCAAACGGGTCGCCTGCCCGCTGCACAACTGGCAGATCGACCTGGAAACCGGCGAGGCCCAGGCTCCCGATATCGGCTGTGCCCACCATCATTCGGCACGGGTCGAAAATGGCCGGGTGCTGCTGGCCCTGCGGGAAGCAAGCTGATGGACCGCCAAATCACCGCCTCCACCTGCTGCTACTGCGGGGTCGGCTGCGGCGTGCTGATCGAGCACGACGGCGAGCGCATTCTCGGCGTCAGCGGCGATCCGGCGCACCCGGCCAACTTCGGCAAATTGTGCAGTAAAGGTTCGACCTTGCATCTGACCGGCGACCTGACGGCGCGGGCCTTGTACCCGCAACTGCGCCTGGGCAAAGGACTGGCTCGCAGCCGCACAGATTGGGACAGCGCCCTCGATCACGCCGCCAGTGTCTTCGCCAAGACCATCGCCGAACACGGCCCGGACAGCGTCGCGTTCTATATCTCCGGGCAATTGCTGACCGAGGATTACTACGCCTTCAACAAACTGGCGCGGGCGCTGGTGGGCACCAACAACATCGACAGCAATTCACGGCTGTGCATGTCTTCAGCGGTGGTCGGCTACAAGCGCAGCCTCGGCGCCGATGCTCCGCCCTGCAACTACGAAGACCTGGAATTGAGCGACTGCGTGATGATCGTCGGCAGCAACATGGCCTACGCCCACCCGATCCTGTTTCGTCGCCTGGAAGAAGCCAAATCCCGCCACCCGCAAATGAAAGTCATCGTCATCGACCCACGGCGCACCGACACCTGCGATCTGGCTGACCTGCACCTGGCGATTCTGCCCGGTACCGATGTCGCGTTGTTCCATGGGATTTTGCACTTGCTGCTGTGGGAAGACTGGATCGACCGCGACTTCATCAAGGCCCACACCGAAGGCTTGGCCGAGCTGAAAAACCTGGTACGCGACTACACCCCGGCAATGGTCTCGCAACTCTGTGGCATCAGCGTCGAGCAACTGCACCAATGCGCGGAATGGGTCGGCACGTCACCGAGCTTTCTGTCGCTGTGGTGCATGGGGCTGAATCAGTCCACCGCCGGCAGCGCGAAGAACAGCGCGCTGATCAACCTGCACTTGGCTACCGGGCAAATCGGTCGGCCCGGCGCAGGACCTTTCTCGCTGACCGGTCAGCCCAATGCCATGGGCGGCCGGGAAACCGGCAGTTTGTCAAACCTGCTGCCGGGTCATCGCGAAGCGGCCAATGCCGAGCACCGGGCGCAAGTGGCCGCCTACTGGGGCGTCGATCAACTGCCCGAAAACACCGGGCTCACGGCCATCGAACTGTTCGAGCAGATGCGCAGCGGCAAGATCAAAGCCCTGTGGATCGCCTGCACCAACCCTGCCCAGTCGCTGCCGGACCAGACCACTGTGCGCGAGGCACTGCAAGCCTGCCCGTTCGTGGTGTTGCAGGAAGCCTTCCACACCACCGAAACCGCCGCATTCGCCGACCTGTTGCTGCCCGCCGCCAGTTGGGGTGAAAAGGACGGCACGGTTACCAACTCCGAGCGGCGCATTTCCCACGTCCGCCGAGCCATCGGCGCCCCCGGTGAAGCACGGCCCGATTGGGCGATCACCGTGGATTTCGCACAGCGCCTGGAAAAACACCTGCGTCCTGGAGCCTCCAGCCTGTTTGCCTTTGAAACCCCGGCACAGGTCTTCGACGAATACAAACAACTGACTCGCGGCCGCGACCTCGACCTGTCCGGGATCAGTCATGAGTTGATCGACCAGCTCGGACCGCAGCAATGGCCCTTCCCCGCCGGAGCCCGCGAAGGCACCGCGCGGTTGTACCTTGACGGGGTATTCCCGACCGCCAGCGGGCGTGCGCAGTTCGTGACCGACCCCTATCGCGCCGCCAAGGAACAACGCGATGCGCGTTTCCCGCTGACCTTGATCACCGGCCGCCTGCGCGATCAATGGCACGGCATGAGCCGCACCGGCACCGCCGCGCAGCTGTTCGGCCATGTCAGCGAAGCCGTGTTGAGCCTGCACCCGGATGAACTGCGTCGGCATCGCCTGCAACCTGGCGACCTGATCAATCTGAAAAGTCGCCGGGGCGCGGTGATCCTGCCGGTCAGCAGCGACGACAGCGTACGTCCGGGCCAGGCTTTCCTGCCGATGCATTGGGGCGACCGCTTTCTCAAGGGCGGTGTGAATACCCTCACCCTTCCCGCCTTCGATCCGTTGTCGAAGCAACCGGAACTCAAACACAGCGGTGTGCGGCTCGAGCCTGTGCATTTGCCCTGGCAGCTTTTCGCCCTGATCGAAGGCGATGTTCAACAGCACCTGGAGACGTTGCGACCACTCTGCGAGGCGTTTTCCTACGCCAGCCTCAGCTTGGCCGGCCGTGAGCGTCCCGCGCTGCTGATACGCGCCGCCAGCGCCACCGCGCCAGAGCCGCAGTTGTTGCGTGATATCGATCAATGCCTGGGGCTCAACGACGGCCCGGTATTGGCCTACGACGACCCCCGGCGCTCGATCGGTAAACGGGTGCGTATCGAGAACGGCCGGATCACCGCGATTCGCCTGGCCGGTGAAACACTCGCCCAACATTGGCTGCAAAGCCTGTGGCTCGAAGGTCGCGCCGACGAACAACTGCGCCGTTGGCTGCTGGCACCGTTGAGTGCGCCACCAGGCAACGCTGGCGCCCCTGCATCCGGCAGCAAAACCCTGTGCAACTGCATGAACGTCAGCCAGAACGCAATCTGTGCCGGAATCAGCCGTGGCCTGGACTTGCAAGGTTTGAAACAAGAATTGGGCTGCGGCACGCAATGCGGCTCCTGCGTCCCGGAAATCAAGCGTTTACTGGCCGCCACTGCGCAGCCAGTCGCCGTCACCTCGTGAGGAAAACACTATGAGCGCAAAAGTCTGGCTGGTGGGTGCGGGTCCCGGCGATCCGGAATTGCTGACCCTCAAGGCGGTTCGTGCGTTGCGCGAAGCGGACGTGGTGTTGATCGACGATCTGGTCAATCCTGCGGTACTGGAGCATTGCCCGAATGCGCGAATTATTCCCGTGGGCAAGCGCGGCGGCTGTCGCTCCACGCCTCAAGCCTTCATTCATCGCCTGATGCTGCGTTATACCCGCCACGGCAAATGCGTGGTGCGGCTCAAGGGTGGCGATCCGTGCATCTTCGGACGCGGCGGTGAAGAGGCGCAGTGGTTACGTGAACGAGGGGTCGAGGTTGAATTGGTCAATGGCATCACCGCTGGCCTTGCCGGCGCGACCCAATGTGATATTCCACTGACGCTGCGGGGTGTCGCCCGTGGCGTGACACTGGTCACGGCGCACACTCAGGATGACAGTAGCCTGAACTGGCAGGCCCTGGCTCAAGGCGGAACCACGTTGGTGATCTACATGGGCGTGGCGAAACTCAGTGAAATCCGCGAACAATTGCTGGCCGGCGGAATGGCAGCCGATACACCCGTGGCGATGATCGAAAACGCTTCGCTGCCGCACCAACGGGAATGTCGGAGCGACCTGACAGCGATGGAAGAGGATGCCCTCAGCTTTCAGTTGAAGAGCCCGGCGATCCTGGTGATCGGTGCCGTGGCAGCCTGCGCAACTTCATCGATGTGGGAGCGCGACTTGCCCGCGATGGTGGCCGATCAATCAGCCTGAACCCTACCTATTACTCCCTCTTCACCAAATCGCAGACAAAGAAAAGCCCGGCCTAAGCCGGGCTTTTCTTGAGCTGCGAGCTAATTACTTAGCTTGAGCTTCAACCTTCGCTTCTACGCGACGGTTTACAGCGCGACCAGCTTCAGTGGCGTTGTCAGCAACTGGGCGGGATTCGCCGTAGCCAACAGACTGAACGCGGGACGGCGAAACACCGTACTGGTTGGTCAGAACTTGCTTAACGGCGTTTGCACGACGCTCGGACAGTTTCTGGTTGTAAGCGTCAGGACCGACGGAGTCAGTGTGACCTTCAACAACAGTAGTGGTGGATGGGTACTGCTTCATGAAGTCAGCCAGGTTTTTGATGTCGCCGTAGCTGTTAGGCTTGACTACCGACTTGTTGAAGTCGAATTTCACGTCCAGCTCAACACGAACAACTTCAGCAACTGCTGGGCAGCCATCAGCGTCAACAGTTACGTTGGCTGGGGTGTCTGGGCACTTGTCAACGTTGTCGCAAACGCCATCGTTGTCGCTGTCGGAGCAAACTTCAGCCGGTGCTGGAACTGGAGCAGCAGCAGGCTTGGAGCCGCCACCGAAGTTCACACCGATACCGACGCTAGGAGCCCACTCGGTGTCGCCCTGGTCGATGTTGTACTGAGCTTCAACGCCAGCACGGGCGTAGAAGTTTTCAGTGAAGTACAGCTTGGCACCGCCGCCAACGTTGGCGAAAGTGGAGCGGTTACGACCCGAACCGTTCTGGCCAATGCTCTGGTCCGAGAAACCGGCAGAAACGTATGGACGGATCATGTCGCCTGGGTTGTTGAAGTGGTACAGAGCGTCCAGAGCGGTATCAGCGCCCTTTACGTTGCGACCATCATCTGCACGTACGTTGTGTACTTCGTCGTAGGCCAGACGCAGTTCTACGTCGTCGGTCAGGAAGTAACCAACCGAGCCGCCGAACAGGTTGCCGTTGTTCTTGAAGTTACGATCGCTGTCGTACTGTTCTTTCTTGGCGAAGCCTTCGATTTCAACTGCGCCTTGGCCTTGTGCCAGCGCGCCGAACGAAGTAGCGGCAATAAGAGAACCAATGGCCAAGCCCAAGGTGTTTTTCAGTTTCATCCGTTAAATCCCCATCTGGTGATTGTGAAGCAGTCCCGCAAACCGGGGGACAACTCGGCGGCAAGTCTATCAGAACTTGCCTACACGTAAGAGATATTTGCGCCAAACTAAGTTTCGGCAATGCCTGCAAATTTCTCACGCAATTTGTCTAGAGCGCGTTTGTACCGCATTTTTGTTGCACTCAAGCCCATGTGCATGATGTCTGCGATCTCCTGAAACTCCAGCTCTGCGACAAAACGTAGCACCAGAATTTCACGATCAATCGGGTTCACATACACCAGCCAGCGATCAAGTCCGCCCTTCTCCTCGGGTTTCGGCGCCTTTTCTTCAGACGCTTCCTCGAGGGGGTCCAGACTCAAAGCGTCCATCAAGCGACGCTTACGCCGTTCCTTCCGATACTGCGTGATGCACTCGTTGTACGTGATGCTGTAGAGCCACGTCTTGAACTTCGATTTGCCCTCGAAGTTCTTCAGGCCGTACAGCACCTTCAACATCACTTCCTGACAGACATCGTCTGCATCACGATCGTTCCCCAGGTACCGTGCACAAACGTTAAATAATGTTCGCTGGTAACGCCGCATCAGTTCTTCATAGGCGCGCGTTACGTGAAACAGCTCGGTATGCGAGCGCGCGACCAACTCCTCATCAGAGAGCTCGCGGGGGTCGTAGCGCGTGGAGAGCGATTGAGCTTTATTCAAAACAAGTCGGGCCGACAGTCAGGTCAATGTCCGCCGCAACCCCTCAGGGCATTTTGCGGCGGCATACATTAGCAGGATTTGCCGGGTTAGCGGCTACTCACATGCTGCTCCAGGAGAATCCGATTCGAGAGAGAGACTAGCTCACCCTCGTCGGTCAGCACCGTGGTTTTCACCGTGCCGATCTCTTCGATCTGCCCTTCGACCTCGCCAACACGCACTTGTTGCCCAACCTGATACAACTCTCGCACATAGATTCCCGCAAGAATCTGACCGGCAATTTCCCGGCTTCCCAACCCCATGGCCAGCGCAACCGCCAGACCAACGGTAATCAAGACGATCACAATCACGTGGTTGAGCAGGTCTGTCTTGACCTCCAACTGGCTGATCGCAACCGAAATACTGATGATGATAACCAGGCCCTGGGCAATCCGCCCCAGTCCTGCTGCGTAATCCAGCCCTACGCCTTCTGCCGCGCCACGCACCAGCCCATTGGCCAGTTGCGCCAGCAAGACACCCACCAGCAGCACCAGCGCCGCGCCGAATACTTTCGGAACATACAGCGCCAGCATGTCCAGCGTAGCCGAAACTCGTTCAAGTCCAAGGGATTCTGCGGCAGAAACGAGAAAAATCAACAGGACGAACCAGTAAACAATTTTGCCGATCAGCGTCGAAATAGGCACCTGGAGGCCGGCGCGGGACAGCAATTTGGTCAGTCCGGTGCCACCCATCAGGCGATCAAGGCCCAATTTGGCGAGCAATTTTGAGAGCAGCGTGTCCAGCAGTTTGGCCACGACAAAACCCAGCAGCAGCACAACCAGTGCGCCAAACAGGTTCGGAATGAAGTTCGCAACTTTGGTCCACAACGCAGTCATTGCAGTGACGAGGCTCTGAGTCCAGAGATCAAGTTCCATATTCAATCAGCCTTATCAGCAGTGCGGGCGGTAGGTTTACGCAGACGAGAAACCGGCGCTACATGGGCCGATCCGTTATTCAGGGCGATCATCAGCGCGGGCAGCCAACGGCCCAGAAGGCTGAACAGATCGCCGGCACCGACCTGGCGGTTGGCGGTTTTCAGTACACGCCCCAGACAGGCATCGTCGTCACGGCTGGACGGCGATGCTTTGAGCATGTCACGCAAAGACTGTTCAAACGGATCGTGCATACGCACCTCTCGTGATGTCTGTCAAAGACGCGGTTAGATTTGGTCGGGTCACATGGCTCATCGTCAGACCCAGCGTAAACGTCGGAATAACCACCACTGCCCCAGCGCCACCAAGACCATCAACAGGCAGGCGATCAGGAAGCCGTAGGGGTTGGCAGAGAACGGAATACCGCCGACGTTGATGCCCAAAAGACCGGTCAGAAAACTCATCGGCAAAAAGATTCCGGTGATGATCCCGAAGCGATACATCGTGCGGTTCATGCGCACGCTCAAACGCCGGTCTTCAGCCTCCAGGACCAGCCCCACGCGCTCCCGGGTCAATTCCAGTTCCTCGAGGTAACGGGTCAGGCTGTTGTTCAATTCGTTCCAGTAATCGCCATCGTCTTCGCAGAACCACGGCAGTTTTATCCGCGTCAGCTGACCGAAAATATCCCGCTGCGGCGCCAGAAAACGCTTCAGCCCAGCGGCCCTGCGGCGGATCTGCAAAACAGCCCCATGCTCAGGTGTATACCGTTCGTCGGCATCCAGCTTTTCTTCTTCCTCATCGACAACTTCCGAGAGGTCGCCGACCAGATCCTGCACTTTATGGGTAAGGTATTGCGCCATATACAGGATCAGCTCGGAAGCGCTTCTCGGCCCTTTGCCGTCGGCCAGTTGCACCAACAACTCTTCGGTGGCACGCAACGGCCGCAAACGCAGGGAAATCACCCGTTGAGCCGAACCGAAGATCCGCACCGAGACCATGTCTTCCGGCTCCGCGCCCGGATTCAGGTTGACCCCGCGCAGAAACAGCAGCAGTTCAGAGTCCGGCAGCGGCAAAAGACGCGGTCGGGTGTTCTCTTCCAGCAACAAATCGCAACTAAATTCACTCAGCCCGCTGGATTTGCGCAGCCAGGTCTGGGTTTGCGGGTGACTGCGATCCCAGTGCAGCCACAGGCTTTCGTGGGCCTGCAGCTGCAAGTCATCGAGTTCAGTCCGGGCTATCGAACGCGCACCGCCTTTACCGTCCAGCACCAGGGCATGCACCAGCCCCCACTGCGCGTTTTCTTCCTCGAACATCCTCACCCCTATTCTTGAAACAAAAAGCCGGCAGCGCTTATTCAGGCATTTTCAGCGGGCTTGGCGAGATGATCACGCCGTTGTTGTCCGCATAAACGTAGTGGCCCGGGTGAAAGGTCACGCCCGCGAAGGTCACGGCAACGTTGAGATCGCCAACACCGCGCCTGTCGGTTTTCATCGGGTGACTGGCCAGGGCCTGAACCCCCAGATCAGTTTGCGCGATGACGTCGACGTCGCGGATGCAACCGTAGATCACCAGCCCTTCCCAACCGTTGTTCGCGGCTTTCTCGGCCAGCATGTCGCCCAACAGCGCGCGGCGCAGGGAACCGCCACCGTCGACCACCAGCACCTTGCCGTTGCCCTTGAGCTCGACTTGCTCCTTGACCCGCGAGTTGTCTTCGAAACATTTGATGGTCACGATTTCGCCGCCGAAAGAATCACGGCCGCCGAAATTGCTGAACATCGGTTCCAGCACCTGCACCAGCTCCGGATAGGCGTCGCACAGGTCAGGCGTGAGGTAATGGTTCATCGAGAAACTCCTGTAACAAGGAAGACAATCGAGTATGTAGCATACTCGGGCCAAGGCTGGACGGTTGCAAATCGCTCCATACGCACGAACACAGCGACCGCATCAATCACTCAAAGTGACCAGAACCACTCAATGCGTCACATATTAGCCGCAAGCCGACCAGAGAGAAATGCCCTTGTTAGAGCATCAGGCTCAAATCGCTGTGGCCAAATCCGGCTTTTCACCCAGTAAAGGCGTCTGTTGATCCGCCAGCCAGCGAGCCACCAACGGCCAGACTTCAGCCTGCGCAGCCTTGCTGACCAGCATTTCCACGTGACCGAAATTATCGCCAAAGCCTTGCTCGCGGCCAAGGGTGATGAACTGCTTGTGCTCGGAGCCGACTTGATCGAACAGCTTATGGCAGGCCCAGGTCGGGTCCTGATGATCGCCCGCGGCACTCACGGCCAGCACCGGCAATTGCACCTCGGCCAAACCCGCCCACCAGTCTTTGTCGGCATCGCCGAAGCGGCCGAACAGCCCGTACCAACGCATGCTTTCCAGGGCCAGGCCTATCGGCTCGTCCTCCGGGCCGCGCTTGAGCCGAGAGCCCGACAGTTGGGCAAAACGCTTGAGAATGAAGCGCCCGCTCCACTCCACCGGTGGAAACTTCAACGGCCAGTAAGTACGGCTGACTTGCGTGCCGAAAAACGCCGCGGAAGCCACGGCGGGCTCGCCCAGGTACTGGCCGCCCAACGCCGCGGCGAGGGTAATGCCGCCCAGCGAATGGCCGATCCAGTGCGGGATCTGGCCGCTTTGCTCGCGCACGAACGCGCCAATGGCCGGCAAATCGTAACGCGCATAGTCGGCGACGCTGTTCTGGCGATAGTTCTGGTTGCGCTGAGACAGGCCGTGACCACGCATTTCCGGAATCCACACATCGAATCCCAGACGCGTCAGGTAAGCGCCCAGGCCCAAACCTTTGGGAGAAAACCAGAACCGCCGATTGGAAAAACTGCCATGCAGCAGAATCACCGGCACGCCACGCACCGCCGGCTCATCGGCCAGGCCCAGGCGTGTCACAGCCAGCTCAACGGTGCCGTCGGGGCTGTTGCCGGGTTTCAAACGATAGACGTCTTCGCTCAGATCGCCGCGCCGCTCGGCGCTGATCAGGGCGACAGGAAATAGGTTGCTGCTACTTTGCATATGCTCTTGCACAAAAAAGGGCGGCATCCAGAGGAGCCCGCCCTACTTGAATCTCTGAAAGGGCCGATCACAGATCGGCCCTTTCACTCACACCATCAGGCCGAAGCCTGACCTTCAGCCAGGAAGAACCAGGTTTCCAGTACGGAATCGGGGTTCAGCGAAACGCTTTCGATGCCCTGCTCCATCAGCCACTTGGCCAGGTCCGGGTGGTCCGAAGGGCCCTGACCGCAGATACCGATGTACTTGCCGGCCTTGTTGCACGCGGCAATGGCGTTGGCCAGCAGCTTCTTGACTGCAGGGTTACGCTCGTCGAACAGGTGCGCGATGATCCCGGAGTCACGGTCCAGGCCCAGGGTAAGCTGGGTCAGGTCGTTGGAGCCGATGGAGAAACCGTCGAAGAACTCGAGGAACTCTTCAGCCAGGATCGCGTTGGACGGCAGTTCGCACATCATGATCACGCGCAGACCGTTGTCGCCACGGGCCAGACCGTTTTCAGCCAGCAGATCGACCACCTGGCTCGCTTCGCCCAGGGTACGGACGAACGGCACCATGATTTCAACGTTGGTCAGGCCCATCTCGTTACGCACGCGCTTGAGGGCGCGGCATTCGAGCTCGAAGCAGTCACGGAACGATTCGCTGATGTAACGCGAAGCGCCACGGAAACCCAGCATCGGGTTTTCTTCTTCCGGCTCGTAGAGTTTGCCGCCGATCAGGTTCGCGTATTCGTTGGACTTGAAGTCCGACAGACGCACGATGACCTTTTTCGGCCAGAACGCTGCCGCCAGGGTGCTGATACCTTCGACCAGTTTGTCGACATAGAAGCCAACCGGGTCGTTGTAACCAGCAATGCGCTTGTCGACGCTGTCCTTGATTTCCTGCGGCAGGCCACCGTAGTTCAACAGCGCCTTGGGGTGCACGCCGATCATGCGGTTGATGATGAATTCCAGACGGGCCAGGCCCACACCGGCGTTCGGCAGTTGCGCGAAGTCGAAGGCGCGGTCCGGGTTGCCGACGTTCATCATGATCTTGAACGGCAGCTCCGGCATGGCATCCACGGAGTTTTTCTTGATGTCGAAGCCCAGTTCGCCTTCGAAGATGTAACCGGTGTCGCCTTCAGCGCAGGAAACGGTCACGCCCTGGCCGTCTTTCAACAGCTGGGTGGCGTTGCCGCAACCGACCACGGCCGGGATGCCCAGCTCGCGAGCGATGATCGCCGCGTGGCAGGTACGGCCGCCACGGTTGGTGACGATGGCGCTGGCGCGCTTCATGACCGGTTCCCAGTCCGGGTCGGTCATGTCGGAAACCAGCACGTCGCCCGGCTGGACTTTGTCCATCTCGGACACGTCCTTGATGATCCGCACCTTGCCGGCGCCGATGCGCTGGCCGATGGCGCGACCTTCCACCAGCACGGTGCCGGTTTCTTTCAACAGGTAACGTTCCATGACGTTGGCCTGGGTGCGGCTCTTCACGGTTTCCGGACGGGCCTGCACGATGTAGAGCTTGCCGTCGTCGCCGTCTTTGGCCCATTCGATGTCCATCGGGCACTTGTAGTGCTTCTCGATGATCATCGCCTGCTTGGCCAGCTCGCTGACTTCGGCGTCGGTCAGGCAGAAACGCGCACGATCGGCCTTGTCCACGTCGATGGTCTTGACCGATTTACCGGCGCGGGCTTCGTCACCGTAGATCATCTTGATGGCTTTGCTGCCCAGGTTGCGACGCAGGATGGCCGGGCGACCGGCTTCCAGCGTGCCTTTGTGGACGTAGAACTCATCCGGGTTCACCGCGCCTTGTACGACGGTTTCACCCAAGCCGTAGGCGCCGGTGATGAACACCACATCACGGAAGCCCGATTCGGTATCGAGGGTGAACATCACCCCGGCGGTGCCGGTTTCGGAGCGGACCATGCGCTGCACGCCAGCCGACAAGGCCACCAGCTTGTGGTCGAAGCCCTGGTGGACGCGGTAGGAAATGGCGCGGTCGTTGAACAGGGAGGCGAACACCTCTTTGGCGGCGCGAATGACGTTTTCGACACCACGGATGTTCAGGAAGGTTTCCTGCTGACCGGCGAAGGAAGCGTCCGGCAGGTCTTCGGCGGTAGCGGAAGAGCGCACGGCCACGGCCATGTCAGGGTTGCCGGCCGACAGCGTGGCGAACGCGGTGCGGATCTCGGCGTTGAGCTTCTCGGGGAACTCGGCTTCCATGATCCATTGACGGATCTGGGCGCCGGTCTTGGCCAAGGCGTTTACATCATCGACGTCCAGGGCGTCGAGGGCGGCATGGATCTGATCGTTCAGGCCGCTCAGTTCCAGAAAATCACGATAAGCCTGAGCTGTCGTGGCAAAGCCACCTGGCACCGATACACCGGCGCCTGCAAGGTTACTGATCATCTCGCCCAGGGATGCGTTCTTGCCCCCCACATGCTCTACATCATGGACGCCGAGCTTATCGAGGGAAACTACGTACTCTACCAAGGTGATCTCTCCACTAACTGTGTTGGAAAAGCTCAGAAGCCGGCGACTCGGGGGAGCCTTTGCCGGCTGTATGGCCTGGACCTGGAAAATAAGTGAGAATGCGGGCCATCGGTGGCCGACAAATCGCGCCTACTATATCCAAGAATCGTCACTAGCTTAAGGCCCAAGGTGCAAATGAAACGATCTGCTTTCTTTATCTCCGATGGCACCGGCATTACCGCCGAAACCCTCGGCCAAAGCCTGCTGGCGCAGTTCGAAAACATTACCTTCAGCAAAATCATACGACCGTACATCGACGACGCTGATAAAGCGCGGGCCATGGTACAACAAATCAACAAAGCCGCCGAAAACGATGGTTTTCGTCCGATTATTTTCGACACCATTGTCAATCAGGACATTCGTGAGATTCTCGCAACGTCGAATGGTTTCATGATCGACATTTTCTCGACCTTCCTGGCGCCCCTTGAACAGGAGCTGACCGAGCATTCTTCCTACACCGTCGGCAAATCCCACTCCATCGGCCATAACTCCAATTACATGGAGCGTATCGAGGCGGTGAACTTCGCCCTCGACAATGACGATGGCGCCCGCACGCACTATTACGACAAAGCTGACTTGATACTAGTAGGCGTGTCGCGATGCGGCAAAACACCGACGTGTTTGTACATGGCCATGCAATTCGGCATCCGCGCAGCCAACTATCCGCTGACCGAAGACGACATGGAGCGCCTGCAACTGCCGACCGCCCTGCGCGCCCATCATCACAAGCTGTTCGGCCTGACCATCGACCCGGACCGCCTCACCGCGATCCGCAACGAACGCAAGCCCAACAGCCGCTATTCGAGCTACGCGCAGTGCGAATTCGAAGTGCGCGAGGTGGAGAATCTGTTCCGACGCGAGAACATTCCCCACATCAATTCCACGCATTTCTCCGTGGAAGAGATCTCGGCGAAGATTCTGGTGGAGAAAGGTGTGGAACGGCGGTTCAAGTAGATAGTCGGCGGCAGTTATGCCGCCTTCGCGGCCAGCTAGATCACAAACAAATCCACAAACCGGTTCACCGGCGTCGCTTCAAGTGCTGCCGGGTCCTTGCACAGCGCAAGGATCTCGGCGCTTCGCTGAGCCGTGAAGCGCGTCGTCAGGTTGACCTTGAACTTGTCTTCCAGCAACGGAATGCCATCGGCACGGCGCCGGCGATGACCGATCGGGTACTCCACCATCACGTTATCGGTGCTGGAACCGTCCTTGAAGAACACCTGTACCGCGTTGGCGATGGAGCGTTTGTCCGCCTCCAGGTATTCGCGGGTGAAACGCGGGTCTTCGACAATGACCATTTTGTCGCGCAGCACATCGATAATCGGGTGCGCGGCGTGGAAGTCGTCTTCGTACTGCTCGGCCACCAGATTGCCGAATACCAGAGGTACGGCGGTCATGTACTGGAGGCAGTGATCGCGGTCCGCAGCGTTGGCCAGCGGGCCGACCTTGGAGATGATGCGGATCGCTGATTCGTGGGTGGTGATAACGATCCTGTCGATTTCATGCAGGCGATTCCTGACCAATGGATGCAGGGTGACGGCAGCCTCGCAGGCCGTTTGCGCGTGGAACTCGGCGGGGAAGCTGATCTTGAACAGCACGTTTTCCATCACATAGCTGCCGAACGGCCGGGAAAAACTGAAAGCTCGCTTGCCTTCAGGCTTGAGCCCCAGGTCGTTGTTGGTGTGGCTGAACAGTACATCGTAGAAACCCCATTGCTTGGCGGTCAGTACGCCGGGGATGCCCATCTCACCACGCATCGCAATGTCCGCCAGACGCACGCCCCGACTGGTCGCGTCTCCGGCCGCCCAGGATTTACGCGATCCGGCGTTCGGCGCATGTCGGTAAGTGCGCAGCGCCTGGCCGTCGGCAAAGGCATGGGACAACGCCGACAGCAGCTGCTCGCGATTGGCGCCCATGAGTTTGGCAGTGACGGCGGTCGAGGCGACTTTCACCAGAATCACGTGATCAAGACCGACGCGGTTGAACGAATTCTCCAGGGCGATCACGCCCTGAATCTCGTGCGCCATGATCATGGCTTCCAGCACAGCGCGAATGGTCAACGGGGCGTCGCCATTGGCCAGGCGCTTTTGCGACAGGTGGTCGGCCACCGCGAGAATACCGCCGAGGTTATCGGACGGATGGCCCCATTCGGCGGCGAGCCAGGTGTCGTTGTAATCGAGCCAGCGGACGATGCAACCGATGTCCCAAGCGGCCTTGACCGGGTCGAGACGATAGCTGGTGCCGGGCACGCGGGCGCCGAAGGGGACGACAGTGCCTTCGACGATAGGACCCAGGTGTTTGGTGCATTCGGGGAAACGCAGCGCCAGCAAGCCGCAGCCGAGGGTGTCCATCAGGCAATTGCGGGCAGTATCAAGCGCCTCGGGCGACTGGATGTTGAAATTGAGGACGTAGTCGGCGATGTCCTGCAGAACCGTGTCGTAGTCGGGGCGGGTGTTCAGGTCGACGTTGGCGCTCATGTTCGATTCACTCTTGAAGTGGTTCGTTGATGGGACCTCGGTTCAGGGTAGTCTCAGTCGGTACAACACTCTTGTTTTGGAAATGCATCACCTATGGGAGCGGCGCTCCCACAGGGATTTGTGTATGCCTGGATTGAGGTTAGAAACAATCCCCCGGCACCCGGACATAACCTTCCATCAACACCCGCGCACTGCGGCTCATGATGGCTTTTTTCACCGTCCACTCACCGTTGACCTTTGCGGCCTCGGCGCCCACGCGCAAGGTGCCGGACGGATGGCCGAAGCGCACGGCGTTGCGTTCGATACCGCCCGCTGCCAGGTTGACCAAGGTGCCGGAAATCGCCGCCGCCGTGCCGATCGCCACCGCTGCCGTGCCCATCATGGCGTGGTGCAGCTTGCCCATGGACAACGCGCGCACCAGCAGGTCGATGTCGGCGGCTGCGATTTTCTTGCCGCTGGACGCAATGTAATCCGCAGGTGGGGCGACGAACGCGACCTTCGGCGTGTGCTGGCGCTTGGCGGCTTCATCCAGGTGTTCAATCAGCCCCATGTGCAGCGCACCGTAAGCGCGGATGGTTTCGAACATTGCCAAAGCCTCCAGGTCACTGTTGATCGCGCCCTGCAACTCGGTGCCGGTGTAGCCGATGTCTTCGGCGTTGATGAATATGGTCGGGATGCCAGCGTTGATCAGGGTAGCCTTGAGCGTGCCGACACCTGGCACTTCAAGGTCGTCCACCAGATTGCCGGTGGGGAACATCGAGCCACCGCCACCCTCTTCTTCCGCCGCCGGATCCATGAATTCGAGCTGCACTTCGGCGGCCGGAAAGGTCACGCCGTCGAGTTCAAAATCACCGGTTTCCTGCACCTCGCCATTGGTGATCGGTACATGAGCGATGATGGTCTTGCCGATGTTGGCCTGCCACACGCGCACCACCGCCACACCGTTGTGCGGAATGCGGCTGGCATCCACCAGGCCATTGCTGATGGCGAACGAACCGACCGCCGCCGACAGGTTGCCGCAGTTGCCACTCCAGTCGACGAAAGGTTTGTCGATGGCGACCTGACCGAACAGGTAATCGACGTCGTGATCGGCCTTGATGCTTTTCGACAGGATCACGGTTTTGCTGGTGCTGGACGTCGCGCCGCCCATGCCGTCGATTTGCTTCTCGTACGGATCGGGGCTGCCGATCACGCGCAGCAACAAGGCATCGCGGGCGGTGCCTGGCATCTGCGCCGCTTCGGGCAAATCCTTGAGGCTGAAGAACACGCCTTTGCTGGTGCCGCCGCGCATGTAGGTGGCAGGGATTTTTATCTGAGATGCGTGAGCCATATTGATCCTGTATGGCCAGCGCGGGACTTGAAATCCCGCGCGGCTCGTCGTGTTAAACGGCAACCGCCGATTCTTCGAGGAAGTCCTGAGCGAAACGCTGCAACACGCCGCCGGCCTCGTAGATCGACACTTCTTCGGCGGTGTCGAGGCGGCAGGTCACCGGCACTTCGACGCGTTCACCGTTCTTGCGGTTGATCACCAGCGTCAGCGTCGCGCGCGGGGTGCGATCGCCGATCACGTCATAGGTTTCGCTGCCATCTATCCCTAAGGTTTTACGATTGGTGCCCGGCAGGAACTCCAGCGGCAACACGCCCATGCCCACCAGGTTGGTGCGGTGAATGCGCTCGAAACCTTCGGCGGCAATCGCTTCCACCCCCGCCAGACGCACGCCTTTGGCCGCCCAGTCCCGGGACGAACCCTGGCCATAGTCGGCACCGGCAATGATGATCAGCGGCTGCTTGCGTTCCATGTAGGTTTCGATGGCTTCCCACATGCGCATCACTTTGCCTTCCGGCTCCACGCGGGCAAGAGAACCCTGCTTGACCTTGCCGTTTTCCTGCACCATTTCATTGAACAGTTTCGGGTTGGCGAAGGTTGCGCGCTGCGCGGTCAAGTGGTCGCCGCGGTGCGTGGCGTAGGAGTTGAAGTCCTCTTCCGGCAGGCCCATTTTCGCCAGGTACTCACCCGCTGCGCTGTCGAGCATGATCGCGTTCGAAGGCGACAGGTGATCGGTGGTGATGTTGTCCGGCAGCACCGCCAGCGGGCGCATGCCCTTGAGCGGACGCGCGCCGGCCAGCGCGCCTTCCCAGTACGGCGGACGACGGATGTAGGTGCTCATCTCGCGCCAGTCGTACAGCGGCGTGACTTTCGGGCCGGTGTCTTCGTGGACGGCGAACATCGGAATGTACACTTGGCGGAACTGCTCCGGCTTGACCGAGGCCTTGACCACCGCGTCGATTTCTTCGTCGCTCGGCCAGATGTCTTTCAGGCGGATTTCCTTGCCATCGACCACGCCCAGTACATCTTTTTCGATGTCGAAACGGATGGTGCCGGCGATGGCATAAGCCACCACCAATGGCGGCGATGCGAGGAACGCCTGCTTGGCGTACGGGTGAATCCGCCCGTCGAAGTTGCGGTTGCCAGAGAGTACGGCGGTGGCATACAGGTCGCGGTCGATGATCTCTTGCTGGATCACCGGATCCAGCGCGCCGGACATGCCATTGCAGGTGGTGCAGGCGAAGGCCACGACGCCGAAGCCGAGTTGCTCCAGCTCTTTGGTCAGACCGGCTTCATCCAGATACAGCGCCACGGTTTTCGAACCGGGTGCCAGGGACGACTTGACCCATGGCTTACGGGTCAGCCCAAGCTGGTTGGCATTGCGCGCCAGCAGGCCGGCGGCAATGACGTTGCGCGGGTTACTGGTGTTGGTGCAACTGGTGATGGCGGCGATGATCACCGCACCGTCCGGCATCTGGCCGGGCACGTCTTCCCACTGGCCGGAGATGCCTTTGGCAGCCAGATCCGAGGTCGCGACACGCGCATGCGGGTTGCTCGGGCCGGCCATGTTGCGCACCACCGAGGACAGGTCGAAGCTCAGCCCGCGCTCGTATTGCGCGCCTTTGAGGCTATCGGCCCACAGGCCGGTCTGTTTGGCGTAGTTCTCGACCAGTTGCACTTGCTTGTCTTCACGACCGGTGAGTTTCAGGTAGTCAATGGTCTGCTGGTCGATGTAGAACATTGCCGCAGTGGCGCCGTATTCCGGGGCCATGTTGGAAATGGTCGCGCGGTCGCCAAGGGTGAGGTTTGACGCGCCTTCACCAAAGAACTCCAGCCATGCGCCAACGACTTTTTGTTTGCGCAGGTATTCGGTCAGCGCCAGCACCATGTCGGTGGCGGTGATGCCCGGTTGCAGCTTGCCGGTGAGTTCGACGCCAACGCTTTCCGGCAGACGCATCCACGAGGCGCGACCGAGCATCACGCTTTCCGCTTCCAGACCACCAACGCCAATGGCGATCACGCCCAGCGCATCAACGTGCGGGGTATGACTGTCGGTGCCGACGCAGGTATCGGGGAAAGCCACGCCGTCGCGCACCTGGATCACCGGCGACATTTTCTCCAGGTTGATCTGGTGCATGATCCCGTTGCCTGGCGGGATCACGTCGACGTTCTTGAAGGCTTTCTTGGTCCAGTTGATGAAGTGGAAACGGTCTTCGTTGCGACGGTCTTCGATGGCGCGGTTCTTTTCGAACGCCTTGGGATCGAAGCCGCCGGACTCGACGGCCAGCGAGTGATCGACGATCAATTGCGTTGGCACCACCGGGTTCACTTGCGCCGGGTCGCCGCCTTGCAGGGCGATGGCATCGCGCAAGCCGGCAAGGTCCACCAGGGCGGTCTGGCCGAGAATGTCGTGGCACACCACGCGGGCCGGAAACCATGGGAAGTCGAGGTCGCGTTTGCGCTCGATCAGTTGTTTCAGGGAATCGGTGAGCGTGGCCGGGTCGCAGCGACGCACGAGGTTTTCCGCCAGCACGCGGGAGGTGTACGGCAGGGTGTCGTAGGCGCCGGGTGCAATGGCATCGACCGCCGCACGGACGTCGAAATAATCCAGAGAGCTGCCGGGCAGCGGTTTGCGGAATTCAGTATTCATCGTCAGGACTCGGTCACGGTAATTTCAATAGGTGGGCGCCTGGCACCGGGCTGAACCCCGACCTGCAGGGTTCCCGGTTCCTTCAGTAACCAGTACCGGCGCCCTCCCCGGTCAGCGTTGTTCGATTGGCACGAACTTGCGCTGTTCGACGCCGACGTACTCGGCGCTCGGGCGGATGATGCGATTGTTGGCACGTTGTTCGAACACATGCGCCGCCCAGCCGGTCAGGCGTGAGCAGACGAAGATCGGTGTGAACAACTTGGTCGGGATGCCCATGAAGTGGTACGTCGAGGCGTGGTAGAAGTCGGCGTTCGGGAACAGTTTCTTCTGTTCCCACATGGTTGCGTCGATGGCTTCTGAAACCGGGAACAACACCGTGTCGCCCACTTCGTCGGCGAGTTTTTTCGACCAGCCCTTGATCACCTCATTGCGCGGATCGTTGTCCTTATAGATCGCGTGGCCGAAGCCCATGATCTTGTCCTTGCGTGCCAGCATGCCGAGGGTGCCCTCGACCGCCTCTTCCGGCGAGCTGAAGCGCTCGATCATTTCCATCGCCGCTTCGTTGGCCCCGCCGTGCAGCGGGCCGCGCAGGGAACCGATGGCGGCTGTAATGCAGGAATACAGATCCGACAGCGTCGAGGCACACACCCGAGCGGTGAAGGTCGAGGCGTTGAATTCGTGCTCCGCGTAGAGGATCAGCGAAACGTTCATCACCTTGACGTGCAACTCGCTCGGCTTCTTGTCGTGCAACAGGTGCAGGAAATGGCCGCCGATGCAGGCTTCGTCGGTCACGCAGTTGATGCGCTTGCCGTCGTGGCTGAAGCGATACCAGTAGCACATGATCGCCGGGAACGCGGCCAGCAGGCGGTCGGTTTTGTCGTGCTGCTCGGAGAAATCTTTCTCCGGCTCGATGTTGCCCAGGAACGAGCAACCGGTGCGCATCACATCCATTGGATGGGCGTCGGCGGGGATGCGCTCCAGCACTTCTTTCAGCGCTTGCGGCAGGTCGCGCAGCTTGCTCAGTTTCTCGGTATAGCCGGCCAGTTGTAACTGGGTCGGCAGTTCGCCGTACAGCAGCAGGTAAGCCACTTCTTCGAACTGTGCGTCAGCCGCCAGTTCGCGCACGTCGTAACCGCGATAGGTCAGGCCGGCACCCGACTGGCCCACGGTGGACAGTGCGGTTTGCCCGGCAACCTGGCCACGGAGCCCGGCGCCACTGAGTACTTTTGCTTCGGCCATTGCTGTCTCCAATCTTGAATTTGTTAGGGAATCGGCAAGTTGTGGGGGATTGCGCCTTACTTCTTCGCCGCAAACAACGCATCGAGCTTCTGCTCGAACGTGTGGTAATCGATGCGATCGTAAAGCTCCATGCGCGTCTGCATGGTGTCGATGACGTTCTGTTGCGTGCCGTCGCGGCGGATCGCGGTGTAGACGTTTTCGGCAGCCTTGTTCATCGCGCGGAACGCCGACAGCGGGTACAACACCAGCGACACATCGGCACCGGCGAGCTGCTCGGTGGTGTACAGCGGTGTCGCGCCGAACTCGGTGATGTTGGCCAGGATCGGCGCTTTCACGCGGCTGGCGAACAGTTTGTACATCTCAAGTTCAGTGATGGCCTCCGGAAAGATCATGTCGGCGCCGGCCTCGATGCACGCGGCGGCGCGATCCAGTGCAGACTCCAGACCTTCCACCGCCAGGGCATCGGTGCGGGCCATGATCACGAAGCTGTCGTCGGTGCGCGCATCAACAGCGGCTTTGATGCGGTCGACCATTTCCTGCTGCGAGACGATCTCTTTATTAGGACGATGACCGCAACGCTTGGCGCCGACCTGGTCTTCGATGTGAATTGCCGCCGCGCCGAACTTGATCATCGACTTGACGGTACGGGCGACGTTGAACGCCGAGGAACCGAAACCGGTGTCCACGTCCACCAGCAGCGGCAGGTCGCAAACGTCGGTGATGCGGCGCACGTCGGTCAGCACGTCATCCAGGCCGGTAATGCCCAGGTCCGGCACGCCGAGGGAGCCGGCAGCCACCCCGCCCCCCGACAGGTAGATAGCCTTGAAACCGGCGCGCTTGGCCAACAGCGCGTGGTTGGCGTTGATCGTGCCGACCACTTGCAGCGGATGCTCGCTGGCGACCGCATCGCGGAAACGCTGGCCTGGAGTGCTCTTGTTGGAACTCATGACTCACCTCGTTCAGTGGCTGTCGGGTTAGCGCCGTCCTGGTAGTGACGGGCGATATTGCGTTTGGAGGCGCCGATGTGACGGCGCATCAACAACTCGGCCAGTTCACCGTCACGGTCGGCGATGGCATCGAGAATTCGGTGGTGCTCGGCAAACGCCTGGCGTGGCCGATTGGGCGTGGTGGAAAACTGGATGCGGTACATGCGCACCAGTTGATAGAGCTCGCCGCAGAGCATCTGGGTCAGGGTGCGGTTACCGCTGCCCTGGATGATCCGGTAATGAAAGTCGAAATCGCCTTCCTGCTGGTAATAGCCGACGCCCGCCTGAAACGCCGCATCACGCTCGTGGGTTTCCAACACCCGGCGCAGTTCGTCGATTTCTTCAACGGTCATGCGTTCAGCCGCCAGACGGCACGCCATGCCTTCCAGGGATTCGCGGATTTCGTAGAGTTCCAGCAATTCGGCGTGACTCAACGACACCACCCGCGCCCCGACGTGCGGCACGCGAACCAGCAGGCGCTGGCCTTCCAGTCGGTGGATCGCCTCACGCAACGGCCCGCGGCTGATGCCGTAGGTGCGCGCCAGCTCCGGCTCGGAGATCTTGCTGCCCGGGGCGATCTCACCCTTGACGATGGCCGCCTGAATGCGTCGGAAGACGTTTTCGGAAAGTGTTTCCGAGTCGTCCTGAACCGTGACCGGGGGATCGAGTTGATCCAGCATATTGTCGACACCTTTAAAAGCAATGCCGCAAAAACTAGCGAATAAGGCCAGTTACGTCAAAGGATAAATAGACATTGTCGACAATCGTCTAATAACCGCTTGCACCATAAAGAAGCAGCACCCCCGGTTACAGCCGTCCGCCAGCGCTGGCGCCATAAAACCACCGTGCTAGAATGCCGCCCGCATTTGCTTGTCATCTGCATTGCCTGTCATAAAAAAAGGATAGGCATACGAGGGAGCTTGTGCAGCAATGCCAGGGCCTTGAATTGAAGAACGGACCGCTGCGCATCAGGATTTATGAGACTCAAGCTCTTCACCACATTTCTCTGTCTTCTTGGCCTGTCAGGTTTTGCCGCGGCAGGGGAAAAGACTGTGTACGGCCTCAATGAGTACGCGTCGCTGGATGGTATCAACCTGGAAGTTGCCGCCAAACTCGACACCGGGGCGAAAACCGCCTCGCTGAGCGCCCGCGACATCAAACGTTTCAAACGCAATGGCGAATCCTGGGTGCGCTTCTATCTGGCCATCGACGCCGCGCATTCGCACCCGATTGAACGACCGCTGGCCCGTGTCAGCAAGATCAAGCGCCGGGCCGGTGACTACGACCCGGAAGAAGGCAAGAAGTACACCGCCCGTCCGGTCATCGAGCTGGATATCTGCATGGGGTCGGCTTTACGCAGTATTGAAGTGAACCTGACCGACCGCAGCGCCTTCCAATACCCGCTCTTGATCGGCTCCGAGGCACTCAAGCGTTTCGATGCGCTGGTCGATCCAAGTCTTAAATACGCTGCTGGCAAACCTGCCTGCGCCACCGACGCACATACCGCAGAGTAATTCCAATGCGCTCTCTTACCCTCCATCTGAAATTGCTGATCGCCATCCTGGTGGTGCTGGGCATTTCAGTTACGGCCTATCAGATTTTCGTGCTCGGTATTCCGGTGACTGAAGATGCCACCGATGACTTGTGGAACATCGACGCCAAGGTCGAGTTCGTCGCCAACGCCAAAGACCCGATCAAGATCCAGATGTTCGTGCCGCCGCTGAGCCGCGACTACGTGAGCCTTAACGAGAGTTTCATTTCCAATAACTACGGTGTGGCAGTGAACCGTGTCGACGGCAACCGCAAGGTCACCTGGTCGGCACGTCGGGCCAAGGGCAACCAGACCCTTTATTACCGCCTGGTGCTGACCAAGCGCTACACCGGCGAAAAATCCAAGGTCAAAGGGGCGACCTTCCGCGACAGCATCGCCGTCGAAGGCCCGGAAAAAATCGCCGCCGAAGCCTTGCTCGCGCCGATCCGCCAGCATTCGGCCGACGTCGAAACTTTCATCGGCGAAGCCATCAAACGTGTCAACAACCTCAACGACGACAACGTGAAACTGCTGCTGGCCGGCGATACGTCCACCGCGAACAAAGCCAAAATCGTCGAGCTGGTTCTGTCCATCGCCCACGTGCCGGTGGAAAAGGTCCACACCATCCGCCTGGTGGCCGATCAGCCGCAAACGCCTGAACTCTGGTTGCGCAGTTTCAACGGCACCGACTGGCTGTACTTCAACCCGGAAACCGGCGAACAGGGCCTGCCCACCGACCGCTTGCTGTGGTGGACCGGCGATGAAAACCTGATCACCGTCGATGGCGGCAAGAAAGCCAACGTCACCTTCAGCCTGAACAACAGCGAAATGAACGCCATTCGCCTGGCCAAGCTGACCGACGAGAATTCCGACGCCAATTTCCTCGACTACTCGCTGTACGGCCTGCCGCTGCAAACCCAGCAGACCTTCATGATCATGGTGATGATCCCGATCGGCGTGCTGGTGATCCTGATCCTGCGCAACCTGATCGGCATCCAGACACTCGGCACCTTTACCCCGGTGCTGATCGCCCTCGCCTTCCGGGAAACCCAGCTCGGCTTCGGCATCGTGCTGTTTACCATCATCACGGCGCTGGGGCTGTCGCTGCGTTCCTACCTTGAGCACTTGAAACTGCAAATGCTGCCGAGATTGTCGGTGGTGCTGACCTTCGTGGTGGTGCTGATCGCGGCGATCAGCCTGTTCAGCCACAAACTCGGCCTGGAGCGCGGGTTGTCGGTGGCGCTGTTCCCGATGGTGATTCTGACCATGACCATCGAACGCCTGTCGATCACCTGGGAAGAGCGCGGTGGCGGCCATGCCATGAAAGTGGCGATCGGCACACTGTTCGCCGCCTCCCTGGCGCACCTGATCATGAGCGTGCCGGAGCTGGTGTACTTCGTGTTCACCTTCCCGGCGGTCCTGCTGATTCTGGTGGCTTTCATGCTGGCCATGGGTCGCTATCGCGGTTACCGCCTGACCGAACTGGTGCGTTTCAAGGCTTTCCTGAAGGAGGCTGACGCCTGATGTTCGGTCTCTGGAAGACCTGGAAAGCCCTGGAGGCCCGGGGCATCATGGGGATCAATCGGCGTAACGCCGACTACGTGCTCAAGTACAACAAGCGCAGCCTGTACCCGATCGTCGATGACAAGATCATCACCAAGGAACGCGCCATCGCCGCCGGCATCCACGTGCCGGAGCTGTACGGCGTGATCTCCACCGAGAAGGAAATCGATAACCTCAAGGAGATCATCGGCGGGCGCACCGACTTCGTGATCAAACCGGCCCAGGGCGCCGGCGGCGACGGCATCATTGTGGTTGCCGACCGGTTCGAGGGGCGCTATCGCACAGTGTCCGGCAAGATCATTGACCATGAGGAACTCGAGCACCATATCTCGAGCATCCTCACCGGCCTGTATTCCCTGGGCGGGCACCGCGACCGTGCGCTGATCGAATACCGCGTGACCCCGGACCAGATCTTCAAAAGCATCAGCTATGAAGGTGTGCCGGATATCCGCATCATCGTGCTGATGGGGTATCCGGTGATGGCCATGCTGCGCCTGCCGACCCGCCAGTCCGGCGGCAAGGCCAACCTGCACCAGGGCGCCATCGGCGTCGGTGTCGACCTGGCCACTGGCCTGACATTGCGCGGCACCTGGCTGAACAACATCATCAACAAACACCCGGACACCACCAACGCGGTAGACGGCGTGCAACTGCCCTACTGGGACGGTTTCATGAAACTGGCCGCCGGCTGTTACGAGTTGTGCGGGCTGGGCTACATCGGCGTCGACATGGTGCTTGACCAGGAGAAAGGGCCGCTGATTCTTGAGCTCAATGCCCGGCCTGGGTTGAACATTCAGATCGCCAACGATTGCGGCCTGACGTCCCGTACCCACGCGGTCGAGGCGCGACTCGAAGAGCTGAAGGCGCGCGGGATCACCGAAACGGCGCAGGAACGTGTGGCGTTCGTTCAGGAACTGTTTGGGCATATTCCGACGATTGAGGGCTGACCCCTCTGGCTCTTTGTGGCGAGGGAGCTTGCTCCCGCTTGACTGCGCAGCAGTCATAAAACGGCATCCTCGGTTTCTCTGAAAACCGAAGGGCTGATTTTTTTGGGCCTGCTTCGCAGTCCGCCGGGAGCAAGCTCCCTCGCCACAGGCAAACTTCCCTCGCCGCAGATGTATCTCTTGCCGACATCCCCTCTAGGAGCAAATCCTGCAGAGGACTACAATCGCTCCCCCGCCTCGTTGGCTGATCTGCCCCGCCCATGTTGACCTGTTCTGTACACCCGCTGCCCTATCGCGCCAACCCTGCCGAGTACTTCGCGGCGATTCGTCATGCCCCCGGTGCCGTGCTGCTCGACAGCGGCCGGCCGAGTGCCGAACGTGGGCGTTTTGACCTGCTCAGCGCCTGGCCGCTGGAGCAACTGGCCGTGTTGCCGGATGAAAGCGGCAGCCATTTCCTGCAACGCCTTCGCAAGAACCTTACACGGCTCGGTGAAGCAACCGTCCCTGACGACTTGCCCTTCGCCGGCGGCCTGATCGGCTACCTGAGCTACGACTTCGGCCGGCATCTGGAAAACCTGCCGAGCCAGGCGCGGGACGATCTGCAATTGCCCGACGCACGCTTCGGGCTGTATGACTGGGCACTGATCAGCGATCACCATCTGGCTACCAGTCAACTGGTGTTCCACCCGACGCTGATCGACAACGAACGACAACGGCTGATCGAACTGTTCACTCAGCCCACCACCGAGAATATCCAGCCATTCAAACTGGACGGCCCGATGAGTGCTGACCTGAGCGCCGACGACTATCGGCAAGCCTTCGAACGCATTCAGCAGTACATCCAGGCTGGCGACTGCTATCAGGTCAACTTCGCCCAGCGCTTTCGCGCCCAATGCCAAGGCGATCCGTGGGCGGCCTATTGCGCGCTGCGGGCGGCTTGCCCGACACCGTTTTCCGGCTTCCAGAGCCTGCCCGACGGCGACGCGGTGCTAAGCCTGTCGCCGGAGCGCTTCGTCAAAGTCAGCGAGCGCCACGTCGAAACCCGCCCGATCAAAGGCACCCGCCCCCGCGGGCTGACCGCTGCCGAAGATGCGGCGAACGCCGCCGAACTGCTGGCCAGCCCCAAGGACCGCGCGGAAAACCTGATGATCGTCGACTTGCTGCGCAACGATCTGGGTCGTACCTGCCGTATCGGCTCGGTACGAGTGCCGGAGCTGTTCAGCCTGGAAAGCTATCCGAACGTGCATCACCTGGTGAGCAGCGTTACCGGCGAACTGGCGGATGACAAGGACGCGCTGGACTTGATCGCCGGCAGCTTCCCCGGCGGCTCGATTACCGGCGCGCCAAAAATTCGCGCCATGCAGATCATCGATGAACTGGAACCGACCCGTCGCGGGTTGTATTGCGGTTCATTGCTGTATCTGGACGTGCGCGGGGAGATGGATAGCTCCATCGCCATTCGCAGTTTGTTGGTCAAGGATGGGCAGGTGTGCTGCTGGGGCGGCGGGGGGATCGTCGCGGATTCGGATTGGCAGGCGGAGTATCAGGAATCGATTACCAAGGTGAAGGTGCTGCTCGAAACGTTGCAGGGCCTCTAAAAGCTTCGCGGGCAAGCCTCGCTCCTACAGAATTCAGGTCGTGGAATCGACCATGCCCTGTAGGAGCGAGGCTTGCCCGCGAAGGCATCCTCGCAGACGACTACAAACTCAAAGCCCGGTTCGAGGCCTTGATGAACTCCTGCTTCAACTCGGCAAAGCTGTGCACCGCCGGGAACTGCGGGAACTCGCGAATCACGTTGTCCGGCGCGTGGAACAGAATCCCGGCATCCGCCTCGCCCAGCATCGTGGTGTCGTTGTAGGAATCCCCCGCCGCAATCACTCGGTAGTAGAGGCTCTTGAACGCCAAAACCGACTGACGCTTGGGATCTTTCTGACGCAGCTGATAGCCCGTGACCCGACCGGCATCGTCAGTAATCAGACGATGGCAAAGTAACGTCGGGAAGCCCAATTGACGCATCAGCGGTTGGGAAAATTCGTAAAAGGTGTCCGACAGAATCACCACCTGAAAGCGCTCACGCAGCCAGTCGACAAATTCACTGGCGCCTTCCAGAGGCTTGAGCGTAGCGATCACTTCCTGAATGTCGGAGAGCTTCAGGCCATGCTCGTCGAGAATCCGCAGGCGCTGCTTCATCAACACGTCGTAGTCGGGAATGTCCCGAGTGGTGGCCCGGAGGGACTCGATCCCGGTTTTTTCGGCAAAGGCGATCCAGATTTCCGGGACCAGCACACCTTCAAGATCCAGACAGGCAATTTCCACAAGACACTCCCATTAGTATTATTTATGAGTCGAGCGAGCAAAAGGACTGCCGAACTCTAGCGACTCGCCCCCCTCCGTGCAACGCAGAGGACGCGCCAGCCACCGCAGGATTTTGTTACCATCGACGCATATAGAGCGCCCAGCGCCACCGACCTGTAGGAAGCCGCCCTGATGAGCCCATCGTTCGACGTCGTGGAACTCGCCACGACCTATGCCAACAAATCCGCCCAGGACATCCTGAAACTCGCGTTTGCCGAGTTCGGCGATGACCTGTGGATATCTTTCAGCGGCGCCGAGGATGTGGTGCTGGTGGACATGGCCTGGAAGCTGAACAAGAACGTCAAAGTGTTCAGCCTCGACACCGGCCGCTTGCATCCCGAGACCTACCGCTTCATCGAGCAGGTGCGCGAGCACTACAAGATCGATATCGAAGTGGTGTCGCCGGACTACAGCAAGCTCGAACCTTTCGTGAAGGAAAAAGGCCTGTTCAGTTTCTACAAGGATGGCCATGGCGAGTGCTGCGGCATTCGCAAGATCGAGCCGCTGCGTCGCAAACTGTCTGGCGTGACCGCCTGGGCCACCGGCCAGCGTCGGGACCAGAGCCCGGGCACCCGCAGCGCCGTCGCGGTGCTGGAAATCGACACCGCGTTTTCCACCCCGGAACGTACCCTGTACAAGTTCAACCCGTTGGCACAGATGACCAGCGAAGAGATCTGGGGTTACATCCGCATGCTGGAGCTGCCGTATAACAGCCTGCATGAACGCGGATTCATCAGCATTGGTTGCGAGCCTTGCACCCGTCCGGTGCTGCCGAACCAGCATGAGCGCGAAGGTCGTTGGTGGTGGGAAGAAGCCACGCAGAAAGAATGCGGGCTGCATGCCGGGAACATCATCAGCAAGTCCAAAGCTTAAAAGATCGCAGCCCGTAGCAGCTCCTGCAGGAGCTGGCGAAGCCTGTGATGGTTTTACTTTAAAAAGTGTACACAGAAATGTCACCATAAGTGCCATATCTGTGTGCACTTTTAGTTTCAGTGCCCCAGAAAGTTACATTCCCCTGTCCTGACTTCCTCAGTCGAACACTCCGACAAAACCCTGCCCAAAATAAATACCTGTTCAATCGGTCAATTTATATCGTCTTTTTTTCAACTACTTATCTTCAATCAATAACAAAACGAAATTAGCCTTAAATTTTATAGATCACCGACTGGCACATATCTGGCTTAAGTGAACACATGTTTTGTATACAATAAATACAAAAACATACACACACTTTAGATCCGCAAGCCTGAAGCGCCCTATCCCGTACAGGCTGCAGATGCCCCGTAACCAATGATGCTCTCCCACCCGCGACGAAGATTTGTCGAGCCCACGCTCATGCACAGTCATCGCGGCAACGAGCTTCAGGAGCCTGCCGGAATGCGTACTAGCCTCCCCAATAACAATATTGCGCTGGATCTGACCTCTCCTCTTTCTACCTCCGTGATTCACGATCAAACGTTTCAACCACCCGTCGTGCTCAGCCCCCGCCTGCATAACAAGGACCTCGCGCCGACCAAGGCCGAAGGTCGGCGCTGGGGCCGTTACAGCATCTTTGCCCTGTGGACAAACGATGTGCACAACATTGCCAACTACTCCTTTGCCATTGGCTTGTATGCACTGGGCCTGAGCGGCTGGCAGATTCTGCTGTCCTTGGGAATCGGTGCTGCGCTGGTGTATTGCTTCATGAACCTTTCCGGTTACATGGGCCAGAAAACCGGGGTGCCGTTTCCGGTGATCAGCCGGATCAGTTTCGGCATCCATGGCGCGCAGATTCCTGCATTGATTCGCGCCGTTATCGCCATTGCCTGGTTCGGAATTCAGACGTACCTGGCGTCAGTGGTCTTTCGCGTATTGCTGACGGCGGTGCATCCCGGACTCGCCGATTACGACCACAATTCGATACTCGGACTGTCGAGCCTGGGCTGGGTGTGTTTCGTGGCGATCTGGTTCGTGCAGTTGGCGATTCTGGCCTATGGCATGGAAATGGTGCGACGCTACGAGGCGTTTGCCGGCCCGGTGATTTTGTTGACCGTCGCCGCCCTCGCCGGCTGGATGTACTTCCAGGCCAACGCCACCATCGCCTGGTCGATTCGTGAACCGCAGAGTGGCGGTGAGATGTGGCGCAATATCTTTGCCGGCGGCGCCTTGTGGCTGTCGATCTACGGCACGCTAATCCTCAATTTCTGCGACTTCGCCCGCTCTTCTCCCTGCCGCAAGACCATCCGGGTCGGAAATTTCTGGGGCCTGCCCGTCAACATTCTGGTATTCGCCGGGATCACCGTCCTGCTGTGCGGTGCGCAATTTCAGATCAATGGCCGGATCATCGAAAGCCCGACCGAGATCATCGCGTCGATTCCCAATACCTTCTTTCTGGTACTCGGTTGCCTGGCGTTCCTGATTGTCACCGTGGCGGTGAACATCATGGCCAACTTCGTCGCCCCGGCCTTTGTCCTGAGCAATCTGGCGCCCAAATACCTGACCTTCCGCCGCGCCGGGCTGATCAGCGCGACCATCGCGGTGCTGATCCTGCCGTGGAACCTCTACAACAGCCCGCTGGTGATCGTGTATTTCCTGTCGGGCCTCGGCGCCCTGCTCGGCCCGTTGTACGGGGTGATCATGGTCGACTACTGGCAGGTACGAAAAGGCCGGATCAACGTGCCGCAGTTGTACAGCGAAGATCCCGATGGCGATTATTACTACAGCCGTGGGGTCAATTTGCGCGCCGTGGCGGCGTTCATTCCGGCCGCCTTGATCGCCATTGTCCTGGCCCTGGTACCAGGTTTCGACAGCGTCTCGCCATTCTCCTGGCTGATTGGCGCCGGGATTGCAGGGATGCTCTACCTGATCATCGCCAAACGGCAGACTTACTACGCCGATGTCAGCGGTGAAGCCATCGCGGTCGATAACGTCAGCCATTAATCCTCTTGGCGGCCCGGTGACATTGGGCCGCAAACCACTCGCTATAAGGACCTCCCATGCGAATTCTCGTGGTCAACGTCAACACCACCGAATCCATTACCCAGGCCATCGCCCGTCAAGCACAGTCCGTGGCCGCGCCCGGCACGGAAATCATTGGCCTGACCCCGCATTTCGGCGCCGACTCCATTGAAGGCAATTTCGAAAGCTACCTGGCCGCCATCGCCGTGATGGACCGGGTCATGTCCTACGATCAGCCCTTCGATGCGGTAATCCAGGCCGGCTACGGCGAGCACGGCCGCGAAGGTTTGCAGGAGTTGCTCAACGTGCCGGTGGTGGACATCACCGATGCCGGCGCCAGCACCGCGATGTTCCTCGGCCATGCCTATTCGGTGGTCACCACCCTCGACCGCACCGTGCCGCTGATCGAGGATCGCCTCAAACTCTCCGGGCTCTGGGATCGTTGTGCGTCGGTGCGGGCCAGTGGGTTGGCGGTGCTGGAGCTGGAGTCCGATCCAGAGCGTGCGCTGGAGGCGATCGTCCGCCAGGCGGAACTGGCGGTGAGCGAGGACAAGGCCGAGGTGATTTGCCTGGGCTGTGGCGGCATGGCCGGGCTGGATGAACAGATTCGTCAGCGCACCGGCGTACCGGTGGTGGATGGCGTGACGGCGGCAGTGACCATTGCCGAATCACTGGTGCGGTTGGGGTTGTCGACGTCGAAAGTGCGGACGTATGCGACGCCTCGGCCGAAGACCATTATTGGTTGGCCTGGGCGGTTTGGGCGCTAGACCGCGTTATCGTTCTTCGCGGGCAAGCCTCGCTCCTACAGGGGTTTGCATCACTCTGTGGGAGCGTGGCTTGCCCGCGATGGCCTCCCCTCGGTCCCAAGCCGGGCTCAAACTGCACTGAACCGCTGCCCCAACCCCTGCTCGGCAAACTGTTCAATGATGAAGTCGACAAACGCCCGGGTCTTGCCCGGCAGCAGTTTGTGCTCGGCGTAATAGATGGAGATATTGCCATCGTCGACGTACCAGTCGGGCAGCACCCGCTGCAAGGTCCCGGCGTCCAGATAGCCAACGGCGAACGGCATGCTCACCAATGCAATGCCCAAATCCTGGGTCGCCGCCGCGCAGGCTGCTTCCGAATCGCTCATGGTCATTCGCGCCTTGAGCGTCAGCGGGCTGTGTTGCCGGTTGCGACAGGTCAGTTGCCAGGAACGCACGCGCCCCGTCTGCGGCGACCGTATCAGGATGCCATCGTGGCGCTGGAGGTCATCGGGCTCGATGATCGCTTCGTGCCCCGCCAGGTACCCGGCTGAAGCCACCAACACTCGATGGGCGGGCGTCAGCTTGCGCGCCACCACGCCCTGGGGCAGTTCGAATCCACCGCCAATCGCCGCATCGAACCCCTGGCCGATCAGGTCGACCTGACGGTTATCGAAATGCCAGTCCGGGTTGATCGCCGGAAAGCGCCGCAAAAACTCTCCGAGCAACGGCACGATGTACAAGCGCCCGAACACCGTGCCCATGCTGACCTTCAGCGTTCCCGCCGGACGTCCTTCGGCGCTGGCCAGGTTGGCCACGGCATTCTGGATCGTGTGCAGGCTGGCGCTGACTTCGCCGAGAAACAGCTGACCGGCCTCGGTCAGCGTCAGGCTACGCGTGCTGCGCTGGAACAGCCGCACACCAAGCCGCGCCTCCAGCTTGGCGACGCTCTTGCCCACCGCAGCAGGCGTCAGGCTCAAGCGTCGCGCAGCCTCGGCGAAGCTGCCAACCTCAGCGCTGCGCACGAAGCATTCGATACTGCTGAAGGTTTCCATAAGCGCCACTATAAACTTCTGGTTTACACAGACTATAGCAATCACGGTCTACCCGCCGGGTAATGCGAAGCCGATACTCGACTCCGACAACAAGGCAGCCTGCCTTGAACTTCTGGAGATCGACATGACCACTCAACACCTCAGCGGTAAAGTAGCTCTGATTCAAGGCGGTTCACGCGGTATCGGTGCTGCCATCGTCAAACGCCTGGCCGCAGAAGGCGCAGCCGTCGCCTTCACCTATGTCAGCTCTACCGCCAAAGCCGAAGACCTGCAAAACAGCATCATCTCCGCTGGCGGCAAAGCCCTGGCCATCAAGGCCGACAGCGCCGATGCCGTTGCTATTCGCAATGCCGTCAATGCCACCGTCGAGGCCTTCGGCCGCCTGGACATCCTGGTCAACAACGCAGGCGTTCTGGCCGTCGCACCGCTGGAGGACTTTAAACTCGAAGACTTCGACCAGACCCTGGCCATCAACGTACGAAGTGTGTTCATCGCCACCCAGGAAGCCGCCCGCCACATGACCGAAGGCGGTCGCATCATCAACATCGGCAGCACCAATGCCGATCGCATGCCTTTCGCCGGCGGTGGCCCGTACGCCATGAGCAAATCGGCGCTGGTCGGCCTGACCAAAGGCCTGGCTCGCGACCTCGGCCCGCGGGGTATCACCGTCAACAACGTGCAACCAGGCCCGGTCGACACTGACATGAACCCCGCCAGCGGCGACTTCGCTGATAGCCTGATCCCGCTGATGGCTGTGGGTCGTTACGGCAACGTGGAAGAAATCGCCAGCTTCGTCGCCTATCTCGCAGGTCCCGAAGCTGGCTACATCACCGGTGCCAGCCTGACCATCGACGGTGGTTTCGGCGCCTGATACACCGCTCGACTGAAACAAAAACGCCGGCAATCAATTGCCGGCGTTCTTTTGTGTCAGGGATTATCGAATGGTCAGTTCCATTCAAGCGCCGGCAAGCCACATGCACCGGGTTTGAACGCCTTCAACGTACGAAGAATGCCGTCGGCGTGTGCGTACTTTTCGTCGGCCATCGCCGCATCCGGGACCGCAATCGCCGTCATTCCTGCCGCTTTGGCTGCAGTGACGCCGAACGGCGAATCCTCGAATACCAGGCAATCCCGGGGCGCGACCCCAAGGCGTCGCGCCGCCGTCAGGAAAATATCCGGCGCCGGTTTCGCCGCCCCCACTTCCGGGTCGTCAGCGGTGACAATGAAGTCAAACAGCGCGAACCAGTCGCGGTGCAAAGTGGTTTTCTGACCAAACGACTGACGCGAAGAGCTGGTGCCCACCGCGATAGGAATGTTGTTGGCTTTCAAGTGCCGAACCAGTTCCTCTGCTCCGGGCATCGCCAGCGCCGTCGGAAAACGCTCGCGCATCAAGGGCTCGCGGATCACCAGAAACTCTTCGGCGGTGATCGGCAAGTCCAGCGCCTCGACCACATAGCGCGCCAGATCACCCGCGCCACGGCCGATGATGTTCTGTTTGACGCTCCAGTCGAAGGTCCGCCCATAGCGCTCGGCAATGATGGACGTGACCTCGGTGTAAATACCCTCGGTGTCCAGCAGCAAACCGTCCATATCGAAAATCACGGCCTTGATCGGACCGAACTCATCCAAGGGTGCACTCATCGCATCTGATCCGTTTTCTCATGACATCCCAGGACGGCTCAGGTACGGCCGGATCCGTGATGGATTAAAGGGTTCAGCAGCATAGCGAGCGCGATTGGTCGAGAGCAACGGGCAATGCCTGGCGGATACAAAATCCTCTGCCGAGGGCGCCGTGATGATTTAGCGATTTCCCCTACACCAAACACCTCCTTTCCCGACTTCTTTCCTTTTTGATCCCCCGCAAAGTCTCTCGCTCCACATTGATCAGCGCGAGGGATTGCGAATGTTCGAACCTGACAAGGTCCTGGCCTTGAACAACGCCATCGGTCTGCTGGTGGTCGCCGCCATGAACCCCAAACAGCCGGACATCAAAGCGCTGCTTGGTGATTTCCGACTCTGCCTCAACGACTACGAGGCCTGGGCGGAAAACTTCTGGACCGGTGGCGCGCTCAACGTCGAGCAAGTGTTCAAGGTCGGCAACGAAATCCGGCTCAGCGCACCGAAGGACTCCACCGCGCCTTTCAGTTCAACACTCGCCATGTGCCCGGCCAGCGGTCCGTTGACCCTGGTGCATATGTTTGAAGCCGCGCGTTTCGTGCCGATCGGCGATACGCCGGTGATGCTCGAGCCGGTTATCTCCCAGCACAACGGTGAGCTCACGTTCGGTGAGCCCGTCCACGCAACCATCGGCCCCAGCGGCATTCTCGAAATCCCCGAATGCTGGCGCGGCCATCGCTATCGCATCACCTTCTTTCCCGATGTCACCACTGAACACGTCAAAGCGCTCTACGCCTCCTATCAGGGCGTGATCGGCGAGCTGGAAGGCTGGTTGCGCAACGAATGGACGAGCGAATTCGAGCCTTTATGGGCAGATTTTTCCAAAGCAGGTTTCACCCAACGCTACGGCCTGCTGCAACAGGCTGACTGGCACAGTTTCGAGCGCTCGCTGCACGGTTTGTGGGATGACGTGAAGCAGGTCTACGCCCTGGTGGCGGACCTGCAAGGCAGCAGCGAAAAACTCCTTGAGTACCTGACACAAGGCGAGCTTGAGACGCTGCTGAACGCTTCGGCTGAAACCATTGCCAATGTGTTGCTGATGCTGAGCGATGAGCCGTTGATGTTCATCCATCTCGCAGCCTTCACCAGTTGGCTGAGGATGTTGCCGCCGCAGTACATCGCCGAAGTCGTGGCACAAGTTCGTACGGAAATATTAATCAGCTTCCTGCTGGTGCGTCTCACAGGTCCTACGGGCCTGAAGCTCGGCATGAGCGCCAAAGTGCTGGACAAGATCAAGTCCCATCGGGCTCGACAATGGTTGGCGACTGCCAGTTTGCGACTGGCCGAACTGACGGCCAAATCCGACCTGACAGCCCACGCTGGTGTCCTCAAACCGCTCGTGGTCAGCGCGCGCAATGCACCGCTGAGACCTGCGCCGACGGTTCCACTGCAGATCAGCGCCGGCAACTCACCGGTTGTGCACGTGAACAATCCGATCGCCATTGCCCGCGACAAGTCTGCCGCCAAAACCCGGCTGGGTCGTCACGAACCCCACGACGATGCACCGAATCAAGCGAAAAACCCCAATGGCGACAGCGCCGATTGCTCGGCACTGACCTGCACCAACGGCTGCCCTGTGTCGATGGTCAGCGGCGAAGAACTGCTGACCCTGACCGACGGTGCGCTGGACGGGCTGCTGCCGTTTGCCTTCACCCGGTTGTACCGCACCAGCGCGGTGGAAATCGATTGCGGGCTGGGCTGGGGCTGGAGCCATTCGCTGGCGCAGCGGTTGGAGCTGGGCGTTGAACAGGTCGTCTGGATCGACCATGAAAACCGTCGCACCACGTTCCCGCTGCCGAGCAACGAACGCCCAGCGATCCACAACAGCCTGTCGCGCGCGGCGATTTATCTCGGTGATGACCCCGAGGAACTGATCCTCGCGCTGGCCGGCGAGACGAGTCGGTTCTACCACTTTCACAACGGTCGACTAACGGCGATCAGTGACGCCTACAACAACCGCCTGCGCATCACCCGCGACCGTCAGGAACGCATCCAGCGCCTCGACAACGGTGCCGGTCGTTCGCTGCTGTTGTGCTACGAGCGCAGGCACCTCATCGCCGTCGAATACCAGTCGTTTCACCCCAGCGATGACTTGGGTGAAGCCTGGCGTACAGAGCAAACACTGGCTTTCTACCGCTATGACGCCCGCCAGCGCTTGATCGAAGCGATCAATGCCGCCGGCGAAAGCGAGCGTTACGACTACGACGACAACCACGTAATTTTGCAGCGGCAACTGGCCGGCGGCGCGAGTTTCTTCTGGGAATGGGAACGGTCTGGCAAGTCGGCGCGCTGCGTGCGGCATTGGGCGTCGTTTGCGCAGATGGACACGCGCTATGTCTGGGATGACCAGGGCCGCGTCACCGTCCGGAACATCGACGGCAGCGAAGAGGTTTACGTCCATGACGAGCGGGCGCGGCTGGTGCGCCGGGTCGGGCTGGATGGCGGTGAGCAGCTCAAAAGCTACGACGACAGCGGGCGGTTGATTGCCGAGCAGGATCCGTTGGGGGCCGTCACCGAATACCGTTACGACGACGTCGGACGGCTGGTGACACTGATTCCACCGCAGGACGAACCGACGGCCTACGAGTATCGCAACGGTTTCCTGCATGCGCGCTATCGCGGTCAGGCGGTGTGGAAATACCAGCGCAATGCCCAGGGCGATGTCACCGAGGCGACCGATCCCGACGGTCAGGTCACCCATTACCACTACGACCCTCAGGGCCGGTTGCTGTCGGTCCGCTACCCGGACACCAGTCGCCATGTCTTTGTCTGGAATGCCTTGGGCCAGTTGCTCGAAGAGACCTTGCCGGACGGTGGGCAGCGGCGCTTTTCCTACGATGCGCTGGGACGGCAGACGACTCATCAGGACGAACACGGTGCCGTCACCCAGTACCAATGGGACGCCATTGGCCGACTGGTCCAGACAACATTCCCTACCGGAGCCACCCGCGGGTTCAGCTACAACGCCTACAGCAAGATCACTGCCGAACGCGATGAACTGGGCCGCATCACCCGCTATGAATACGTCGACGACCTGCACCTGGTCAGCCGCCGGATCAATCCCGACGGCACCCAGCTCAAGTACCGCTATGACAATGCGCAGCTGCTGCTCACGGAAATCGAGAACGAATCCGGCGAACACTATCGGCTGGACTACACGCCCAGCGGATTGATCCGACAGGAAACCGGCTTCGACGGTCGTCGTACCGCGTACGCCTACGATCTCAATGGTCATCTACAGGAGAAAACCGAGTTCGGTGATGACGGCTCGCAGCTGATCACGGGCTATCAACGGGACTCGGCCGGGCGCTTGCTGGTCAAGACCTTGCCCGACGGCATCCAGGTCGAATATCGCTACGACTTGTTGGGCCGGCTGACCCGCGTCGACGACGGCCACGATCATCCGCTGGAATTCGAGTACGACCAGCAGGACCGGCTGATCACCGAACATCAGGGCTGGGGCACCTTGCGTTATGGCTACGACGCCTGCGGCCAGCTCAACCGCCTGCGCCTGCCGGACGGCAGCAAACTCGACTACCGCCACGCCAAGGGCGGTGCGCTGACGGCCATCGACCTCAATGGCGCACGACTGACCTCGCATACGTTCCTCGCCGGTCGCGAACAAAACCGTCAACAAGGCCTGCTGCTCAGTGAATATGCCTACGACGAACAGGGCCGTCTGAAGGCCCACGCTGTCGGCCAGCACCAACATCCGCTCTACCGCCGCGACTATGCCTACAGCCTCAATGGCAATCTCGACAGCATCGCCGACACCCGCCATGGCCAGCGCAGCTATCAGTACGACCCGCTCAATCGACTGATCCGCGTGCGCCACTCCCGCGACCAACAGCCGGAAAGCTACGCCCACGACCCAGCCGGCAACCTGCTGATGCAGGACCGCCCCGGCCCGACGTCCGTCAAAGGCAATCGCCTGTTGATGCAGGGCGATCGCTACTTCGACTACGACACCTTCGGCAACCTGATCCGCGAGCGCCGTGGCACCGGGCAGAAACTGGTCACCGAATACCGCTACGACTGCCAGCATCGGCTGGTCGGCGTCACTACGCCGGATGGTCGTTGTTCAAGTTATCGCTACGACGCCTTCGGCCGCCGCATCGCCAAAACCGTCGACGGCAAAACCATCGAGTTTTTCTGGCAAGGCGACCACCTCGTCGCCGAACACAGCCAGGACCACCATCGCAGCTACGTCTACGAACCCGGCAGCTTCCGCCCGCTGGCGATGCTCGACGGCAAAGGCCCTCGTAAGGCTTGTCCCTTCTACTACCAGCTCGACCACCTCGGCACCCCGCAAGAACTCACGGACTACAGTGGCGACATCATCTGGGCCGCCCGATACACCGCCTATGGCCGCCTCACCCGCCTCAACCGCGACACCCACCAGGTCCTCGATCAACCGCTGCGCTTTCAAGGACAGTATTACGACGCGGAAACCGGCCTGCATTACAACCGGCATCGCTACTACAATCCGGATATCGGACGGTACCTGACGCCGGACCCGAGCAAGTTGGCGGGCGGGTTAAACAGCTATCAGTACACGCGCAATCCGGCGGGTTGGGTTGATCCGTTGGGGTTGAGTGAATGCCCTGGGGGGGATGGGTGTAAGAAGCCGTCGTTTGGGGATGAGGATCCGGCGGGTAAGACGGGGGTTGATGAGGGGGAGCCAAAAACTCCCTCCCCCAAAAGAGAAGAGGATTACTTATATCGCGGGGACGAGCGAGAGCCTGATGATGTATTTCAAAATGGTTTTAAAAGCAAAGGAAAAAGCAATGATTTATTGCTCCACTCTATAGACAGTGAAAATCCACCCAGTAATTTTATCAGCACATCACCGTCGCGAGATGTTGGCAAGCTTTTCGCCACTGGATATCACACAAAAGTAGGTTACCTCTATACCCTTCAAAAAATAGATGGGTATGACTTACAAAAAGAGCTTGGACAAGCTTATCTTTTCGGACCAGAAAAAGAGATAGCCATAGCTAACCGTATAGAGAATGTCGACGTACTTGGCGCAACGCTAATCGTAGATGACGGCCGAGAGCTCGGCTATTCCATACCAAATCCGTACAGGAAAATAAAAAAATGATATCAAAGGTTGAAATCACCATAAGCATTGACGGCATAAAGGAAGTCGCCAACCTTATATGCGACAACAAAAAAATAACCATAACTCTCACAATGAAAAATGGCTTTAACAAAAAATATTCGGACAGTGACTTTTATAGATGCTTCGCACGTGTCAGAGAGGACAATCCCAACATACAATTTCTCTGCAAGGGATCAAAAATCAACGTACATCCTTCCAGCATGTCATCACAAATGTCTCTTGGGTTGAAAGCATATGAATTGACATTGGGTAAAGCGTCGTCACTCACCGATGTAGTTTATATTTTTGATTATGATGAGAGCAATCTAACAAACGATCCAAATGAACAGCGATCTTTCTACAGATGCTGGATTGAATCAGAAAAGATCTAACCATCAAAAGCCCGGTTCACGTCCGGGCTAAATCAGCTTAAGGAACTCTAACCTCCCGCGCTATCATTTGTCCTATCCGTCCCAATACTCCCAGAACCACCTGATCCTCCAGACCCACTTCCAGAACCACTCCCCATCGAACTTCCACCACTCACCGACCCGCTGCCCTTCCCCGGGTCGATGCTACTCCCGTTGGCATCACCACCTTTGCCACCACCAATGGTGTCCGGTGGCAGCGCCTTCCCATCCGAGGTACCCGCATTCATTTCCGAATAAGGCGGCATCCCGCCCTTGTCGACCGGCGCATCGCGACCGGTAGATTCAGCAAACGCCGCCAATGAACTGATCGACAATAAGCCGACTATCGTAAGCGCCATCCATTTTGACCTGATCATGGTGCATCTCCTTTAAAGAGTGCTTTACCTGATCTCTGGTGGTGATCGCTTTTTAAAGGAGCCGCACAATCGACAATCGGCGATGCACCACCTCACAGGTTTCAGCTCGGTTCGCCCGAGGCGTCATCGCCGGCGATGTCCGGGTCTTCCGGGTCGGCTTCCACATTACCCCGCCTCACATCATCGGCGGGCACCTGTTCCACAGCGGTGTCGTCATCGTCGGGCGGGCGCTGGTCGCGGCGCAGCGAATTGGTGGGCGAAGGCAGCGGATATTCGGGGGTATCGTCGATATCGGAGTCTTTCGGATCAGCGTTCATAACGCACCTCTCAATGGACCTGAAAAGCAGATCCTTGCCTTTCGAGGCCAACACGACAGACACGGTTCGATCAGAGGGATCGAGGTCGGCCCGACCGCAAAATCACTCGTCGTCTTCCTCGTCATACTCATCATTCTCCAGATTGCCCACATCGCCTGCGTCATCGGCATCGTTGAGCGGTACCGTGGCGTCGTCCATCAGGGACCCCGGATCTTCGTTGCCAGGATCGTTGATCGGGCCTTCTTCTTCCTTGTCTTCGGTTTCCGGACTCATGGGCATGCCTCACAACGTTCAGAGTTATATAAAGTTCGAGAGGTCCTACGGCAAATCGTTCCAGCGTCCTATCGATAGAAACGAAAAACCCGGCACTCGGCCGGGTTTTACTTTAACTCGATATCGAGTTAGTGATTCTTGTACTTATTTTTATGCTTGTGTTTGTAGTAGCCGCCACCGGAATGCGAACTGCCGCGGTCATCACCCATGTTGCTGCCCACCGCGCCACCGGCTGCGCCGCCCAGGCCTGCGCCAATGGCCGAACCCGTGGAGCCACCCAGGCTGTTGCCGATCACCGAACCACCCGCCGCGCCGAGACCACCGCCGACGGCCGCTTCTGTGCGACTGCCCTTGCGCGCACCGACCGCACTGCCTGCCGCACCGCCGACGCCAGCGCCCACCGCGGCCCCGGTGCTGCCGCCCAACTGCCCGCCGACTACGTTGCCCAACACACCGCCAAGACCACCGCCGACTGCGGCGTCACCGTTGCCGCCCGCCATTGCGCCCTGAGCGACCAAAAGCCCCAAAAACACCGTGGACAATGTCAAACGCATGAAACGCATGATATGCACCTCTAATTTCCGCATTGGGGGGAAGAACGTGCCGCGGATAGGCATCAGCCTGCATCTGGGTCTGTTATACAGAAAACCAATACCGACTGTATGAGATTTGAGCCACATGATGCAGAAACGTTCCAAAACGAAAAAGCCCGGCATTAAGCCGGGCTTTTTCAGCTGACCTTCAGGATCAATGACGCTTTTTGGACAGGTTGCTGCCTACGCCGCCGCCCAATGCGCCACCCAGGCCTGCGCCGATGGTGGAGCCGTTCTTGCCGCCCAGGCTGTTACCGATTATCGAACCGCCCGCCGCGCCAACACCGCCGCCGATGGCCGCTTTGGTGCGGCTGCCTTTACGTGCGGCAACAGCGCTGCCGGCTGCACCCGCTACGCCAGCACCAATCGCTGCGCCAGTGCTGCCGCCCATTTTTTGGCCAACCACGTTACCCAACGCACCACCCAGACCACCACCGAGCGCGGCCGTGCCGTCGCCGGCAGCCATCGCACCTTGAGCAACCAAAAGGCCCAGAACCAGAGCAGGCAGTGTCAAACGCATAACAAGAACCTCAAAAAAAGGGGAACCGAAAGGCCGGAGATTGAATGCTTTAGCGGAGGGAAAGTCCAGACACAAAACCAGAACAACCTCGCCAATGGCGACGGTTGGACAGCGTTTATGCAAAAGGTTTTATGACAGGCAAAAAAAAGCCCGCTGGGGAGACGGGCCAGGGTACTGCTTTCTAACGGATGAGCTGAGCCTACGGAGGCCGGTGTGAAAAGTTTGTGAAAAAAATACCAGTGCTCGCAAAGTTGTAGGACATTTCTCAGCATTGCCACCGAGCCACGTTTCCCGCCCTTCAGAAACAAGAAACCCCGCTCAATGGCGGGGTTCGTGCTGTGATCGGTTTACTTCCTGGAGGGCGCCCCCAGCTTGGGCATAAATTTCGATTTCGGCCCTCGGGTCCGAGGCACTGCAGATTTGATTTTGTTGATTTTGATACGGTCTTCGCCGAAGCTCGGCACATAGTCCGTCTGACCACACTGCACGCAATCATTGATTGGAAACTCTGCACCGTCGTCTTCGATATACGGCTCAGCCATATCTTCGCTCCTCTCAAAACGGGTCGATACCGGCAAGCCCTTTTTGCCTGAAAAATATCGACCACCCTGGTTTTTGAGACTAGCCGGTCATTCCCAGACTTGTGATTCAGATCGTTACATGCCCGACGAATGGCCAGTACCGAGCAACCTACCTCAGCTTGACCGCCGTCCCGGTCACAAACACCACCACCATTCCACCCTTGCCGGCAGGCATGCTGATCTCATAATCGAGCCCCACCACCGCATCCGCCTGAAGCGCCCGCGCCCGCTCCTTGATCTCCTCGGTCGCCTGAACCCGCGCCTCCTTCAATGCCCGCTCCAACGTCTGAGAACGCCCACCAAAAAAATCCCGCATCCCGGCGAACATATCGCGAATCACGTTAACGCCCTGCACCGACTCGGCGCTGACGATGTCCAGGTAGGCGGTGATTTGCCGACCTTCGATGGTGTGGGTTGTGGTGGTGATCATGAGATGTCCTTGTTCAGAGCTGTCATCAATGGCGTGACACGACGGAAACTGACGCGAGGATTGGGTACCAAAGTCGATTCCGCTCGAGGAGTCTGACAGTTTAACAGGCACACGGAACTCGCCTGAAATGGGGCTCTGGCGACGGTATGAAAAGGTCGTACCCGAAAAGGAGCCAAGTCCTACACATCGTTCGGAAGTCGCGCCCCGTTCGCCCATTGCTCTGATTTGGAACGCACGCCTATAGTCTGGACGTCGCCCAAATGGCGGCTCGGGTTTGGCGACTCGACAACAAATGTGCAGAAGCCTCCAGGTTAATTTGCGGAGCGCTTCTGCGCGCAATAAGCTGCTCCATGGTAGCTGTGCGCGGGAGACCCTTGGGTCTGCCGGTTTTCCATTTGTCCGGTTCGCCAACCTGCGTACAGCCGCCACCTATTCGTTTGGCGACGAATGAGTGGTGGTTCTCTCTAATCAGATGGAGCTTCACTCATGCAGCAATACATGGCCCTAACCAGCAACGCCGACGACCAACCCACCCTGTTCGTCGATACCACCAAACCTCTGCACATCCTGCTCGATGCAGCTGGCTATCGAATCAGAGCCGTCACTCAAGTTCTGGAAAACCTCGCAATGCGCGGTGATATTGCCAGCGACTCGGTAATCCTCAGCGACTTCGCGTTGCTTTGCGCGATTCCACTGCGGGATGGGTGTGATGTGTTGGATGTGATTGGGCGGCGGTTGGATGCATTACCAGCTTGATGCATAGAAAATGGGCGACCTCTCGGCCGCCCATTTTGCTCATTCCACCAGAAGCCCGAATTCGTTGGGCTTCAGGGGATTAGATTGATAATCGCTGCCGTGACGGTAGATACCGTAACGATCATGCCAGTCGCAATTGCAACCGGATACCAGAAGATTTCGCGAGTGATTTTCCGGGTTTCGGTATTCAGCTTACGCTGCTCGACCACCAGCTTCAGGATCTCCTCTCGTAACGCGTCCGATTTAATCCGCTGCACAGTGGGCTTCTCCAATCGTTACCAAAACCTAAATGCAGTTCTCGCGCTGCCCTTTATGCTCATATTCCCATCCCTTGCACGCCAACCCCACATGCTTGGGTATCAACGCCTTCCCACTGCTGTAGGCGGTAATGGTTCGCCGAGTAAATCCCAATTCAACAGCTGCTGCCGACAACGAAAGATTGTTGTTCAACATCCAGCGTTTGAAATCACTGGTAGGCATGACCTCTCCGGATTGCTCCAAAGCTAGCCGATGCAACGTCGTAGCGGCGAGTTCGAGATCATCCCCCCATGTCACATCGAATCCCCACTCGCCTACCGCGACCTGGCTGAACAGCGCCAAATCCTGTAGTGGCTTGAGCGCAGGAAAGGTTTTGATATGTTCGGTGACATCAACGGTATGCCGCTTACCGTTGCTCCACTCGATGTTGAGGGCATGTTTGCCGGCAACTGGTTGCACAGCAGAAATGCGAAGCTTGCTGGTCATGAGTCAGTCCCTCCGGTTTTGCTCGTTCCATACACGCCAAAGATCAGCTGTATGTGTTCTTGCCCAAAGCAGGGCTGCTTTCAAGGCTTTGGTTTCAGCGCCTTTGCCTAAGACAATGAGCCCTTCTATCTGAACCAACGACTCCCCATCTGGCGTCTGCACATGAAAGTGCGGCGGCGCATGGTCGTCGGGATAGATTTTTACTTACCAGTTTCGTTCGCTATGAAGGGTAGCCATGGCGCGATGCTAGAGAAATTATTTCCCTAGCACAACCCATGATTTTTTAGGACGCAGAAACCACAAAACCCCTGACTTCTCTCGAAATCAGGGGTTTTGTGTATATCGAATTTGGCGGTGAAGGAGAGATTCGAAACCGCCCGATTGCGATTTTCGCGAAGTCAGCCTCCAGTTTATAAGGGTTCAGGGCGATAGTTAGTGCGCAAGCAGTCCCATGGCGGTCCCATGGCGGTCCCATGAGTTTGTGCGGCTGTCCATCCTGCCTTGATCGGTTTGGACAATCGGAAGGCTGCCCAACCTGTGACAGAAAAGGTTTTGTTAAGAAGTCCTAAGGACGCGCCTACACTGAAAGCTAAACGCGAAAATTTGTTTTGCACGACCAGAAATAACCTGTAGGGGAACAGAAAAATCTTTCTAACCACTCCTCGCCGATAGCATTTTCATGGCACCCTTAGGTTTAGAATTTACTGGCAAAATACTCTGTTATGAGCACGAAAAGGATCACGTCTCCATGAATGAATACTCCCCATTCGAAAAAGGCTTTGATGAAATCAAGGTTGATGACTTAGAGGCACTTAGAGAAGTACATGAGGGTTGGTATATTGAATACAAACAAGCCGTTCCAAAATCGCCAGCCATTGCCAAATCTATTTCTGCATTTGCCAACAGTTACGGCGGCTGGATTTTCTACGGAATCAAAGAAGAATCAAAAGAAAACTCAGTTGCTGGGGACTTTTTAGGTATAGATGCGTCTGATCTCGATGCCGCGCTGCAAAAAATAAGGCAAGCCGTAGCCAATATGAGTCCAGCGTGCCACTTTGAAACAAAAGTGCTCCATGGCCCTTGCGAAAAAATTGGTTTAGAAGGTGGAAAATCGATTTTATGTGTTGTAGTTCCTCAAAGCATAGAAGCTCCCCACGTACATAGTGGGGGATATATTTACCGAAGAATTGCCGATGGCTCAGAGCCCTTGCCTGAAACTGACAGGTATATCATAGAGAAACTATTTGACCGATCAAAAAAGACGATTTCAAACTTCAAGAGGTGGCACGAAAAAGATCCTGAATTCTCAAAGGGGGAGTCTAAATCGCCTTACCTAAGAATAATGATCGCTCCAAATCTATGGGGAATCCCAAGATCAAATTTTGAATTCAAATTAACGACAATCAAAGAGGTATTAGGAGCAAAAGAAGGTAGAACCATCTGTCTTCCATTCGACACTATCTACCCAAGAGCTGGCGGTTTTATCGCGAGGCAATGTTTAAACAACGACCCAACCACACTGAGCACCACTTGGGATCTTGAAAGCGACCTGACAAGCGATATCACTGTGCCTTTACATTTTTACGAGGGGAACATATATGAAATACAGGATTACCTTACCGGCTACATACACACAACGGAATTCATAAATAAATTAGCTCACTCTAAAGTAGAAAACACACGCGTAGTCGACCTAAATGTCATTCATCAAGTTCTCCTTGGCATAATAGGGGCCCAGAGAGACCTACAAAAAAAGGCAGGCTGGCCTCTTAGCTTCCACATAAAAATAAAACTACTCAATGCCTGGCGAACAATACCTTTTTTAGATACAGAATTCTTTATAGAAAACATCGAGCTCAATGGCATACCTATGTGCCTAACTGACAAAGCAACTTCACCGCAAGGATACCATCCGGATTCATTCTTCAGTATCAAAGAATACTTTACTGGGGAGGAAGATTCGGACTTAGTAGCACAATCAATACTTTCATTCATACCAATAGCATCTGCCTACGGCATCCCTCTACTCGACCTACTCGTTGACGAAAGAAACTCAGAGGAAGGCGCCCCGAAAGAAAGCTATTATGTGCAGCTCAACAATGCAAGTAAGAGAGCCATAGAAGCTCAGCAAAACCGAAACAAACTAAAGAGCTAACTATTAATGCAGCCCCTATCCGTTAAGTGATAGGGGCTAACCGTATCAAAACAGCTTATTAGACATTAATAGCTATTACTTCGCCACCCACCCATTCATTCAAATACAACATGCGGCTTTGGACAGGCTTCAGCTCATTCTCTGTCCATACATCCATTGCATCCCGAATCGATCCGAATCCTCCTGCGTTCTGAGGAACAATCCCCATCAATAGCGGCGGAATGCGCAGACTCGCCAACACGTCGTCCCGCGTTTGGTTCTTGATGGAGTTGAATTGGTCCTTCGCCGCGACCTCACTCACCGGAATCAGCTGTATTCCATCCCTCTTTCCTGTCGGCGGATAAACAAACAGATTCCGAAAATTCCCCGGCCCCTTCGAATCCTTGAGCGCCTTGCGCAAAGCGTCTATATCGGTCTCAGTCTGCGCCGCATCCGTCATATACAAGATGAACCCGGCATGACTCTCATTCTCGTAATACTTTCGCCGAAACAACGTCGCCGACTCGTTCAACAACGCCGACTGCAACGCACTGATCCACTCCGGCAGCCCGTAAATCTCCTGATGCAGCTCCGTCTCACGCAAATGAAAAATGCTATCCGGCTCAAAGGCGTGCTCATCCTTCCACCCACGCACCTGGTAGAACTGCCCATCCGGCCCCGCCCGCATGTACTTGGCCAACGGCGTTTCCAACTTGCGAACCCCGCCCAACCGCGAACGACGCCCCTCAAGATAGCCATTACCCAAGCACAGAAAGTCCAAAACGAACTGCTCAAACGAAGCCCGCGACAACAACGGATGCGGAATAAATATCTTGCTCAACAGGTTACGCTTGAACATCAACCCAGAATGCAGATGCACACTCGCCCCTACCGACCGAGCCAGCCCATTCAGCGACAACGGCGGCTCATACCACCGCCCATTAAACCAGCACTCCAGGTAATCGAAGACCTCCCGAGGCGCTTGTGCAGTCACCGAAGTAAGGTCGCGCAGAAAAAAGCCCCGGTAATTGTCGGGGCTTCGCATTTTTTATGTTCTTGATTAACGCGTTATTTTTCCGCCTCCTCAGCCGGTTCTATTTCTGTGTCATTCACAGCCTCATTGCGCTTCGGTGGCTTTTGTTTTAGAGCAGCTGGAGGGTATTCAAAGTTATTACCTAAATCCTTTGAGAGATGACTTTTTAAAACTTCTACTTTGAGGTGAACTTGCTCTTGAAATAGAGTCTCATTACTTATTTCAAGGTTTTTTGCTGCTGAGTGGACTGATTCCCTGGCAAGTACCAATAGTTTTGCCAGTGTAAGCCATCACTATGTATTGTGAATATTTTTTGAACGATTACAGAAGTCAATCGCCAACTATAAAAAATTGCCAGTCCGAATACGGCTGCAAACGGAATTCGTAGAATGAACGATCCAATGATATCGGTGGCAGTTTTGTAGTCCGTCGTTAATAATTTGCTTGCCCCGGCGTACATTTCGTAAACTGAGAAAATAATTGCTATTAGTGGGAAGGTTACGATTAGTACGTAAATTGCTGCTTGTGATCGCCCTTCTTTTACATACGGGCCATACTCATCAGATATAAGGTTTTTGTCTGATGTGAGTCTTGTTAGCTCAGATTTGAGTGTGGATATACTTTTGTTTTGGCTGGTAACGGTTTCATTAAGTTGTTCTATGTTGTTTTTTGTTTGGATGAGTTTCGACTCATTCTGCACTATCGAATCTTGCAGACTCTTAAGTTTACCGTTTTCAGTTAGTAGGGCGACTGCAGTAAGTCTAAGCTCAGACAGCTTTAGCTCGTAATCGCTTTTTACTTCAGCTGTAGACGATTCCAATGACTCCTTTTCTTCAGTCAGTAAATTAACTTTGTCACGCAGCCCTACATATTCTTTCTTTAAATCTTCTTTGAACTTTGATAGCTCTCTCTTTAATCTTATTGTGGTGGCGATATCCTCGGAGTGATCTGATATCTGATCGATATCGACTCCAAAGATATTTATTTTTGTAAGTGTTGGCTTGTTAAGGAGCGAGTCACTATATATCTCGAACCACTCGCAAAAACTACGGACATAGCCATAGGTGAATTTTGCGCTGGTACCTGTTGTTGTGAGTTGTAGGTTGTAAGAGGGCCTTCCTAATGGTTTTACAATTACTGTTAGGTAGGCGGGCAATTTGGCAGGATTTTCGCTATGGAAGTCTATGGAGTCTAAATAGAATGGACGATCGGGTGTAAAACGTTTTGCGGCACTGGTGATTTTTACCGGTTTGACAGTCGCAACCGACTCCTTGAGTAGTACTTGACATTGACTCGTAGTTCTCCATAACGAGTTATTAACCGGGTTTAGTTCGGGAAGTTTGTTCTCAAGCTCGGTAAGTTTTGACTCCAGTTCTTCCGGTGATTGGTCTGACATGATCGCTCCATTTTTTATCGGATGGGGACAGAATAGTGGCTTCTGGCTATGTTTTCATCCTGTTCCACTCACGATCTACAGCTCTTTTTTGGGGTTTTTCCGTAGCATACAACCATCGTAACCGTCGCGGCCTGCTCTGTTCCCCAGCCATCACTGTCTTTTCTTTCTCGCTCTTCTTGTCGCGGTAGCACACGATGATCTCCATAAAGTCTCCCTTGTTCTCTTCGGCCAGATTCTCAACCGTGTCCTCGGGTAGCTTACTCTCCAGCTCTAGGCTGACGGTGTAACCATTGTCCGCGCTGAGCGTGTGCTGCACGTTGCCGCCATACCAAATGATTTCATCGATCTCTGGCTTCACACCCTGGAGCGAGCGTGTAGGTCAGCTCAGGGATCAGATCCAGCCAGCCCATGGCAAGGGTGTAACTGAGCGTTGCGCTACCCTGTTGCAGCCGGTTGAACTCGGCCCCGGCGGCGCGGAGGGCCGACTGGCGGTCGCTGTAGGTATACCGCAGATCCTTGAGGCTCTCCCCGCCACCAGCGATGGCCTCCTGTTTCTTGGCGCTGTTGCCGCGACGTCCTATCGGGGTTATGCCAACAAGGCTGAAGTGCATGTGCGGCCGCGCTGGGGCAGGGTCAGATCGACCTGATTGATCATCTGGACTTGTAGGAGTGGGTGCAGGACACGTTGTCGAAGCAGCTGAAGAACAAAACCATTCGCGACATCATCAGCAACGTGCGGCAGGTCTTTCGGCTTTACCGGACTAGCAAGAAGGTTGCGCATGATCCGACTGAGGGGCTGTTCGTCCGGCTGCCCGATCCTGAGGCACCGGATCCGTTTACCAGGACGGAGATCAAACAGATCCTTGAGACGCCGACGCATCGGGCGCAAGAGCTGCTGATGATTCAGTTCATGATTTGGGCGGGGCCACGGGTTTCGGAAACCATCGCCCTGGCTTGGAAAGACGTCGATCTGCAACAGGGTACGATGACGTTTCGTCGGTCCAAGGTACGAGGGGCTTATCGGGTCACGAAAACTCGGCGCTCTACTCGGAAGGTTCGGCTGCTGGAGCCTGCATGGGATGCGCTACGCAAGATCGATGCGATGAATCCGGCCAAGAAGGCGCAGACGGTCGACATCGTTGAGCGGGACAATAAAACCGTGCGTAAGCACAAGCTGCACTTTGTGTTCCTGAACACCAAGAGCGGTCTGCCGCATGTGAGCGACTTTGTCGTAAGGGATCGTTTCTTCAAAGCTCACTTGAGCGCGGCCGAGTTCGTTATCGTGGACCTGGCCAATGCCGACATACCTATGCCAGCCAGTTGCTAACCACGGGCGTTGCTTCGATTGACTGGGTCGCAGAGCAAATGGGGCATACCAACGGGAACATGATCCGTCAGCATTATGGGATGTGGATCAATGAGGACGGGCCGGATGTGGTGGGGATGTTGCAACTGGCCTTAAAACTGTCACCGGTCACAACTCCAACGTGAATCCAGTGATGCCCACGGTTTCGGCAAAGCGCCCACCGCCAACAAGCTGACCCTTGTGGAACGGCTCATGTCGGGCAGAGCAACACCACCCCGCGCGCGCCGCTACCAAACAGGCGAATCGACAAGCCCCAATCGGGGCCACCGTCGATTTTGCCTACAAGGGTTCGCGAGCAGCGTGTTTTAGATCATGGCGTGCAGCACCGTCCTGAATACCTTCGCCAATTACTGTTCGTGCTATCGGCGGCCAACCGTGGCCGCATAGTCAAAGACCAAATATAAGCCCTCGATACTTGCGAATTTAACGCCTTGACTGTTTTCGTTCCTCACGTCTTAATCCTACTGAGGCGTTGTAGGGTTATTTTTCAATGCTCACTCTATCAAATTAACTAAGCGGAAGTCTTATGGACGAGTTCTCATTAGAAAAAATGTCAGACAGCATCCACTATGGCAAGACAAAAGAATACTTTAAGGAGGTTCTATCTTCATATCACAACGGAAATTATCGATCCGCAGTAGTAATGCTTTGGTCGGTAGCGGTATGCGATATTGTCTACAAGTTACAAAGCCTAATAGATTTATATGATGACGCATCAGCCAAAGTAATATTAAAAGAGTTAAGCACAATTCAAGAGAACGATCAAAAATCTGCGGCCTGGGAGCTAAAACTAATTGATGATGTGAACGATAAAACACATCTACTGGATAGTTCCGAATACGAAAATTTGAGATATTTGCAAAAGCAAAGGCATCTATCAGCACATCCTGTTTTGAACAGGGAGCGTGAGCTGCATTCGCCAAACAAAGAAACAGTTAGATCATTACTTCGAAACACTTTGACCGATGTTTTAACCAAACCACCTTTTTACACGCAACATATTTTCCAAGAGCTACTCGATGACATTGCAGAATCACACGAGATACTAAACAGCAGAAAAAAAGTTAAAAAGTATGTTGTTAGCCGGTATTTTAGCAGAACTACCCCACCCGTCGAATTAAACATATTCCGATCATTGTGGAAATTTGTATTTAGAATTGAGAATGAGCAGTGCGAGAAAAATAGGCTGATCAACCTTCATGTTCTTGAGGTGGTTGCTGCTCGGAACAAGGCTGCTCTCCTTGCCACTATACAAGGAGATGTTGACTTCTTTAGTAACGTGGCAAGTGCTGGGAGCGCCTTACAATACCTTATTTTCTTTCTCTCTGAAAACCACGAATTATTCCCTGCATTGAGTGACGCTGCTCGTTTGAAAATTGAGCATTATATTGCAAATGATCCTATTGGCAAAACGGCAGGATGGTTTATAAAAGAAAACATTTTTAAGCATGGGGACGATTTACAAGCGTGGATCAAAACTGACAAACCAGTATTTACGCCTTACCAATTTGATTATGTTCTCCAGCTCTCTGATTCCGAAGAGTGGCAGGAGAAATTTTGCATGATCGCTTCCACCTACTACGGCGCAAGCTCAAGTTATGACCAAGCAGATTCGCGCTTTCAAGTAGCAATCCCGCAATATATAAAGCTTTTCAATAAAGAGGCGATCAAGTATCTGGCCGGACAGATCGAACAGAACTCACAATGTCACGACAGAAGTAGGGCTCGCCATGACTATGCAATCATCAAGACTAGGATCGACGAGTTGTTTGGAGATCAATTTAACTACACGGATTATTATTGGTTTAGCCGCAAGCTTGGTCTGGCAGATTAAACTATTTTAGGCCAGCTTTTTCGAAGGCTTGGCGTCGTCAAATTCTAACTGTTTTCTTGATGACTCCAAGTACTTCAACCTCCATGAAAACTGTGCACGCTTTAGAACCTGTGCGGATTTCGATGGCAACGTTTTCTTTCTCATCTTGCTTTGCAGCGCGAAAATGTAAAGCATTTTAAGTGTTTATAAATATTTTCTCGTTGCCGTCCATGAATACCCGCTATAAGCCGAAAACAAGCGTTGCCTCGCCCCGGTGCTATGCAATTTGGAGACATTGCGCTGGCTGGAACTGTCCGACGGTAGCCACCGATTTACCAAGTTGTAGACTGCCTGTTGAGATTGGCAGGTCAGTCCTTCTCCAAGCTCTATTTTCCTAGCGCCGGTCCCATATCGCCCTTTTCCAGACGCCAGAAACCACAAAACCCCTGACTTCTCTCGAAATCAGGGGTTTTGTGTATATCGAATTTGGCGGTGAAGGAGAGATTCGAACTCTCGATACAGTTTCCTGTATACACACTTTCCAGGCGTGCTCCTTAAGCCACTCGGACACTTCACCGTATCTCGTCAAACGCATTCAGTCTGTCGAGGCGCGCTAATGTAGTCGAAAGCTTTTCTGATGGCAAACATTTTTTTCAGAATTTTCATGCGCTTAACGCGATTAGCGCTTTGGGGGCGTTCAAGGGCATGGCAAACCTGCCAATCTCCGGCTTCGCCTCCCCTTCTATATAGAAGCCAATGCGCGATGGGCGGGGCGGACAATGCCTGGAGGGCTGGAAAAGGGTGACTGGCGGGTCAGTCACGGCGCTTTACCTGGCCTACAGCGGTGGGTAACGTCTGCCCTACTTTATTAGAAGGATTGGCGTCATGAGTGAGTTGATTTCCTACCATCTCGAAGACGGTATCGCGACCCTGACCTTGAGCAATGGCAAGGTCAATGCTATCTCTCCGGACGTGATTGTCGCGTTTAACGCTGCGCTGGATCGGGCGGTAGCGGATCGGGCGGTGGTGATCATTACCGGTCAGCCGGGGATTTTGTCGGGTGGTTATGATTTGAAGGTGATGACGGCCGGCCCTAACGAGGCCATGGCGCTGGTGGCTGCGGGTTCGACCCTGGCTCGTCGCCTGTTGTCGCATCCGTTCCCGGTGGTCGTGGCATGTCCTGGGCATGCGGTGGCCAAGGGTGCGTTTCTTCTGTTGTCGGCTGACTACCGCATCGGTGTCGATGGCCCGTTCAGCATTGGCCTGAACGAAGTGCAGATCGGCATGACCATGCACCATGCCGGTATCGAACTGGCCCGTGATCGTCTGCGCAAGTCGGCGTTCCATCGCGCGGTGATCAACGCCGAGATGTTCAACCCACAAAACGCCGTGGACGCCGGCTTCCTCGATAAGGTGGTGTCGGCCGAAGAGCTGCAAGACGCGGCGCTGGCGGCGGCTCGTCAGTTGAAGAAGCTCAACATGATCGCCCACAAGAACACCAAGTTGAAAACGCGCAAGGCGCTGCTGGAGACGCTGGACAACGCGATCATCCTGGATCAGGAGCACATGGGCTAAGCCCGAACGCGTTGCACCGAAAAGCCCGACCGTCGTGTCGGGCTTTTTCTTGGGTGTCTGGTTTAAAACCTTACAACCGCTCTAGGCCGCATCTGACCCACAAGTCGGAAACATGCGTTCAAAAATCGGCTATCTCCCACTTCTATAGCGGCAATTGCCGAAAACAGTGCACATCCGTACACTGCGCCACCTTTTGTCCCGGTGGGCCTTTAAATGCTGTTTGTGTTTCGTATGTTATTGATGGGCCTGCACTTTATTCTGGCCGGTGCGCTTGGAGTGATTCTCGGGCTGTGCCGCCCGTTCAATCCCGACAACAGCCGTTTGTGCGCCCGTCTGTATGCGTGGCCGGCAATGTGTATTTTGCGTTTGCGGGTGAAGGCCGATGTCGGGCCGTTGATGGATAAACCCGACAGCTGCGTGATCATCGCCAACCACCAGTCCAACTACGATCTGTTTGTGTTCGGCAACGTGGTGCCCCGCCGCACCGTGTGCATCGGCAAGAAGAGCCTGAAGTGGGTGCCGCTGTTCGGGCAGTTGTTCTGGCTGGCGGGCAATGTGTTGATCGATCGCGGCAATGCGCACAAGGCACGCCAGTCGATGCTGACCACCACGCACACCTTGCAGAATGAAGACACCTCGATCTGGGTCTTCCCCGAGGGCACCCGCAACTTGGGTGAAGAGCTGCTGCCGTTCAAGAAAGGCGCGTTCCAGATGGCGATTGCCGCCGGCGTGCCAATCGTGCCGGTGTGTGTCAGCAGTTACGTCAAACACATGCGATTGAACCGCTGGCGCAGTGGGAAGATTCTGATCCGTTCGTTACCGGCAATTCCTACGGCTGGATTGAGTCTGGATGACATGCCGATGTTGATCGCCCAGTGCCGCGAACAGATGCGTGAGTGCATCGACTCGATGGATCGGCAGCTGCAAGCCGCCTGAATGAAACCCGCCCTGTGCGGGTTTTCTTTTGCCTGCGAACTCTACCGATTTTGCTGACTCTCAAGCAGTAGACAAGGTTAAGCTGAAACCTGCCTGGCACCGCCAGTCTTTACCAATAGAAAGCGACCGATAAGAAGTGAATCATCATGGGTAGAGTCGTTGCTGCTGCGGTTTACAGCGCCGGTAAGAAAGTCACCAACATCACCCTCGACGAAGGCGCTGCCTGGGCTGCCAAGCCTGGCCACTTTGTGTGGATCGGCCTCGAAGAGCCCAATGCGCAGGAGCTGTTCAACCTGCAACGCCAGTTCAACCTGCACGAACTGGCCATCGAAGACGCCCTGGAAAAACACAGCCGACCGAAGCTGGAAACGTTCGGCGATGCGCTGTTCATCGTCACGTATTCGCCGATCCGCCATGAAGGCAAATTGCAGTTCATCGAGACGCATATCTTCGCCGGCAAGGGTTACATCATTACCGCACGTAACGGTCATTCGGCGTCCTACGCCCATGTCCGACAGCGTTGTGAGGCGCGCCCGCTTTTGCTGGAGCATGGGGAAGATTTCGTACTCTATGCCATCCTCGATTTCGTGATTGAAAACTACCAGCCGATGGGCGAAGCGATTCATGCCGAGATCGATGAGCTGGAGAGCAATGTCCTCTGCGGTTCCCTGAATGAACGCGATATCCAGAAACTCCACGGCCTGCGCCGCGATGTATTGCGCTTGCGCCGGTATGCGGCACCGATGGTGGAGATCGGTGAGGAACTGCAAAAGCTGAGCTTTCCGTTTATCGACAAAAATATGCGCCCGTATTTCCGCGATGTGCAGATTCATGTCACGCGGCAACTGGAAGACCTGACGACCCTGGCGGACATTGCCAGCCAGACCATCGAGGTCGGGGTGTTGCTGGAGGCGTCACGCCAGAGCGTGGTGCAGCGCAAGTTTGCGGCATGGGCGGCGATTCTGGCGTTCCCGACCGCGGTGGCCGGGATCTATGGGATGAACTTCCAGAACATGCCGGAGTTGAGCTGGCATTACGGGTATTTCGCGGTGCTGGGGTTTATCACCGTTGGGTGCGTCGGTTTGTGGGCGAGCTTCAAAAAGTCTGGGTGGTTGTAGTCGGAACCGAGGCGTCTGCAAAATTCGCGGGCAGCCTCGCTCCTACAGGGTTATCCGTAGGAGCGAGGCTTGCCCGCGAGGCTTTTAAGGCTTAACCGAGTCAGTCTCAGGCTTGTGCGCCACAAACCGCATCATCCACTCTGCGACGGTAGTGCCGTGATGCTCGTGTTCAAGACTCGCCATACCTTGCGAATAAATCTGCTCGCCCAGTGCTTCCTGGCGGATATCCAGCAGCGCCCGCGAGTAATCGTGAATGAACTCCGGATGCCCCTGGAAGCACAGCACCTGATCGTTGATGTGGTACGCGGCGAACGGGCAGAAATCGCTAGAAGCAATCACCGTCGCGTTTTCCGGCAACGCGGTGACCTGATCCTGGTGACTGATCAGCAACGTCAGTTCTTCCCTCACCGGGCTCATCCACGGCGCCTTGGCCGCGAGTTTGTATTTGTGGGTGCCGACGCCCCAGCCCTGGGTCGCCCGCTCGCTCTTGCCGCCCAATAGCAGCGCCAACAGTTGGTGACCGAAGCACACGCCCAACAGTTTGTCGCCACGTTCGTAGCGCTTGAGCAGGTACGTCTTGAGGGTTTGAATCCACGGGTCGGTGCCGAAGGAATCGGCCTTGCTGCCGGTGACCAGATACGCATCGAAGGTCAGGTCATCGCTGGGATAATCGCCCTGCATCACGTTGTACACGCTGAATTCGGCCGCGATGGGTTGCTGCGAAAACAGACGCTGGAACATCTGCCCGTAACCCTGATATTGATCGACCAGTTCCGGACGCAGGATGTCGGTTTCCAGAATGCAGATGCGTAACGACATAAAAAATACCTGACACATGGTGGGAATAATGCACACCCCAGAGCCTGCCTTGAAACACGGTGACAAGGCAAGCCCCGGAAGGCGTCATCGGTCCCTTGGAACGTCCCCTTAGAACAGCGCGTCCTTGGCGGCTTTCTCCAGCAACAGCGCAGGCGGCGTGAAGCGTTCGCCATATTGCTCGGCCAGGTACTGGGCGCGGGCGACGAAGTCTTTCACGCCGTACTGGTTGATGAATTGCAGCGCACCGCCGGTCCAGGCCGCGAAGCCGATGCCGAAGATCGAGCCGACGTTGGCATCCGCCGTCGAGGTCAGCACGCCCTCCTCTACACAACGCACGGTTTCGATGGCCTGGATGAACAGCAAGCGATCGCGCACGTCTTTCGGCGAAATCTGCCCGTCGGCTTTCTCGAAGCGGGTTTTCAGCTCCGGCCACAAATGTTTCTGCCCGGCGGCCGGGTAATCGTAGAAACCACCTCCAGCGGCCTTGCCCGGACGCTTGAATTCCTTGAGCAACAAGTCAATCACGGCGAACGCCGGGTGCTCAATCAGTGGTTTCCCTTCCGCTTGCAGGTCTTTGGCGGTTTGCTGGCGGATATGGCTCATGAGGCTGAGGGAAACTTCGTCGGAGATCGCCAGAGGCCCGACAGGCATGCCGGCCTTGCGCGCTTCGGTTTCGATCATCGGCGCGCTCACCCCTTCGCCGAGCATCGCGATGCCTTCGTTGGTGAAGGTGCCGAACACACGCGACGTGAAAAAGCCACGACTGTCGTTCACCACAATCGGAGTTTTCTTGATTTGCAGGACGAAATCGAAACCGCGAGCCAGGGTTTCGTCGCTGGTATGGACGCCTTTGATGATTTCCACCAACGGCATTTTCTCCACGGGACTGAAGAAATGCAGGCCGATGAATTTGCTCTGGTCTGGCACGGCGGTGGCCAGGCCACTGATCGGCAACGTCGAGGTATTGGAGGCGATCACCGCGTCCGGGCCGACGACGGTTTGCGCTGCCGATGAGACCCTGGCTTTAAGCTCGCGATCTTCAAACACCGCTTCGATAATCAAATCACAACCGGCCAGATCCGCATCGTCTTGAGTGATATCGATTCGCGTCAGAATCGCCTCGCGCTGCTCCCGGCTCAACTGACCCCGAGCAACCTTCTTGTCCAGCAGCGCCGCCGAGTGAGCCTTGCCCTTCTCTGCCGCGGCGAGGTTGATGTCTTTGAGCACCACATCGATACCGGCCGAGGCGCTGACAAACGCGATGCCCGCGCCCATCATCCCGGCGCCGAGCACACCGACTTTCTTCGTCACGTAAGGCGCTATGCCCTGAGGTCGCGAACCGCCGGCATTGATCTCATTGAGCTGGAACCAAAAGGTGCCGATGAGGTTTTTCGACACCTGGCCCGTAGTCAGTTCGGTGAAATAGCGGGTTTCGATCAGGTGCGCGGTGTCGAAATCCACCTGAGCGCCCTCCACCGCGGCGCAGAGGATTTTCTCCGGCGCGGGCAGGCACCCCTGGGTTTTACTACGTAGGATCGACGGCGTGATGGCCAGCATCTGCATGACTTTCGGATCCGACGGCGTACCGCCAGGGATCTGATAACCCTTCACATCCCAACGCTGCACAGCAACCGGATGAGCAGCAATCCACGCCCGCGCCTTGGCCATCAGCTCATCGTGATCGACAGCCAACTCATCGATCAACCTCGCTTGCAGCGCCTGTTGCGGGCGGATTTTCTTGCCTTCCAGCAGATACGGCAGAGCTTTTTCGATGCCCAGCATGCGCACCATGCGCACCACCCCGCCGCCGCCCGGCAACAGGCCGAGGGTGACTTCCGGCAGGCCAAGCAGCACCGACGGGTTGTCGAGCGCTACACGGTGATGGCACGCCAGGCAGATTTCCCAACCGCCGCCGAGCGCCGCGCCGTTAATGGCGGCGACCACCGGTTTACCGAGGGTTTCCAGGGTGCGCAACTGGCCCTTGAGGTTCAGCACCATGTCGTAAAAGGCTTTGGCTTCGGGCTTGCCGACCTTGATCAGTTCATTGAGGTCGCCACCGGCGAAGAAGGTTTTCTTGGCCGAGGTGATGATCACGCCGGCAATCGCATCCTTGTCGGCGACCAGGCGCTCGACACAGGTGGCCATGGCCTCGCGGTAGACCGCGTTCATGGTGTTGGCGCTCTGGCCCGGCATGTCGATGGTCAGGACGACGATCCGGTCCGGGCCCTTTTCGTAACGAATGGCTTGGGTCATGGCAATTTTCCTTGAGTCGGATTTTCTTAAACGCAGGCTCAGAGGCGTTCGATGATGGTGGCAATGCCCATGCCGCCGCCGACACACAATGTCGCCAGGCCATAGCGCAGGCGCCGGGTTTCCAGTTCATCGAGCAGCGTGCCGAGAATCGCGCAACCGGTGGCGCCGAGCGGATGGCCCATGGCGATGGAGCCGCCGTTGACGTTGACCTTGTCCGGGTCGATGGCCATGTCCTTGATGAACTTCAACACGACCGAGGCGAACGCTTCATTGACTTCGAACAGGTCGATGTCTTCGACCCGCAGCCCGGCCTTGGCCAGTGCCTTGCGGGTGGCCGGCGCCGGGCCGGTGAGCATGATGGTCGGGTCGGTGCTGGTGACTGCCGTGGCGACGACCCGCGCCCGTGGCTGCAAGCCCAGCGCCCGGCCCTTCGCTTCGGAGCCGATCAGCATCAGCGCCGCGCCATCGACGATCCCGGAGCTGTTGCCCGGCGTGTGAACGTGGTTGATCCGCTCGACCTGGCTGTACACCCGCAATGCCGTGGCGTCGAAGCCCATTTGCCCGATCATTTCGAAACTTGGCTTGAGCTTGCCCAGGCCTTCCATCGTCGAATCGGCGCGAATGAACTCATCGTGATCAAGCAGGATGATGCCGTTCTGGTCCTGCACCGGCACCAGCGACTTGTTGAAGGAACCATCCGCCCGCGCCCGCGCCGCTTTCTGCTGGGAGTGCAACGCGAAGGCATCGACGTCCTGACGACTGAAACCTTCGATTGTCGCGATCAGGTCAGCACCCACGCCCTGGGGTGTGAAATGGCTGTGCAAGTTGGTTTCCGGGTCCAGCGCCCAGGCCCCGCCGTCGCTGCCCATGGCCACGCGGGACATCGACTCGACGCCACCGACCACCACCAGATCTTCGAAGCCGGAACGCACTTTCATCGCGCCCAGGTTCACTGCTTCCAGCCCCGACGCGCAGAAGCGATTGAGTTGCACACCCGCCACGCTGACGTCCCAATCGGCCACTTGTGTGGCGGTCTTGGCAATGTCGGCGCCCTGATCACCGATAGGCGTCACACAGCCAAGCACCACGTCGTCGACCTGACTGGTGTCCAGGGAGGTGCGCTGCTGCAACGCCGTCAGCAGCCCGGCCACCAGGTTCACTGGCTTGACGCTGTGCAAGGCGCCATTGGCCTTGCCTTTGCCACGGGGCGTGCGTAACGCGTCAAATATCAAAGCTTGGGTCATGGCGTTCTCGAACCTGAGGGTGATCTCTATACCCTCACCTTATGCCGAGCAGCTGTGGATTCAATGACCACAGCGCTCATTGGCGTTGACGGTCACGCTCAGACGAACGGTAGTCAGCTATCGGATTAATCGATTCGTGTCACCAAGCTGTCTAGCCAACGGGCGCCCAAGAAGCTGGCCATAGGCCTCATGTCTTTTTGGCAGCGATCAGCGCTAAGTCCATACGAAATGGATCTAAGCCAAGCGTGACGCGGGCCCTAATGTAAACCTGTACGAAGTTGTCGTCGGGTTTTGCCGAGGCTCTCGTCCTACAGGAAGTGCAGCGCTCTGCCGTCATGGAGATATGCAGGCAGGCAACCAGGAAATAACAAAAAAGGCGGTCAAGCCATGTTCAAACATTCGAAAGTACGTCAAGCCGGGCTCATTCTATTTGCTACTACGCTGTTGTTGATTTTGCCGAACCTGACCAAGGTGCTTGGCTGATCGAGCAGCGGGGGTTTTCATTTCGCCTGATAAAAATGTGACTGGCTCGCTATCCGGGCCGGCGTGGCTGTGCCAACCTTTGCGGCACTTCCACGACATGGACGACGATCACTTGAAAGCGCTCATTTTGTTTGGGGCCTTGCTGCTCAGCACGCCTCTGTCTGCCGCGCAGCTGAATCTTGAGTTGGGCGCGAGCCCTCGCACCTGGCAGACCGAGGAATTGCTCAAGCATCCTCAGGCTCAGACCATCACGATCACTAACGACGTTTCCTACAAACGGGACATGAGCTATCGCGCCGTGCCGTTGGCAGCGTTGTTGACGGGCATCAAGCCTGACGACCACTTGCAAGCCGTGGCCCTGGACGGTTTTGCCGCCGAACTGGCCGCCGCACCGTTGCTCAATACCCAGGGCGCGCAGGCCTGGCTGGCGATTGAAGACCCGGCCAAGCCGTGGCCGCCGCTGTCCGAGGGCAAGCCCAGTGCCGGGCCGTTCTATCTGGTCTGGACCGATCCACAGGCGGGCAATATCAGTCCCGAGCAATGGCCGTTCGAAGTGGCGAGCATCAAGCGCATGGCCCCGGTGGATGAGCGCTTCCCTGCCCTGTTACCCGATCCTGCATTGAAGGCGGACCATCCGGTGAACAAGGGCTTTGCGCTGTTTCAGAAGAACTGCCTGGCCTGTCATCGACTCAATGGCGCGGGGGACGCGCAGTTCGGGCCGGACCTGAATATTCCGTTCAACCCGACCGAGTATTTCGGCGCGGACTTCCTCAAGCGTTACATCCGTGACCCGCAGAGCTTGCGCCAGTGGCCGCAGGCGAAGATGCCCGGGTTCTCGCCGACGGTGTTGCCGGAGGGGGATCTGGAGTTGTTGGTGGGGTATTTGAAGCACATGGCGGGACGCAAGGTGTCTACGGCCAAGTAAACATCCACCTGTGGCGAGGGAGCTCGCTCCCGCTGGGGCGCGAAGCGGCCCTCAAATCAGGCGACGCGATCCGTCAGGCAAACCGCATTCGCCGGGTTTGCGACTGCTGCGCAGCCGAGCGGGAGCAAGCTCCCTCGCCACAATGAATGACTGCTACTGCTGTTGGACGGAGATCACCGGCGCAGGCGTCGGCGCGACCAACACCTTGGCATGCATCTGCTCATACCCGCCGCCACGGCGCATACCGCGCACCGGACAGGCGTCGAGGTAGTCCAGGCCCACGGCCAGTTTCAAGTGACGTTCAGGCCGGGCCAGTTCGTTGGTCACATCGAAGCTATACCAGGCGTCATTCAGCCAGGCTTCCGCCCAGGCGTGACTGGCCAGGTGTTCACTGTTCTCGCTGTACAAATACCCCGACACATAACGCGAGGGGATGCCCAGGCTGCGGGCGCAGGCGAGAAACGCATGGGTATGGTCCTGGCAGACCCCGGAACGCCCGGCGAAAGCTTGCGCGGCGCTGGTCTCCACTTCGGTGGCACCTGGCGTGTAGGTCATGTGCTGGTTCAGGCCATGCATCAAATCGATCAGCGCCGTGCGATCCCGCCGTTGCTTGCACGCCTTCCCGGCAAACGCGCGCAGGGCTTCGTCGGCTTCGGTCAGCCGGGTGAAACGCAGGAACGGCAGCGCCGACTGACTCTCGTGCTCGGCTTCGC